>NZ_JAKUGJ010000018.1:0-96365 GCF_022663915.1 Bacillus cereus group sp. BfR-BA-01331
GCATACCCTGAAGAAAAGTAGAACACTTCATCATCAGCAAGTATTGAGATTGACATTCCCGGCACACCTGATATACGACAGGCATCATCTAGCAACGCTTGTATTGCCGCAGATTGCGAATCTGACAACGCATAACTTTGTGTTGCAAATCCTGAGAATAATATAAATATCGTTAATACAAAAACAATAATCTTTTTCATAAACTCTCCTTTTTGGAAAATTATAAGAGAATAATATAAAGTGAACCTATAATCAGCCCTCACCAATCGGACGTTTACGGGCAGCCCGACCCCCACCTAACTTCTTTACTCCAGCCAAATTTTGAGGTGGGAGTTTTACTGCCCGTTAATGTTGGATAAATAACCTCCTTTTACAACTACGAAACTAAATTTTAATTTATCTTTCTATTCACCTATATAATATCAAATAATTGCGAATAGTTACATTTGAACGAACAGATGGATGTAATTTGAAACAACTTTAAAGAGCCTTACTACGTAGAATGTAGTAAGGCTCTTAGCTTTTAATAATCAAAATTCAATAACTTTATTATCATTATACAACAGCCCCACTAAGCGTATTAACACTTAATGAGGCCACTTTATTCACATTATTAATTATGGAACGTCGGTTTATAGAACGAACGATTATCAAGTGCAAAGACACGTTCTGTGTATTCGCCTGGTTTTGTACGTCCTAATGCGCGGTCCATCATGTTCATTTTTGCATCTAAGTTATCGATGTAGTGCAGAATTTCTGCTTCTTTTACTAATGGTGGTTTTGGACTACCCCATTCTGCTTTTCCGTGATGGGAAAGGACGATGTGCTGAAGGATTAATACTTCCTCTGCATCGATTTGTAGTTCGTCTGCTGCTTTACCAATTTCGTTCACCATGATAGAAATGTGGCCTAGTAAATTTCCTTCTAACGTATACGTTGTAGAGATTGGGCCAGATAGTTCGAATACTTTACCAAGGTCGTGTAAAATAACGCCCGCATATAGTAAGTCTTTATCTAACGATGGGTATAGAGCTGATATAGCTTTCGCTAAATCTAACATTGATACAACATGGTAAGCTAGTCCAGATACGAACTCGTGATGGTTCTTTGTCGCTGCTGGATATTCTAAAAATTCGTTTTGGTGCTTATTTAATAAATGTCTTGTTAGACGCTGTATGTTCGGGTTTCTCATTTCAAATATGTATTGCGTAATTTTCTCAACCATATCTTCTTTTTTTATTGGAGCTTTTTCTACGAAATCCGAGATATCTGTTACTTCATTTTCATTCGCAACACGGATTTGTTTCACACGTAATTGAATACGTCCTTTGTAGTTTAAAATATCTCCAGCTACTTTAACGATTGTTTCCGCTACATATTGTTTCTCAACTTCTGGTGATACATCCCATAGCTTCGCTTCAATATCTCCACTTGGATCTTGTAAGATTACTGTTAAAAACGGCTTACCATTGCTTGCGAGACCTTTTGTCGCTGTTTTAATTAACAAGAAAACATCGACTTGTTCACCAACTTCATATTCTACAATTTTCTTTTTCATTCGAATTCCTCCACCAAATCAGTTACTTTTAGTATAGCATACTACAACTCATTTTCTTTACGCTTACGCACTAATTTTATAATCTGTTTTTCTGTAAAATACGTTAATAAATGCGCATGGCATGTAAAGAAGATAACTTGTCTATCTTTCGCAATTTCCTTTATAAGTTCAATCGTTCGATTCGTCCTTACCGCGTCAAAATGTACGAAGCTATCATCAATAATAAATGGATAGTCATGCTCAAACGTTTTCGCTAGCGCGAATCGCAATGATAAATATAACTGCTCCGCTGTCGCTTGGCTTAGTTCATGACTGTAAAAACGCATACCATCGTTACGTTCGACAATGAAAGGTTCCGCTTCTGACGGTGAGAATATTTTACTATATCTTCCGCCTGTTAAATATACGAAATACTCTTCAGATTTTTGTAAAATGCGCGGAAGATGCACTTCATGATAATACTGCTTCGTTTTCGTTAATACTGTCTTTGCGGCCGCATAAGCAGCCCACTTCTTCACTTGTTCACGCACTTGTGATTTTTTCATTTCCCACTCATGTAGTAAATCACCATACGTACTGCCTTCTTCTAAATTCGCAATTTCTATTCGATGCTTCGCAATACGCTCTGTCAGTTCTTTCTCTTGCACCAGACAGCTTTGCGCGACTGTAATTTCTTGCTTTAATTTTTCATCATAACCGTCAGCCTCATAATGCTCAACTAATGACAAACTCGTTAAGCGCTGTTCTAACAAATCAATTTGAGGTAATAAACGCCCCATTTGCTTATCCGCATCTTCACGTTTTTCTGCCCGCTTACCTGCTTCTAAAAACATCTCTTCATCAGTAGAATCTGCAATATGCCATAAGTTATCTCGTTCTACTAGTAGTTGTTTTAATTGCTCTTGCATGAACTCATATTCTTCTTGCCATTCCGCCAGCTTCTCTTTCAGCTGCTTACAAGTTTGGCGCTTCTCTTTTTCATTTTGCATACGACTTTGCGCCTCATGCAAATTACTATACTCTTTACTACCGATAACAGTTTCTAGTTTATGCTCAAAGTGCGAAATCATTTCATATAATGAAGATTTCCGAGCGCCTTGTTTCTCTAGCTCACGATATAATTGCTGCATTTTTTCAATACGCTCAAACGCTGGCAACATGTGCGCATATGTAAAAAATTGAGGGAACATATAGCGCGTTTTATACGCATCTACTTGTTCTCCTATTTGGAAAGTTTCTCTCTCCCATTCTTCATAAGATGAAACGACTTTATCATAAGCACGTTCCATTTGTTGTAATTTATAAGACTCTCGCTCAAATAATTTCCGAATCTCTTCATCCTTTTCTAACTGATAACGAACGGACATCGCCTCTTCACTTTGACGCCCGCCAGCACTTTGCTGAAGAGTAAGAAGCTCTTCTTGTAATCCACCCGAAGGATCTTTATATAAAACGAGTGCTAAAACAATCCCTACAAAAACAATAACACTAATAAATAACAGCACGCGGTTATCTATAAATAGACTCGTGAATAAAACAAGCGTGTTAATAAGAAGTAACAGAAGACAAACTCTTTGCCACTGTTTTTTCTTTTGCATAGCCGCCCCTGCTTTTTCCTCATACTTACGCTTCATTCTCTCTGCGCCCATTCCTAAAAATGCCGCATCTTGAAATGATTTTTCTTTCTCAACTAACGTATTTCGTTCTTCATCCGCCAACATTTGCTGGCTGATTTGTCTTATATTTTCTTCTTGCTCTTCTAATTGCTCTTGAGCCGTTTTAAAACGATCATCAAGCTGTACTTTTTGCGTTTCTAATTCGCGCGCCTTTTGCACCGTTTGTGTAATTAACTCTTTCGTCGCTAAACTTATATCAAATGAAAGAACAGTCTCTTGTTCAAAAGTAGCGCCAATTTGTTGCTGTAGTTCTGCGATTTCTTCTTTTATATTCGCAATACTTCCCGCCATATCACGCATTTCTTGGCGTGCATTTTCATAAGACATATGCTGCATACGAAGTTCTTCTACATAACTTTCCTTTTGTAAAAATGCTTCATCTATTTCTGTGGAATCAATTTCTGATTGCACTGTTTCTATCTTTTTTTGAAGTGAATCTACTTGTACTTGCAGCGGTTCTATCTTTGCCTTTACCGCCTCATAGCGCGCAATTCCGTTTACAGGAAACTGCCCGTTCTCGCTTTTCAACACTTTCTCGTGCGCACTCTTTTCAATAACGAGAGGCTCAAGCGCCGCTAATATTTCATAATCTTGCTTTCGTTTTTCGGCACTCTCTTTTTCCGCACGAACAGAAGCAAGCTTCTCTTCACTTTCTTTTAACTGCTCGACCTGTTTTTCATACGTGCCAATTTTCACTTGCCACTCTTTCATCTTCTCTTCAAGTTTCTTCATCTCTTGCAGTGACACATTAATTTCAGGATTACGACCACTCGGCTTAAAGCGCTGACTCATTTCTTTTTCTAATTTTTTATCTAACTGCAATAACGCATCGCTTCCGACTGCACTTGCCGAAAATAAATAATTACCGATATCCGCTTCGCCGAGCTGATGAATATTTTGCAAACCATGCATATCAAATGAAAAAACAGAATCAAATAAGCTTTCATTCACACCGCTTAATATATCGTTTAAAATATCTTCGCCGCCAGTTTTCCCATCTTCAAAATAAACGGTCACCTCACCAACTGCCGTCTTTGGCAATCGTTCAATTTTCAAACGGCCGTACTTTTCTGTTTGAGCAGTAACTGCTCCGCCATACTTCCCGCCTTCTTTCGGCTCATAGCGGCGCTGTCCTCTCGTTGGAAAACCGAATAAAATACTTTTCATAAACGAGCGAATTGTCGATTTCCCCGCTTCATTTTCACCGTACAACACCGTCAGCATTGAAAGATCCATTTCCACATTTTCTAGTTTTCCATAGCCATAAATATGGAGTTTTTCAATTCTCATTTTTTATCCCTCTCTTGCTGGAATAATTGCTCTAAAATAATATTTTCCGCTTCCTTTTGAATCTCTTTCTTCTCTTCTTCCGTAAAAGATTCAATGCTATTACGCGCTACAGGAGATGTCCAAATGGTGCGCAACACTCCGTCCATATTTGTGAAAGCTTCTAACTCTTTTAGCACGCTACCGACGAAATGATTTTCCTCTTTCAAACGTTCAATTTCTGCAAAAGAAACCGTCTCGTTTTTCCACTTCATCGCATATACAAAGTCTTTTCGCTCTTCTCCCGCTGCTAAAATATGAAAAATCTCTTCCACGCGCTTGTCTTCACGCAAATAAGGAGAAAGTGGACCCTGCCCTGTAAATACGACAGTTAAAAGCATACCTTCCTCTTCTCTTCTGCATTCATTCATCGCACTTGACGCGCTCGTCATAAGGTCATCAACAGTTTCCAGTCCATCAATATTCACTTCTATCTCATCCCATACAACATCCGCCGTATGGAAAAATGAACATTGCGTTCCTTGTTTCGTGAGTTCAATCAGGTACGCACCCTTTTCTCCTGTTTCCTTACGATGACGTCCTTGTATATTACCTGGATAAATAATGCATGGCTCTTCTGATAGAATTTCACGTTTATGTATATGGCCAAGAGCCCAATAATCAAACTGCTTTTCTTTTAGCTCACGAATTTGAAACGGTGCATAGCGATTATGCTCTGCATCCCCTTCCACACTTCCGTGAAGCATGCCAATATGAAAAGGCGCATCACTCATTTTCGTATACTGCGCTGTCATATTATCCGTTACCACTTGCTGCAAATAACTAAACCCGTAAATAGAAGCTAACAACTCACCATTTTTATAAAATGATTTCTCTTCTACATAAGGCTCCGTAAACACATGAACATTTTCCGGAAACTCAATTGCTGCCCAGCTTCCCCCTAAATGATCGTGGTTACCGTGAATAATAAAAACAGGGATATCGTACTGCGACAGTCGCTTCATTTGCTCGCGTACAAACACTTGCGCTCTCAAACTTCTCGTCTCCGCATCATACAAATCCCCGGCTAGCAATACGAAATCAACGCGCTCTTGAATCGCTTTATCAACAATACGCTCGAACGATTCAAACGTACTCTGCTTCATTCTCTCCCAAACAGACTGTGCTACATTCATTTCCATCCCTTTAAACGGACTATCCAAATGCAAATCAGCCGCATGTATAAACTTCACTTGTTTCACAAATAACGATCCTTTCTATATTTCAAAAGTTTCATTTTATCCGCATGAACACAAACAATAAATGCTCAATTGGTCAAAACTAGTAATAAGCAGGAAATAAAAAACTCCCCACTGATTAAAGTTTCACTTTACCCCGTATTAACGGGCAGTAGGCAAAGAAGCCAATCTGAAAGTAAACTGCCCATAAATACCCGATTGGTTCAACTAATAACTAATGGGGATGAAAAGACTCCCCATTAGTTAAAGTTTCACTTTATTGTAACACGCAATGTCATATATTTCTTTGCATATTCTAGTGATTTATGCCAAAATAGTTATAAGATTCTGATTTTTATTATTGGAGGGAATTTTCATGGGAGTATACGTTCTAACAGTCTTTGAAAAAGATGGTTCAAAAGCATTAGATGAATCATTCGAGGCGGCAACTGAAAAAGAAGCGAAAGCAAAAGGTGAATCTATTTTACAAGAGAAAGGATTGTATGAAAAAACACATCGCTGCACATCTTCTGCAGGTAAGCTCGTTTTATTCCAGCGCTAAAAAAAAGAAGCGTCATCCGCTTCTTTTTCACTCTACTATATCTTCGTCACACCACGTAAACGCCACATCTAGAATACGATTACCGATACGTACGCGCTTATTCCATTTTCCTGTTTGGATCTGATGTTGCAATTCCGCTTTCATCTTTTCCGTCCAGTCGTGAATCGTGTCACTACGGTCGTACGGATATACGCCTGGAAACTCTTCCTGCAGAAGATGCAAGCTCTCTGCATCAAAATGAAAATGGAAGAAGTAGTTTGCTGTAAGCGATGGTTCTTGCAATCGTAAAAAATGATCATCAACTTGCTTTCTATTTCTATAGAAAGTAAAGATATTCACTTTACCGCTCGTAATTTGGTCAATTTGAATTTCGTGCTTCTCTATAATCACGTCTTGCCCACCTCGTTATATACTATCCTTAGTATATATGTCTTTTGCAACAAAGTTAACCATTTTCGCGCGAAATTCATTTCCTTCATTATATTACCTGTACCTCCAAGTACAATCAGAACTACTAAAAACAAAGTTGAAGGGGAGCGATTTCATGTATTTCGGAAGCAAAGGTTGGTATGTAAAAGAACTTAAAAAATTAGGGATTCGTACTTACGAAGGTAAAAAACTAGAATCTTATCGTACGCATATTTTATCTAGTTTACTTGAGAGAATGAAGAAAGCTTCGGCTTAATAGATGTAGGAAGCAACAAATTGTTGCTTCCTTTTACTTTTATTTAGTAAATAAAAACTGGAATCATTATAAATTAACAATCTACCTTTACTATTATACTATCTTGATAAAAACCACCTAATATCAACTGAACCTTTATTATCAAATACTCTTCCAGATGATTATTCGTATATATTTTAAATTCTCCATACTCATTAACCCGTCCACTTCCAACAAGCATATCGCCGCTCGTTATGACAATTGTTGCATAAGGTTCCGCATGGCCCGATACATAATTATCACCATATTTCACAAAATCTATCGTTATTTTCTCATAAATATTACTAACTGAATCTATACATTTCTTTTCATACAAATTAGCATTTAGTTCTTCGGTCCTCGAAAACGCTCTATTCCTGCTAACCTTTTCTGAAGAGAAAGCAAAACTCCCCAGCCAACTAAACCTATAAAATGTAGTAATAGGTAGAAACATCTGTGTTAACTCCCCCATTTCTTATCAACTGCAATCTTTGAATGAATTTACAGCAATACGTTTTATGTTGGGATAAAAGAAAACAGCTTTGATTTTCCATTCAATTTCGCACTGTTAATTTGTACAGAACACATAGAATACTGGTTTTCACCCCAGATGTAATGACAACACTACACAAAAGAAACCACGGTCCATTAAATGTAAATCCACCTTCAAATATATTAATAATAATTATGTTACCAATTATTAAGAGAATCCATGAAATGAAATACTGTTTTCCATTTGTAATATATAAAATTTCATCCTCATAACAGACTGTAATTCCCCCACCTTGCCAAACACCAATAGCGAAAGAAATAAGCGTAACTGCCAGTAACTCTGCTTGTAAATCCCTAGTCATTGGTTGCGGCGCCATATAAGTAATAATCCCTATCATCATGAGAAAAGTTATAATATCTATCCAGTTTAATTTTCTTTGTTTGCTTTGCAGCCAAATAAAGAAAATTAATACAGGAATTAAAAGCAAAGTTTCCATTTAATTATTCTTCTTCCTTTCCTACATTAGAAACGTCTATAATTGTAATGCAATTAGATTGTTCTTAAATCTCTCATACTTTCTGAAGCATAACATGAGAAAGAAATAAAAAAATCGTACAAAAGGGCAAGCCTATAATGTACGATTGGGCATATATAATGTTTTAAAAATGAATTAACTTCCTTTCAATAGATACAGCTACTGCTTCTGACCGTGAATTAACACCTAATTTATTGTATATATTTGTTAAATATGCTTTTACCGTTCGCTCAGCTATTCCCATATCAAATGCAATTTCTTTATTCTTATATCCGCGCGCAATAGCTTTCAGCACAAACAATTCTTTAACCGTTAAGTTATTTTTTGCAACCTTATCAGCATGTACTTCTTTCCTTTTATACTTCACTATCTTTTCCATAATATTTGGTTGTAGTAAAATCTCACCTCGAATAGCCGCTTCCAATGTTCGAAACAAATTCTCACGATCCGTATCTTTTAGCAAATATCCTTTTGCCCCTAACTCAATTCCCTTTAACATTAATTCATCTTCGTTATAAGTAGTTAATATAATAATCGGCGTATGATTTTGTTTTTTATTTAAAGCCTCAATTGTTTCTAAGCCACTCATTTTAGGCATATTTAAATCCATTAAAATGACATCAGGTTTCTTTTTTTCTATGAAAGAAAGAGCTTCTTCTCCGTTTGCAGCCTCACCTATAATTTGAAATGAATCACTCGTTTCTATTATTAATTTCAGACCCTCTCTCACAACGAAATGATCGTCTACAATTAATACGTTATGCTTCATGGCTATCTCCTTCTTTATTTATAGGCACTTGAATATACACTTTCGTACCTTTCATCTTTTCACTCAATATATGTATTTCTCCCTTAATCAATCGAACACGCTCATTTAAGCCAATTAAACCATAATGTCCAGGATTCTTACCGATATATCCAGTGTCAAAACCAATTCCATTATCTTCAACTTCAATAGTAAGCTTTTCAAGGTCATCGATATATTCAACTTTTAAATTTACATCTGTTGCCTGTGAATGTTTTGCGATATTCGTTAAACATTCACTAATTACATATAAGCAGTGCTCTTTTACTACGCTTGAAATATACGGCGGACTTTGGATAGTAAATCTCACATGTATAGACGTAGCTTCAGAAAAACGTTGAACCTCTTCTTTTACTGCTCCATTAAATGAATTAGTAGTATGACGCAAATCATCAATAACCAACCTTGCATCATGTAAAGTTTGTCTCGCTCTTATCATAGTTTGTTTCATAATCTCTTGAGAGCGTCCTGTATTCCCCTTTTGCATATGGGCATCTATTGCTTCCAATTGCATAATTAAGCTTGCTAAACCTTGCGCTAACGTATCATGTAAATCTCTTGCCATACGCTGCCTTTCATTAGCTAATGTCAATTCTTCCACTCTCATATATGCAGACTCTAACTCTTGAATATAGCTCTGTATACGATTACGTGCATCAAATTGCTGCTTATTAATGTAAGAAAAAGGAATAATAATTGCTAATACTAAAAGAAACATAGAGATAAGAATAGCTAATTTATTCACACCATAATTAATACTAATTGCAGCACAAAATATTGCATACATAAAAGTAAAAACTGCCATTACTTTAAATATATTGTTATAAACATATAAACTTTGGGCGATTAAAATAGGAGTTAATCCAACAAAAATCGCTATCGAAGCATTTGTTGCAATAAATGCAGCCAAAAACACAATGAAAAGTTGTACAAAAAAGAAGTACAACAATTGCCTATTTTTTAATGAACTCGCATACCAATGAAAAATAGTATGAATAACAATGACTATTGTAAAGAAAAAACTATCCATAGAGAAAATATTATTACGAAATTCTAAAAGCATTGAAGCTATATATACGAGTGTAATCCATAAAATAATAAACCTTCTTGGAATAAATACCACTTCCAATACATTTGTATCCAAATCTATATTTAAACTTATTTTTTTCATATCTGACCTCCACCATTACATTATACAAGATGCAACTTACATTTTGATAAAGTGAAGGCTTTTACATACAGCCCCACTCCCACAAATAGCGGGATAAGTCACTGATTCCTCTTCATCCTCATTACCAAATACAAATACGAAATATTGTATATCGAAATGCATTGATGTTTATGTAAGATTATTATTCAGCAATCCATACAATGCTACATAATTAATGTATATTTTAAAAGTTTGCACAATCAAAATCTCCTCAAAGTATAAACGACGACTTTCTGTTCCCTTTTATTTAGTACTAATGAAATAACCCCTCAAACCAAAAATGCTATAATAAACCCAATCAAACTAAGGGGGAACATTTATCTTGCACGGAAAACACATTCAATTTCACAAGTTTGGTAACCCAAAAGATGTATTACAAGTTGAATATAAAAATATAAAACCATTAAAAGATAATGAAGTTTTAGTTCGTATGTTAGTTAGACCGATTAATCCATCTGACTTAATTCCCATAACCGGAGCGTATGCACATAGAATCCCTTTACCTAACATACCTGGTTATGAAGGTGTTGGTATTGTAGAAGATGTAGGCGCGGGCGTTACTAGAGATCTTATCGGTAAACGTGTTTTACCTTTACGCGGAGATGGTACTTGGCAAGAGTTCGTTACAACATCAGCTGATTTTGTAGTCCCTATTCCTGATTCAATCGATGATTTTACAGCGGCACAAATGTATATTAATCCCCTTACGGCGTGGGTCACATGCACAGAAACACTAAACTTAAAACAGAATGATATTTTATTAGTAAATGCTTGTGGATCCGCTATTGGTCATCTTTTTGCTCAGTTATCACAAATTTTAAACTTCCGATTAATTGCAGTTACGAGAAATAATAAGCATACAGAAGAATTACTGCGCCTCGGTGCCGAATATGTAATAGATACTTCCACTGCCCCGCTTTATGAAACAGTTATGGAGTTAACAAATGGGCTTGGTGCAGATGCAGCGATTGATTCTATCGGGGGACCGGATGGAAATGAATTAGCTTTCTCCTTACGTCCAAATGGACGCTTTTTAACTATCGGCCTTCTATCAGGTATACAAGTAAACTGGTCAGAGATTGTCACGAAAGCAAAAGTGCACGCGAACATATTTCATTTACGACATTGGAATACAGAAGTGTCACCATATAAATGGCAAGAAACGTTTCGTCACTTAATTCGCTTAGTGGAAAATAAGCAATTACGTTTTATGAAAGTACATTCTACGTATGACTTAGCGGATGTGAAAACGGCGGTTGATGTCGTGCAGTCTGCTGAGAAAACGAAAGGGAAAGTGTTTTTGACGAGTTATTAAATACAATTGAAGGATCTATTTTGATTGATTTTTTCAAAAAAAATTTTTTTATGTCTTATAAATCCTATTTTAGTATCCCATTTCAACTACCTAAAAAATAACATTGTCAACAGAACTTAAATTGGTTATCATAAAAACTAATATAACAGGAGATGAGCAGATGAATATAAACGAAAAGAAATCTTTTTCAAAAGTTTCTCGACGGAAATTAGTCGATGAAGTGTTGGAACGTCTACAAGAAAAAATCTTTTCTGGCGAGTATGAAGTTGGTGATCGCCTCCCTACAGAGCCGCAATTAATGGAAGAGTTAGGTGTAGGGCGTTCGACGCTGCGAGAAAGCATAAAGATATTAGTACATGCCGGCATCTTAGAAGTTCGACAAGGACAAGGTACTCGTATTGTCTCACTAAATACAACACAAGATTCATTTGAAAAACGATTGCAAGCAGCTAATATTAATCATGTGTATGAAGCAAGAAATATGTTAGATAAAGAAGTAGCGATGTTAGCGGCACAGCGCCGAAGCGAAGAGGATCTTTTATATTTAAAAGGACATTTGAATAAAAGAAAAAATGCCCTTCAAGAAGGAAATTATGTAGCATACATAGATGCAGACATTCAGTTTCATCTAGCAGTTGCAAAGGCGAGCAAAAACGAAGTTCTACTTGATTTGTATCAATCTTTCGTACCTGCCCTTCGCCACATTTTAAGCCAATTAATATTAAATACAGCGAACTATGAAGATAACTCTGACATTCATGAAAAATTATTCCAAGCTATTTTAAAACAAAATGCCGAAGAGGCTCGAACATACGCTGTTCAAAATTTGGAGCTGAAATAAGCTCCTTATATATTACACTAAAACATCAGATGATATACTCAATAACATCTGATGTTTATGAGAGGAGAAAATGAAATTGAAACATCAAGAACGAACTTATTTGTATATACTAGCACTATTTTTTGTTTCCATTAATTTACGTATCGGAATTACATCTATTTCACCTTTATTAGAAACAATCCGACAAGACTTAAATATAAGCAATTTTTCCGTTAGTTTTTTAACAGCTATTCCTGTTTTTTGTATGGGGACATTCGCCTTACTGACTGGGAAGGTAATTAAAAAATTCGAAGCAGAAAAGGCAATTATGGCTTGTCTTATTTTAATTGGCTTTGCTACATGTATGAGGGCTTTTACCTCTTCCATTTCCACATTATTCGCGAGCTCTTTATTTATCGGCATCGGAATTGCACTTGCAGGTCCGTTACTATCAGGTTTTATTAAAGAAAAATTCCCTACGAAAATCGGCTTAATGATTGGCATATATTCAGTAGGTATGGGAACTGGTGCTTCTTTAAGTGCAGGGTTAACGATCCCTTTACAACATGTATTAAAAGAAGATTGGAATATGGCACTCGCTTTTTGGGGTGTACTTACTATTATCGCTATTATATTTTGGTATCCGGTTATGAAACGAAAAAAGAATACGAGTACACAAGATAAAAAGAATAATAGTTTACCTTTAAGAAATAAAAAAGCATGGTTGTTCACAATCTTTTTCGGACTACAATCAGGAATCTTTTACTCCATTACGACTTGGCTTGCGCCCGCAAATCAAAGTATGGGTGTCAGTAGCGAACAAGCTGGTACTCTCATAACTGTATTTACAGTTATTCAAATGATATGTAGCTTTTTAATTCCAACATTAGCCGATATTTATAAAAACCGAGCACTTTGGTTATTAGGGAGTATATGCTTCGTACTCGTAGGTTTATCGCTTATGATTTACCCACTAACTACACCATGGATCCCTTCTATTTTACTAGGCATCGGGCTCGGCGGCGTATTCCCACTCGCTCTCATGCTACCGCTATATGAAACAAAAACTTCAGAAGATGCGAGTGCATGGACTGCTATGATGCAGTCCGGAGGATACATTATGGGCGGATTCATTCCTGTCCTAGCAGGAATCGCTCGTGACTATTTTGATGGTTATACGCAAGTTTTTATTATAATGGCACTTTTAAGCTTAATTTTGTTCCTATTAACTTTAGTCATGAACAAAAAGAAAGTAGAAGCAAAAGATCTTATAGCTTAAATAAAAAGAATGAGCTTTTTCCTAAAGGATCAAGCTCATTCTTTTTACTTCTACTACTTGAAAACAAAAAAAGCCCCTCAAAGCATACGCTTCAAGGGGTGAGCCTGTTTTTTATTTAATTATATACGTACAGCTGTACCACTTACAGCAACCATTAACATTCCATCACGAACAACTTCATAATCTACGTCAATACCAACAATAGCGTTCGCACCTTTTTGTTTTGCAAGTTCTTTCATTTCATCCATCGCGATATCACGAGCTTCTTTTAGCTTGCTTTCATAAGAACCAGCGCGGCCACCGACAACATCACGAACGGAAGCGAATAAGTCGCGAACAATATTTGCACCCATAATAGCTTCACCATTTACAATATCAATATACTCAATAATTTCTTTACCTTGGATTCCAGACGTTGTTGTTACAATCATGACTGACACTCTCCTAATAAGTTGTAGTTTTTAATGTGCTTTCTTATGTCTTTATTATGACATGGAAAAAGTATCTAATCTATTGAATTACCTTACAGGAGTGTGACAATTTTGTAAGAATAAAGCGCCTATTATGCTTAATAAAGTGCTTTAACATTCGGATACATAAACGATTCTCTATTTTCTTTCCAATCCTTTTCTACTTCTTTAAAAGTTGGTCGCCCTACTTCTTCCTTGTTTTTCTGTTTACGAAACCATTTCTTCACATACTGATCTCCATTTTTATTTTGAACTGTACAAAGGAAACTATTACTACTATCCTTTAATATTTTTACAATCACGAAAAGACACCTCTTCCCTTTTTAATATCATAATAGAACTTGATCTTTTACTATAAGCCCTTCCTCTCTTATAGTCATACGACTCCTCGGCCGCGCCAAAGTTGTAAGATCAAAAACGATATTCACTATGTTTACATTTTGCATAATTGATATGTGAAGTAAATATTATTTAAAGAAATCAGAGTTATAGGCGTTATACTTATCAAATATTTTATAGATTTCTAACTTATCATCTAATTTTGCATCTACTAAAATTAATATATTTCCATCGTAAATGTATTCTTCATATTTTTTAGCATGTTCTTCGGGAATTCCTAATCCGATAAATGCTCCTATTAAACTTCCAGCTCCTCCGCCAATACCGGCTCCTCCAATAGCTGCTGCGATAGGTCCTGCTGCTACGATTGGACCCATTCCAGAAACGGCAAGTACACCAAGACCTGTTAATAAACCACCGAGTCCGCCTGCTACTCCTCCTGCCACAAGCCCTGTCGCTGAAAAGATATCCGCTTTATGTGCCGTTTCACTATTCACTTTTTCACCCGATTTTTCTTCCAGATGTTCAATTTCCTTTTGATCCTTCGCAATAGCTGAAATGTTACCCGCCGAGTATCCTTTATCTTTTAATTCATTAATAACGAATGCCGCATCATCAATTGTTCTAAAAATACCTACTATTTTTCTATCTGTATTCATAACTATTAACCTCCTAAAGTTTTATATAATGTATCTTTATCTTTCTTCATTTCTGTATACACTAACCTTCTTATTAACATAACCATTTACGAAAAAAGCGAATAGTAAAAGCATTACAAGCGAACTACTTAACAAGTAAATTAAATCAAATGTAATATCAATCATCATTTCATTCATGTATACCAGACTCCTTTTTATTTAAAGTAAAAGTATATTTTTATAGGCTAGAAATCTTATAATTCATCTTCAGTCAATCTCTTTGTAGTATATGTATACCCTTCGTAACCCTTTCTAAACGTAAAAATACTATAATTATATTTTTTCTTATTTATATGTTTAACATTTTTTAAAACGGGTATGTTTATATTGTTATGCTTACTATATGGAAAGGAATATTTCGATGAATGCAATCCAATCTACTACTATTTTTTATAATGAAACACCTACAATAACGCAGATTCATCATTTTTATGCTTTAATGACAACATTTCAAACTAATTTATTTATAAGTAAACATGGAACACTTACTTCTATTAAAAGCTTAAGCACATTAATATCCTTTTTCCTTACTGTAAAAAAGAGAGAGCTTGTATTATTTATCTTTGAAGGAATAGATGCAAAAAAAGCTTTAAGTACACTCTTTCCTTCTTAAAAGTTTTATTATCCCCCTATTCCCTCGATCGTTACTTTTCATATATGTTTTTATATTTCAAAATGATTTCCTCTATTCAAAACGAGACCCCCTAATACAATAGGGGGATTTCTAGTTTGGCCTTATGAAAACTGATATAATATATATTACGTTTTTCATTCTTTACAATAGAAAACTTTTAATAATCTTGAAGGTAGGAATTTTTAATGAAATCGAAAGCAAAATTTAGTATCCGCTACAAAATTATGGCTGGTTATTTAGTTATGATTTTGTTCTTACTTATTTCTTTCATTATGTTAAACAATGAGATTTCCAATTTACAAAAATCTCGTAATTTTATTATTGATCACGATTTTAAAGTTCTTAATTTAACGAATCAAGTGGAGAAAGAATTGCTAACAATTGAAAATAAAGCGAAAGGATTTATTACTTCTAATAACGCAAATTACGTGCAATCCCTGAACACTGCGGAAAAGGATTACGAAAAACATTATCAAGATCTTTTGGCTCTATTAGAGGATAACCCCTCTCAGCAAGAAAAATTAAAACAGATTAACGAAAATATTAATAGTTGGATTAATAAAGAGATTCATCCATTAATTACAAATCATAATAGTAATAACATACAAGCAATCGACACGACTCAAATTCAGTCATTACAATCGCAGCTAACTAACTTCCGTGGTGTAGAGGAGCAACTAACGAAAAAAAGAGCTGCACAATTAGATACTGAAAATAATAAATTAGAGATTTGGTTATACAGTTTATTGTTCTTACTTTCTTGTATTTCTATTATCATTTCACTCTATATTTCGAATTCCATTACAAAAACGATTAAAAACGTAATTCAAGCTATTAAATCCATTTCTTCTAAAGAAAAAATTACTGAAAGAATTCATGTAAACACGCGGGATGAAATAAAAGAGCTTGCTCATACAACGAACCACCTACTAGACGAAATATCTAAAAGAGAGTGGTTACAAACCGAGCTTGCAGAATTAATTTTAATGTATCAAGGTATACCTTCTATTGAGATGTTAGGTAAAAAAATTCTTAGTGGAGTTATACAAAAAACGCAAACCTCTTGCGGTGCATTCTATGTACGTGAAGAAATTGAAGAAACTGTCTACTATGTGAAGAAAGCTTCTTTCGCTGATCAAGGTGCTGATATTGGAAAACAATCCATTAAAATGGGTGAAGGTTTAATTGGGCAATGTGCTTTAGAAAAACAAAGCTTTATTCTTCGAGAAATACCCGAAGAATTTCGTTATGTCACTAGCGGCTTATTAGAAATACGCCCTCAAAACCTACTAGTCGTCCCTATCTTATTTGAAGATGAAGTGATCGCAGTAATGGAGTTAGTAAGTGTAACTGAGATTTCAGACTTACATCAAGATTTAATTCAACAAACCGTTGATAACCTAGGTCTAACCATCCATAGTATTATGGGACGTATGCGAATTCAAACTCTTTTACATGAATCACAAGCAATGACAGAAGAGTTGCAAGTTCAATCAGAAGAATTGCAAACGCAAGCTGAAGAACTGCAAATGCAAGCCGAAGAATTAAGAACAACGAATGAACAACTAGAGTCTAGAACTGAAGAGGCCGAGCAAAAGACAGCTGACTTACAAATTACTAAATCAGAATTAGAAGAAAAAGCAAGCGAAATATTACGTAGTTCAAAATACAAATCAGAATTCCTAGCAAATATGTCCCATGAATTACGAACACCGTTAAATAGTATTTTACTATTATCTGAAATGCTAAGAGAAAATCATGATAACCATTTATCCGATGATGAAATTGAATTAGCAACCGTCATTCATTCATCAGGAAAAGATTTACTTACTCTAATTAATGACATACTAGATTTATCTAAAGTAGAAGCCGGAAAACTAGACGTCATTTTTGAAGCAACGAACATAAGTGACATGGCAGCAAATATGCATCAAAACTTTTTACATATAGCTGCACAAAAAAATGTCGAATTTACTATTGAAGACAGTGATATTATTCCTAATTTATTTTATACAGATGCAAAGCGGATTGAGCAAATTATTAAAAACTTATTATCCAATGCATTTAAATTCACGGAAAAAGGATCCGTCTCTTTACATTTCGATCCGATAGAAACAACCAATTTGAGTAATGAAATGCAGTCTATAAGTAATGATTGGATTACAATTTCAGTAAAAGATACTGGTATTGGTATCGCTACAGAACAGCATCAACTTATTTTCGAAGCTTTTCAACAGGCAGATGGCGCAACGATTCGGAAATATGGTGGTACAGGCTTAGGATTATCTATCTGTAAAGAGTTTGCTAGATTATTAGGCGGTTGGATTACGTTAGAAAGTAACGTAGGAGAAGGCAGTACTTTCACAGTATATATTCCTAACCTTCCAAATGGGTTAACTGATATACAAGTATCCAATTTAGAAGTCGCAGCAACGATAGAAGATGTTATTCCTGCTGAAGTTATTGAGGAAACTATAGTTACTCCAGAAACAAATAACGTCTTCCAAGAGAAAACTATTTTAATTGTCGATGATGATCATCGAAATATATTTGCATTACAAAATGCATTAGAAAAACAACATGCCAACATTATTACTGCACAAAACGGCATAGAGTGTTTAGAAATACTAAAAAGCAATACAAATATTGACCTTATCTTAATGGATATTATGATGCCGAATATGGACGGTTATGAAACGATGGAACATATCCGAATGAATTTAGGGTTACATGAAATACCTATTATCGCATTAACTGCTAAAGCAATGCCAAATGATAAAGAAAAATGTTTATCTGCTGGCGCTTCAGATTATATAAGTAAACCATTAAATTTACATCAACTCTATTCGGTAATGAGTGTATGGTTAATAAAATAAGTGAGGTTTAGTTTAAGTGGAAAATAAGTATTATAATTTTGATCCATCCGTAGATATGGATAAGCGTACGAACTTAGAAATTGAATTACTATTGGAAGCGGTATTTAAACTGTCAGGATTTGATTTTCGCCAATATGCTCGCACATCTATTTATAGAAGAATTTGTAATAGAATGCAGCTCTCTAATATCCCTACCATTTCAAAATTAATTGAAAAAGTAATTCATGAGGAAGGGTTTTTAGAACAATTATTAAATGATTTCTCCATTAATGTAACTGAAATGTTCCGTAACCCTACTTTTTTTAAAGCGTTAAGAGAGCATGTTATTCCTGAATTAAAAAAGTATCCTGAAATTAGAATTTGGCATGCTGGATGCGCAACTGGTGAAGAAGTGTTATCAATGTCCATCTTACTTCACGAAGAAGGATTAAGTGAAAAAGCTGTTATTTACGCAACAGATATGAATACGAATGTGTTAGAAAAAGCAAAACAAGGCATCCTTCCGTTAAATAAAATGCAAACTTATACGAAAAACTATTTACAAGCTGGCGGTACACAAGCATTTTCTAACTATTATTCAACAGATAATCGTTTTGCTTATTTTAATCCATCCCTTTTACAAAACATTATTTTTGCACAGCATAATTTAGTAACCGATCAATCTTTTAACGAATTTCATATTATACTTTGCCGTAACGTTTTAATTTACTTTACAAGTAAACTTCAAAACCAAGTACAGCAACTATTTTATGAAAGTTTAGGCCACAATGGATTCCTATGTTTAGGAAATAAAGAAACTCTTCGTTTTTCAGATATAATGCCGCATTATATCCAATTTAATCCTAACGAACAAATCTATCAAAAAATACAATAAAGTGAAACTTTAATCAGAGGGGGGATTCCCCTCTGATTATTAGTTGAACCAATCGGGCGTTTACGGGCAGTTGATCTCCCACCTATCTTCTTTGCTTCAGACTAATTTTTTTGGTGGGAGTCTTACTGCCCGTTAATGCGGGGGAAAAAGCGTATGAAATCCTCTGTTTGGATTTCATACGCTTTTTATTTCGCATTCGTTTGTATCATAATTAGACACATATCATCTGATTGTGTTTTCTTCTGTTCTTCCTTATAAAATCCTTCTATCTCTCCTTCTAAATCTCCCCATTTTCTTTCTGTAAAAGTACGCAACTTCTCTTCAGACTCAAATTCATCATTTGCAATTGCTTCAAGAACACCATCTGTAAACAATACGATTTGAGCGTTCTTCTCAAAAGGTATAACTGTCTTTTCAACTTTTATTTCATCAAAAAATCCTACCGCACAACTCCCGCGATTTAGTTCCACTACATTCTCTTCATCAACTAAAACGTATCCAGAAGGATGTCCTGCATTTACATATTCAATTGTTCTCTTTTCTGTATCAACTACTAAGTATATCGCTGTAAAATAATATGGAATATTGTCATTCTCATTATGTAAAAGAGTCATATATTTATTTAAGTCTTTAATGACAAGTTCTGGATCGATTAAACATTTAATCGATTCACGTAATGCAGACGAAATAAACATACAAACTAATGAAGCAGATACACCATGTCCCATCACATCTAATAATATAATACCGTAGCGGTTTTCATCGATTTTATACCAATAATACATATCTCCAGCTAGTTTGAATGAAGGTAAGTAACTTGCTTCAATCTTTATATGATCTTCTCTTAATGGGCTACTTAATAAGTTTCTTTGTACTTGTGTAGCTAAATCCAATTCATTACGAAGATTTTCCTCTTGTTCTTTATGCCAATTTAATTCCGATTTCAAGCGTAATGCCACACGCATACGAGCTAACAATTCAACTTTATTTATAGGTTTCGTAATATAATCCATTGCGCCTATATCAAGCGCTTCAGCTAATTTATTCGCATCTTCTAAAGCTGTTACAAAAATAATAGGAATATCTTTAAACTTCTCCTCGTTTTGTAATCGCCTACAAACTTCAAGTCCATCAATTTCAGGCATCATGATATCTAATAGTATTAAATCAATTTCATTATGCCTGGAAGAATCTTTTCCAAAATGGATGTATTCGAAAAGCTCTTGTGCAGAATTAAGCGATACAAGATCCTGATATCCGGCTTGTTTTAAAATTTTTTCAATTACAAAGATGTTAACCGGATTATCATCGACAATTAAAATGGACACAAGTTATTTCCCCTTTTCTTATTTAAAATGTAAATCTATTATCATTTTCTATTTTTCTAGTATTGCATACTCAATTACAAAATGAAAATTTCCTACTCAAACATATTTATACAGCAAAAGAACAAACCCCCTAGAAATGAGAGTTTGTTCTTTCACTCTATAAAGTGAAACTTTAATCAGTGGGGGTTTTCTTCATCCCCCACTGATTATTAGTTGAACCAATCGGACTTTAATGGGCAGCCCGCCCCCCACCTAACTTCTTTGCTTTCGCTGCATTTTGAGGTGGGGGTCTTACTGCCCATTAAAGTGGGTTAAATTTCCACTTTTAATTTAACACCATTGCTTTGTCATTTAAAAGGCGATCTAATTCTTCCATATGATTTGTTTCATCTGCAATCATATCTTCTAACTTTACAACTAACTCTGTCATATTTAATTTCGCTGCCTGTTCTTTTCTCGTTTCATAGCGCTTAATTGTTTCATATTCTGATTGTCTAGCTGCTTCTAACATTTCTCTAACATCTTCTACTTGTTTCACTGGTAAAGGGATTGTAGTAGGTGTACCACCTAGCGTCTTAATTTTCTCCGCTAAATATAGGGCATGTCCTTGTTCATCACTAATTTCAGATTCAAAGAAAGGTTTTAACACTTGTCTATATATACCAGAAACCGTAGCTGCATTATGGTTATACATAATAATTGCCGAGTATTCTCCTGCTAAATCTTCATTCAATCCTTCGATTAGTTCTTTCACATCGTGTGACATTTTAATATCTCCTCCTATACTTAATAACTACCCCTTTTCTCATGTTTTAAACATAATTTTTTAAAATTTTTATGTATCTAAAAACGCCGCTTGCTTCAATTTACTTATCGCTTGTCTTTTAATACGAGAAACGTGCATTTGTGAAATACCTAACCGTTCCCCTGTATCCTTTTGATTTAAATTTTCTCCAAATATATAATGAATGACACTCTTTTCCGTATCATTTAATACGTTAAAAATATCCTTTAAAACGAGACGTCTTTCTGTCTCTTCATATCCTTGCTCTACTTCACCTACAGATTCAATTCTCGCTACGGAACTTCCATCAGATGAATTTTCAACTACATCATCTAAGGACGATACTCGATAATTATTTTTTGCATCCATAATTTCTAGCACTTCCTCTTCGGATAATCCTAAATGATCTGCAATCTCTATAATCTTCGGTGAACGTTGCAAACGATCTGTTAACTCCTCTATCGCAAGTTTAATCTTCCCACCTAAATCTTTAATTCGCCTTGGAACATGAATACCCCAAGTTTTATCACGTAAATACTTCTTTATTTCTCCTACTATCGTAGGTATTGCAAACGGCTCAAAAGCATTCCCTATCGAATAATCATACCTTCTTATTGCGCCTAAGAGCCCTAACATCCCTACTTGTATAATATCCTCATGCATCGGCCCACCTTTTGAATAACGATATGCAATGGAATGTACGAGGTTTTTATAGTGATTAACTAATCTTTCCTGTGCTTCATCACATTGGTTTTGTTGGAAGTCTGCAATTAGTTTAATAACATCTTCTTTAGCAAGATTTGTAGGTTGAGATTGGATTTCCATCATTCTCCACCTGCTCTCTTTGTATATATTTTGTCATTAAAACTGTCATGCCCTCATCATGCATAATTTGTATATCATCCATTAACGTATTTATTAAATATAAACCTAAACCATTTTCCGGCAAATGTTCTACTGGTTTATTAATATCATACGGACCAACTTTCCTTTTTAAAGTGCTAAAATCAAAGCTAACTCCATTATCCGCAACCATAATTTCTAATCGATCTTCATATAAACCAAAGACAATTGTAATTTCTCCAACGTCTTCTTTATATGCATGCTGTACAATGTTTGTACATGCTTCACTAATAGCAATTTTCATATCTTCTATATCGTCATAAGCAAAGCCCATTCGATTCGCAACACCAGCCATTGTTAAACGAATAATCGCCACATATTCTGCTTTTGCAGGAATTTTCATTTCTATCTTTTCAAATTTCTCCATCATCCCTAGTCACCTTCTTTCTACTTTTTCAAAATCGGAATTCAAATTTAATATTTCTGTTAGTCCTGTAATATCAAATAATCTTTTTAGTCTTTTAGAGACACCAATAAATTCTAGCTTGCCATCATTTTTTTTAATTGCTTTTAAAAGAGCTATAAATACGCCTAAGCCTGTACTATCCATATACTCTACCTCAGTAAAATCTACTACAATATGAACCTCTTTTTCGCTTGCAATAGGCATAATCTTATTTTTTAAATCTGATGCCGTATATGCATCAATCTCACCATTAAGTTGTACCGTATAACCTAAATCATTTTGCAAAATATTTACTGCCAAATTCATCATTTCCGCCCCCTTATCTAAAACTTCTACTATGTAATTACCCATAAAAATTAGTTTTAAACATATTTTTTAATTTTAATTATAAAGTGAAACTTTAATCAGTGGGGGTTTTCTTCATCCCCCACTGATTATTAGCCCTCACCAATCGGACTTTTATGGGCAGTTGATTCCCCACCTAAATTCTTTGCTTTCGCTGAATTTTGAGGTGGGGGGCTTACTGCCCATTAAAGCGGGATAAATAAATTTTCTACACCTTTCCCAGCTTAATGCTAAAAAAATACTACCAAATGTTTAAACCTTGTAAATTTGTGTATGTATAATGTATAAACATTATTTTTAGGGGGATCTATCTATGGAAGAGCACAACTTTAAAAAGGGAGATTTCGTTCAATTTTCTTATCGACACGATCATGCTACAAAATTAATTGGTTCCATTATTAACATACTAACGAATACAATTGTAGTTGATATAGGTAATGATGAGGACTTATCTCATATAGAACCAAGGCAAGTCGTAAGAATAAATAATTGTGAAAAAGTAACGATGGTTTAATACATAATAGAAAGTATAATTTTAATGAGTGGGGGTTCTTCATCCTCCACTCATTCCTATGCAGATTACATTAAAAAAGCATCCAAATTATTTTAATTGGATGCTTTTTTATGTATTTTTATCAGTTTATTAACTTTATAGCTACATATAATAAACTTAAGATTACTATTCATTATCATACTTACGCTTTCCGTAGCATTCTAGAAAAGAATGTAACGATTAAAATAAAGACGATTGCACCTAATAAAGCTGGAAGAATAAAGATGCCTCCCCATTCAGGGCCCCAGTGACCAAATAACGCACTACCTACCCAAGATCCGATTAATCCGGCAATAACATTACCAACTATACCTAAAGGAAAGTCTTTTCCCGTAATCATTCCAGCTAACGCACCAATAAGTCCACCTACAATACACGTAATAATAAGTCCCACAATTAGACCTCCTATATATTTTTATAATGGATTTATCAAGCTTTGGCGTTTAACCAAAGCTTGATAAACATGTATTATTCTTTGTTATCCAATCCATCACTTATCTTTTGTTTCACTTTTCCGACTTTTTCTTTTACAGTTCCCTTCGTCTTCTCCCACTTCCCTTCATTTTTCAACCCTCTATCTTCTGTAACTTCACCAATTCCTTCTTTTACTTGTCCCTTTTTCTTTTCAACTTTACCAGTAATTTGTTCTTTTAGCCCGCTCTCACTCATATTTCCAATCTCCTTTTCGTAATAGATTTGTAGATTTAAAGAGTATGAATTTAAATAGAATACGTGCATCTTCTTTCTTGTAACCATTCACCGACTCTTTCTAAATCCTTAACGAATAACAAGATTTTCCCTTCATCCAGTTTTTCTTCATAAAAGTTAGCTTCTTCCTCATTAAGTCCTAATTCTTGCATCTTATTTCTTAACTGATCTCCTGTTTTTTGAAAAACATTAATAATACTTGTCCCAAGTCCCTCTTCTTTTATTCCAATTGTATTCACGTCTACATTGTCTGCGATTCTATCTGTCCTTTCTTTCTCATGTGTTAATACGTAAATATCTTTTTGGTCTATTCCTTTCTTCACTAGATCATTCGCTGCATTCATGACCTCTTTCTCCGTAATAAATTCATATACAAAAGGTTTACTATACTTCGTTTCCATCTTTAACTTCCTCCTCTAAAATGAATTATTTGTTATATTATATGTAATACACCCATTTTCGAAATGTTAAACATAAAATATGAAAAAAATTATGTGAATTTTGATTTTGATAGAGAATGAACCGCATATTTTTCATATATACGCTTCATATTATTCATACGAACATCATTAAAACTAGTAAACATGTCTCCCTATGATTTACAAAATTATCTCCTTACAATAACTACCTAAATTAACAGAATATTGTTATAATTAAATTAGAGGAGGAGATAAAATGAAAAAAATCACTTACATATGTGCTCTAAGTGTTCTATCTTTCACTTTAATAGGTTGTACAAGCACTTCTACTACAAATAATACTCCAGCAACTAAGCAAGAAAATACGAAAAATGCCATTCAATTAAACTCTGCAGACATTACCAACATTGAGATGTTTAGAACAACAAGTAATACTATTTCCAAATCTCAAACAGATAACGAGGAAATGATACAATCAATCGCTTCAGCAGTCCAAAAAGGAACACCGAAAACAATCACACTAGATCAAAAAAAGAGGGCATCTGCGCATTCTACTATAACCGTTACATATAAAGATGACTCAAAAGAAGAGTTTCTTGTGTGGGTTGATAATAAGGAACAAATTACGATTGCTAAAGATGAGAAGAAAGATAAAGTTGAAGGTGTGACGGTGAATATTAAAGACGCTAAGATAATGAAGGATTTTTTTAAAAATGATAAAACGTAAAAGGATCCCCATCAACTTAAGGATTCAAAATCAGCACAAAATTTTGTTCAGAAACACTATAAAATTCCAGCCTAATAGGTCTGTGGCGAGACCGTATATTATTAAACTTAAAATGTTTCAAATCGAAGGAAGACACCTTATAAGGTGTCTTTTCTTTATTTTCAAAAGGACCTGCTCAATTCATGCTTAAAAACATAAAGTAAAGTGAACCCGTTAAAATACATGAGTGACCCCTTGTTTTATCCTCTTATCTAAAGGAGGAACTATTATGGGCTTTGGTGGTAGTTGTGGTAGTTGCGGCGGCGGCGGCTTCGCTGGAGGATTTGCTTTATTAGTTGTATTATTTATTTTATTAATCATAGTTGGAGCTAGCTGCTTCTGCTAAAAAACTATCGGAAAAGACACTCATGTGAGTGTCTTTTCTTCATGAAAAAATCCCCGTGCTAAACAAAAAATAAAATAAGCTGCCCATATGGACAGCTTATTTACATAATTATCGATATAGGAAATGAATAAATATGATTTATTTAATATTAACTCTCATTATCAGCAATTGGATAACTACTTAAAACTGAAAAAGAATTTGCCAATTTTTTTGCAAAATTTAATGGTGGTTCAACAGATTGGATATGAATATACATAATCAATGGTTTCATATATAACCAATGATTATGTAAGGCACTAACAATAATCCCCTGTTGAACAATTGAGTGCATAAATAAAGGAATTTCTTCTTGTAAAATAGCAATTTCTCCAAAGTTTAACGCATTACCATTTTGATCTAACGATTCAAAAGATATCCCGACCGGTACCACAGAGATGCTTGGTCGTCCTTGAACAAACACTTTGATATTACGACGCAAAGATACAGAACAAACACCCTGATTTATGTTGCTTTTCCCATTAAAAATTTTAGCAAATTGTTCACAAAGAACATTAAGGTTGTTCATAAATCTGATGTTCCTTTCTTACTATAATAGAGTGCTGTACTACTTGAAGTATTGATTTATATATCATACAGATAGGGTATATATGGTTACTTGTATCAATATATGATATAAACACACTTGGCATGCAAATATATAGGATAAAGCTAGAAACGAAGAAACAACGATGTATACGCAATTCATATAAGGTTAACATAACGTCTCATTATCGGTAGCAAGAATAAGGAGGAACCCTAATTTCACAAGTAAATCCCTTTTTTGTTCTATGGATCTATGCATTTTTTTATACATTCCTATCCTAGCGCGGTTTTAGGGTTCTCGTTTGTTATTGGATTAGCAGAAAAACTGTATAAAATCT
Organism: Bacillus cereus group sp. BfR-BA-01331; assembly: GCF_022663915.1. NCBI lineage: Bacteria > Bacillati > Bacillota > Bacilli > Caryophanales > Bacillaceae > Bacillus > Bacillus cereus group sp. BfR-BA-01331. Next base: position 26,830 of record NZ_JAKUGJ010000018.1, read on the forward strand.
TGCATGCTCTTAGCGGGGTACCGCCAACAAAACGCGATTTCGTACGCTAAGAAAAAAGCCTTGCTACATAGGTAATGTAGCAAAGCTTTTTTAAGTTGTTTAATTCTCGCTCAACTATCGGCTTTGTTAACTAACACTTTAATTATTTTAACAGCCTTTTGTTTAATTCCCACAAAGCCGTTTTGTTACTATCCCATTTTAAAAGCGTTACGGCTTCCTCAAAGCACAGCCATTTATAATTGAAGTGTTCTTTAGATAATTTAATATTTTTTGTAGGAACTTTAACTCCAAAAGAAAATTCTTTTATTACATAAACATCTTCGCCCCAAAGAAATTCACCAACTACATCCTCTACTGGTATTGAAGACACAGAATCTAGTTTTATATATGGACTTTCTCTTGTAATACCAGCCTCTTCAAACGCTTCTCGTTTTGCTGATTCAATAGGAGTCTCACCTTCTTCTCCACCACCAGCTATTCCTTGCCAATAACCATAATCACTTCGATTAAAAATGGCATATTGAATGGAATCGTCAGTTTTTATATAAGGAAATATCAATACTTGATACGGTGCTCTCATTGCTTAACCTCCTTCCGAAAAAATATGAACAATTTATTCACTAACTTGCTATTTTAGTAAATAAATTATTTGTATTTAAACTTTATAAAACTCAAATGTATTTTTTTCTAAACATATTGTTTCATTGGAATTTTTGATAATAATATCAAAACGTTGACTATACTGATGCATAAACACTTCATACTGAATCCGACGTTCTTCATGAGACTTCCTTAAGTAATTAATATCGGCTCCTCTTTCAATAATATCACGGCTAGACCTTCTCATTAATTCTGTTTCTCCATCTGTATAGAAGTAAATTTTCAAATCAAATAAATTTGGATTAATAAATGCGACACTCATTCCTTCTACAATCGTCACCTTATTTTTCGAAGAAACTAACTCACTTTTTATATAATGTGTATCCATTGTATAAAAATCTAAACCAGCTCTTACCATTTGAACATCTCTTTCTAACGCAGACAAATGATGGGCTGATGGATGACAAGCTGTCATTTTATCATAATGATTTTCATTCTGATATGTATAATGGATATTTGTATACTTTCGTACATTTGAACTAACAATGTATGGATCTGTATTAATATAACTCACTTTATTTTGATTTAATTGGTTTATGAGCTTATTGGCGAACGTTGTTTTTCCGGCAGCACCGTGTCCTGAAATGCCAATAACAATCTGTCCATCGGTCATACTAATCCAATTTATAATTTCTTGTAATAACTTTTTCATTATTCTCCCCCTGTTACTAATACATCCCCTTGTTTAATTAATCTTAATATAGAGTTATCCTACTGTAAAATCATACATAAAGCGAAAAAATGGTATGATTATCCATCATATCATCTCTATTTTTAAAAAACTATATTAATTTTCGTAGGATTTTATTGTTATTTGGGGTAGTACCATATCCGCCATCAAGCTAACCAAGTACACCATTTACAAATTCAAAAGAATCCGCCTCAAAGCATAAGCTTTAAGGGGACCTCTCATATCATTTTTTTCTCTTCATACAACCTATTTGCTTTATACGAGCAAACGAAAAACATACCAATCGTAACTGGGATAAATAGCCCTGCAATTCCTCTCATTAATGCAAATGGTGTTTCAAATAAGAATGACCCTAAAAATGCTGCGCCTTGCTTATCCCATAACCCCGGTGTAAAGTACAGTTCTCTTGGATTTATAACTGCTCCTATATTAACCGTATTATTAAACATAAATAGGATTAACAGCGGCAAATAACATATCGCCAATTCTAAAAATGTCTTAGATAGACGCTTGTACTTCCCTGCTCGTGACATTTGATCTGAAAAAATGTCATCTTCACTTTCTTCATCTACCTTTTTAAAATATTGCGTACCAGACCACCATTTACCGGCTATATGCTTCCAGCCACTATCTTCAAATAACGTACAATAATTAATAAAATCACTTCGTCTATTAAATACTCTATGATCTATTTTAATTTTCTTATCTTCCGGTTCTGCGATTTTAAATCTATAACCGAATGCATTACTTTTTAGTTGATAGCCTTTCCAAGCCATCTCTTCTAACCATTTTTCCTCTTTCTCAAAGTCTAAAAAGAATTTCAATCTCCACATCTTCGCTTCCCCCTAACTATACATTTAATAAGCTTTTTGTAACTCCAACAATGTGCTGCATCCTCATAAAGTCTAAATGTAATACTTCTTTCCCCCGCTCAGTAATGACATACACTTTTCTTCGTTTATCTTCACTTTTTACCGATTCTATTAATTGTTGCTTTAATAAATTTTCAACCGCACCATATAATGTACCCGCCGCGATTTTCACTTGATGATTACTAAGTTCCTCCACCTTTTGCATAATTAAATACCCGTGTGCTGGCTCTAATAAAGCTAAAAGAACGTAATACGTTGTTTCCGTTAATGGTAAATTTTTATCTCTATTCATAAAGACCTCCAGTGTAACGATAGATATATAGCCAAACTATATAGTTCGACTGTATAGTTTCATTTTATACAGTCAGACTGTATATGTCAAATTAAGGTATAAAAAAACAACCTAGATCCTTCATGGATCTAGGTTGTTTTTAATAAGTAAACGTAATCGTCACCAAAGAATATCCTTCTTTTGCATTATACGGCTCAGCTTTATAAGAAACACGGTTCGCTCCTTGCGGATAACCGATTTCTCCAATTACTTTTTTCACATCTTGCAATGCGCCATCCATTGATTGTTTATAAAGAATTTCAATCTTTGCTGACTTTGTGCTATAACGTTGCTGCATTTTATTTTTGAATTCATTATAGTTATTTGCGATATATTCATTTCCTAAATAATTTAACTTTGTATCTTTTAATATTTGCTGATATGCAGGTGTTTTCGTACCACCTGTCGCAATTTTATTTGTTAATGTACTATAATAGTTTGTTGTAGCTTGCGGATAGTCCACGCGGTTCCACTCATGATTTCTTGCAATTTGCTCGTCAGATAAATTGAAATATGAATACGTTACGCGGCCTTGTTCATCTGGCACCGGATCATCGAATGTTGTATCAAGGTGATACCATTTGTTTTCGATTTTAACTAAATTCCAAGCATGAGGCTGACCGTCTCCAGTTCCTACTACAAAATGATTCTCAATTCCAGCTTCTTTTAATAATTGATAGGTTAATAGTGTGTAACCTTGGCAAACGGCAGAACGATTCGCGAGTGCCTCATATGCTGTATACGCTTTATAAGACGTATCGTAAGAAACATGTTTTACAACATAATCATGAATTGCCTTCACTTTTTCATGATCATCCATTCCCGTTTGAATAATAGAAGAAACGATCGCTTTCGCTTGTTTCATCACATATTCCGTTTGTTCTTTCGTTTCACGATATGTAATCTTTAACGTAAATGTATAATTTCCAGGGGATCCAGAAAGTCCATATGAAACATTCGACCTATTATAATTTGTATACTCATTTTTACTTGCGACTTCTTTATACGCGTTAAAAAGTGTATTCATCACTTCTTCTGTATTACTATTTTTCGTTTTATATGGAAGTGTAATATTCGTTTCATACGTATTAATACGTGTTTGCACTTCATTTTTGAATGCTGCTAATAATGCCGCATCTCCTGTATCTTGCACCGCAACCTCAGGCTTTTTATATTTCAATGCATTATATAAAAACTGTGCATACTGTTCACGCGTTACCGTTTTAGCTGGTTCAAATTTCCCGTCTCCTGTACCAGATGCAATCCCGTTTGACTGCACGGCACTAATCGCATTTTCTGCCCAAAATCCATTTGGAACATCATTAAATGTATGTTTTTGTTTAGCTGAAACTTGGAACGCATTTTTAATAATTTGCGCCATTTCTGCGCGGCTAACAGAATCTTTCGGTCTAAAACCGCCATTTCCATCACCTTTAAAAATCCCCAATTTCGTTAACGTTAAAACCTCTTCCGGAAACATTGTAGAACCTGAGCGAATATCTCCATACGGATTATTTAAAGTAGACCCATCTTGTAATACATAACGAGCACCATCATTACTAAACGTACCACCTTGCTTATTTGGTACTAACACACGATAAATTAAAGCTGCAACTTGCTCCCTCGTCGCAACATCACCAAAACCAAACATCCCATTTCCATAACCTGAAATAATATTTTTGCTCGCTAAGTCTTTAATCGCAGGATAGGACCAGTGCGATGTAGGTACATCGGAAAAAGCACCCGCTTCAGCAGCTTTCATCTCACCAATATTTGTATATAATAAAGCGCTGCCAATAAGCGTTAATGACGTAATTGATTTTAATAGTTTTGTGTACATAATGCATTCTCCCAATACTTTCTCTATTTGTGTTATTTTTTGTCGAAAAATCTAAAAGAATATGACAAAACACATTATACAATTAAAACTTTTCGGAGGATATATTAAATTTAAAAATATGCAAAAACTCATATTACTATAGTAATTCGTACTAATATTATGTTGCAAATATATAAAGTGAAACTTTAATCAGTAGGGGTTTACGGGCAGCCCGACTCCCACCTAACTTCTTTGCTCCACCTGAATTTTGAGGTGTGAGTTTTACTGCCCACAAATAGCGGGATAAATAAAAAGAAAAACACTAATGTAACATTGTTAATATACATATCTTTTTTTGAGCTTTTACTTCGCTAAAATGTAGCCTAAAAAACAATGCTATCTCCATTAAAATCACAATATAATCCTGAGAACATACCTTTTAACATGATTCATTGTAATTAACTTAACTTTTTATTTGCTAAGAAACTTTGCAACAGAACCTAGTAAAGTCTCAAAAAACAACTTATTATCAATCAATATTTAGTAAAAATATATTAATTCTTTAGAATTTATTTAATTTTCATTATTATTTATTTAAGGTTATCCTTTATATTTATAATGTGTTTATTTGAATTTATCATATTGAGGCAGAGTTTCACATGACTATAAGCAATTCGAAAAATGGAAAAAACAAGGTCCCCATTAGATTAATTATACTGTTTTTTTGCGTCTTTTATCTATTTATATTAATTACTATGCAGCTAAGAAAAGTACAATTCATTGATGGATATACATATAAGAATGTAGTTAAAAAACGAGAGAATGCGACAATTAATATTACAGTTCCGTGCGGGAAAACTTGGGTAAATTCAAAGGCATTAATACGGCAATTGATTGGGATCGTAATTACGGAAATGGTAACATATGAAAACGATGGAGAGAGGAAATAAAATGAATTTAGTGAACTTACGTCCTAAACAGCGGTCTAAGTATCGCATTCTACTAGGGACATGGTATTACTCTACAAAGAGGTACATTCAGTGGTTAGCAGATGGAAAAACATATGCAAAAACATTTCAACAAGAAAAGTTACCCTATACAGCGATTCAGCACCGAACGATACTACTTCGTAAGCTCAAAGATGTAGATATGTGGTATCAACAGAATAAAGTTGTTAATTTGAAGATTGCTATTAAACAACTAAATGGTATCGTCATTAGACCGGGAGAAACATTCTCTTACTGGCGTTTAATAGGTAAGCCTACGAGGAGAAAAGGGTATGTAGAGGGCATGATACTACACTATGGATCTTTTCAAGCAGGCATTGGAGGAGGGCTTTGTCAGCTTTCAAATTTAATATATTGGATGACCTTACATACACCATTGACAGTAACAGAGCGATATCGTCATAGTTTTGATGTCTTTCCTGATTCCAAGCGGACCCAACCATTTGGAAGTGGAGCGACTTGTTCTTATAATTATTTGGATTTACAAATCAAAAATGAAACGGACCAATCGTATCAACTTCACCTTTATATTACAGATAAGCATTTAGTCGGTGAGTGGAGAATTGCCCATCCGCAGCTTTATCAATATGAAGTATATGAAAAAGAACACTCAATCCAATCTGCATACTGGGGTGGTTATATACGACATAATGTTATTCAACGTAAAGTATATAATCAACAGAAACAGTTTATAGAAGACCAATATGTAACGGAGAATCACGCTATAATGATGTACGAACCATTATTAGCTTATAATAATGAGGAGGGTAAGTGAAGGTAACCTTGGTGTATCAAGTATTTTTGTCTAGTAACACACTACATGCCTCTCTTCATATAATTAATAGTCACAACCCTTTTTGCAACATAACTTTTTCTTGTTAAAAAACTTTGTAACAGAACCTCTTTTTAGGTTCTAGTGTGAAAATAAAAGGATGTGATAATTAATTTTTTCTGTACATCATAAAAAATCAATTATCAAATTCTTCTTTAAATGGTCTTAAGGATAATAACAATACAATTATACTTATCATTTCTTACAATCAAGTCTGATAAGTATTTTGTAATTTAATAAAAATCTCGTATGAGAATGTATTTTTGCTCATGCATTTCAATTAATTTGAATCATGCTACATAAATCTATTTTGATTTCTCGACATATAAATCGCTGCTATGCAGAATATAACAGGACCACTACTGACTTTCTCCCTTTGTTTTACATCTCTCATGTGGAAGGAAAAGGAAATTATCTGACGATATCATTTCTCGTTTTTATTGAAAATGAATTTTATATCTTCCTTTCCAATAAACTGGTTCCTAAACTAAACTGCCACGTTTCTAGAATAAGAAAAGAGCTGTCCATAAGTCAGTTTCACCAACTTATGGACAGCTCCTCTTAGTTTCACCTTATTCTATCGATGAATCCAAACTGCACCTGCAGATTTGTCTTCAGCTTGACCTACTACTTCAAACTTCAATCCTAGTTTCGGCAACTTACGTCCTGCATCTGGAATTGCACTGTTGATGTACTGCTTAGAGTCATCAAATTTTGCAACGCCTGGTAATCCTTTATAGTCAAAGATACCGCGAGTTGGCGAATCTACTCTCCATGCTGGCGTTTGATCAAATGAGAATGCCGCATCGGCAATTTGATAACGCGTACTGCTCTTCACAGTCGGTTGTCCGTTTAATGTACCTACGATTGCCTCTGGATGAGAATCTACTACTCCTAAGAATCCTTCACCTGGATGAACACCTACCCAGTTATCTGTAAAGCTTTGATCCGCATACCATACAACCATTCCTGTATTAAAGACTGGACCACGCGCATGTTGTAACGCCGTGTCAGAACCAGCGTAATTTCTCCACTCTACATAGTAGTTATTTTTTTTCTGTTCCAATCCGTTAGATACAGTAAATCCTTTTAATGTCATTGCTGGTTGACCTTCTGCATCATCTGAGAAAACAACTTTTCCATCTACAGTTAATGCAGCATTATCTAACGCAAATCCTTTATAAGCTACTGCAATATCTGTTAAATACTCAAATTGCAGTTTTACTTTTTTCCCTTTAAATTGGCTTAAATCGTATGATTTATCAACCCACTTACCATTAGTTGTATCCACGCCGTCTTTTACATCTTTTTCGCCCATTCTATCAATACGTACCTTCGTTCCATCTTCTGCAATCGCATATACGTCAAGGAAATCATACTTCGCTTCAAGTTCGTAGAATGCCTTATAATCGAACTTAGCATCCTTTGCATTTGTTAAGTCAAATACTGGTGTCTCAAGTGTTGTATGAATGTCATTTCCTTTTGTGCTGTAATAAAACTTCTTACCAAATGCCGCTTCGATATTTTTAATATCTTTGTCTGGCAAGTTAACACGAACGATTCCTGGTCGTTTTGATTTTGTAACACTTTGATCTAAATATGTTGCAACACCGACTCCCGTGCGAAGTTTATCATAATCTACCTCAACGATATTCGCCCAGTTGCCATTCATATTCTTTTGGAAAAACTCTTTATTTTGTGGTGAGAAACTTGTTGGCTCTGTTCCTGCAATTTTTCCAGCCCAGCTACCACCACTCATAATAGACCATGACTCAATAGGTTCACCTTGTCCTGAGTACTTCGTATCGTACTCATCTGGTAAGCCTAAATCATGACCATACTCATGCGCAAACACACCAACCGCTCCATCTTCAGGCTCGATTGTATAATCGTATGCAGCCATCTTTCCGCCCCAATTCGAAACAGAAGATTTTGTGCCATCAATCGCATATGGTTTTGATCCAAGTTTTGAACGATGAGACCAAATTGCATCATCTTTCAATTTACCGCCGCCAGCTTCTTGACCCACGCCAGCATGTACAACCATTAAATGATCAATAATGCCATCTGGCTCGTTTTTATTTCCATCACCATTTTGATCGTATTGATCATATTGGTCATAATCAGCTAAGTTAATTCCTTTTGCTACCGCTGCTTTTAATGCTTCTTTCACAAGATCGCGCGGCCCTAAAGGACCTTTGTTATCATGACCAGTGCCCGCATCCGCACCATAATCTGAAGCTTTCCCTGGAACAGTAAGCCATTCCGTTACAGTTCCATCAACTGTGTAGCTGCCGCCAGATTGTTCTTCATAATATTGTTTAAATGTATTAATCTTCGATCCATCAAATAACGTAAATGGTTCATCACCAAATAACATTTTTTGATAATGTTCACGATTAAAGTCCTTAGAATACATGTATCCTGGCTCTTGATCAATATTGTTATGCTTAAAATCGCTAAATTCTACAAGTAAAACAAGCACTTTATCTTTTCGAACAGCACCGTTGTACTCTTCTTGCTTCGCTGGTGCAGTAGGGACTTTTCCATTTAATTTACTAGAATTCAATCCCGCACCTGGTCCAGCTACTGGCCCTACTGTTGGCTGCTGCGCCTGTTCATTTTCCTTCATTTTTGCATCTTTTACTTTTTTCATAAAATCAGAAGCTTCTTGCGTAAGACTATCTCCTGTCAAGATTTCTTTACCAGGGTTTTCCCCTTTCTTTTTCTCAACATATTTTTCGACAGCCTTTGACGTCTCAGCTTGTGATGCAGATTGATCAATTACACCCCGTTGTTTTAGCGCTTCTGCCAAACGCTCCTCCGGTATTAAATGCTCATCTATTGGTAGAGATGATGGCGAATCAGCATACGCCGCATGACTTCCAAAAGCAAAACTACTACTTAGTACTGCCGCTGTTGCTAAAACTGATAATGGTTTTAACTTCTTATTCTTTTTCAATGCATTTCCTCCCCAGTGTCTGCGAATTATCGTTTTTTTTGCCGATAGCAACATAATATTCTCTTTATAGAGAATATTCAATGTTTTTCAACAATTAAATATTGAGAAATATTTTTTGTGCAGGGTGGAATGCGTAGGATAAGAAAATACAAAACTTCTACTAGTTTATGTTTTGCACATAACCATAAAGTGGGGTCACTCGTTCTTTTGTTTTGATGGCGATAGAATAGTGCTAGGAAAGGCAAAGAAATAACAAACAGCCCAAGTTCCTCATTGGAACTCGGGCTGTTTGTTATTTGAATGAATACTTTCCATAATGAACGATTACATTTCAAGCCAATTTACAGAGTTCCTTTCCTAATTCCTTTATATTAAAAGAGCGCCACCCTAATTCGGATAGCGCTCTTTATATTTGGCATCAACCACCATAATCTCCTACTGACATACTTTGAATCACATTTTTATGCTGTTTCACATCTTTCTGTCCTACTAATCCTAATGAAAACGAAAAGATTGTAACGATCCCCATCACACTGATCAATACTTTTTTCATTTTAATGCCCCCTTGTCTTGTGCTTTCTTTCTAAATTTTGTACCCAAGTAAAAATACTTACTAGATTCCATGTGCTTTTCTTCCTCTAAAAATCTCACCCCAAGTGCCTCATAGTATTCTTGGACATTTTCATATAATTCTTCCCTCTCAAAATAGCGAATTCCTTCTAACACTATTTTTTCAAATTCCGTTGCGGGGTAATTATTATTTAATCCTTTTAGAATTATAAAGCGGTGATAAAATTCCTCTTGCTTGATTTCCTCTACAACTTTTAAACCATTTTCAATAAGTTCATTCGCTAGTTCTACCTCTTCTAATTTATAATGTTCTAATGCTTTTGCAAAAATTGCCTTATAATGATTTGGATTCTTTTCTACTACTTCAGAAAGATAGCGAATCGCTAAAGGCGATAGGTTTTGATTTGAATACATCCAACCTAAGTTATGGCGCACCATCAATATAAACTTTTCTTCTCCAACCCTTTTGAATTGGTCCAATGCTGCTGTGAAATATTCTTCAGCTAATCCCCATTCCCTCAAATGAATACAAGCTAATCCCAAAATATTCTCACAGAACGCCACGTTAATTTCGTAGCCACTTTCTTCAGAATACATTTCTTTCGCTTTTTTCCCATATTCAAAAGCCTTTAATCCTTGCTGTATATCATAGTGGAATGTAGCCATTTTAAAATAAAATTCAGCCTGTTCTAACGGATCGGAAATATATCTCAAATACTCTTCAGCTTGATCATAATACTCTTTTGCTAAATGCAAATTACCAAGTTCATTTGCGTGAATCCCCTTAAAGAAGTAATAATAATACGTTAAAGGATTATCCGTAGGCTTCCCAAATGCATCTATTTCATTAAAACTATCTTCAGAAACCCCTAAATTATTAATTAAATAATTGTATCTAAACTCTAGTAAGGAATGATATAGAAATAGACTTTAATCCTGCGCCTCTACTTCTGCCTCCTTCTTTAGTTGAGATATTTTAAAGTCAATTTCCTTTTTCAAGCGTTCCGCTTCTGGAATACGTCTTGATCTGATTTCTATGTACCATTCATTTAGCAATTCTAATACTTTCTCTTTCGTATTAGCGACAACCATATGCCCCCTCTTATTCACAATCAAAATACTCACTACCTTAATAATAACAGAAAATTCTAATTTGTTTTTCCTCATAATCCGTTATTAAAACTTTCTCAACATTTATCACACAATTATAAGACCACATTGATTTTCTCTTCATGATTTTCAAAAATCATGTATCATTCTTTCGTTTTTTGTATATACATAAGTATATACATTTTTTAGCAGGAGGTGATACAATTGAACCATAGTAATACAAATAATAGCAAAGGGATGATTCATGTGACAGTAGTTGCTGAAGCTATTGCAAAAGGAACTATCCGAACTTGGGGGAATAGCCTCGCTGTTCGAATCCCATCGGAAGTCGTTAAAATGGCTAAGTTTAAGGATGGAGTTAAAATTGATTTCCACGTTTCAGATAACGGAGAAATCGTTTTACGCCCTGCATCATATCCTGAAGCCGATGATCAAGAAGGTCTAAGAAAATTGTTCCTATCCTTGCGTGGATCTTCTAAGCCAGGTGTACGTAGTCATGAAGAAGAACTTTATGAGCCAATAGGAGATGAAGAAATTTAATGGCTATTTCAGGAAATGTAATTCGCGGGAGTATCGTTTGGCTTAATCTGTATCCGAAAGCCGGAAATGAACAAGCGGGATATCGCCCTGCAATCGTTATATCAGACGGGCTTATCGATGATACAATCTCTAGTTTAGGTATTATCGTTCCCACAACTTCAAAAGTAAAAGGCTACGCTTTCGAAGTTCCCGTTCCTTCAGGTATACCAATGAACGGCGCTTTAGTAGGAACGCCATATACGAATCTCTCAGGTGTAGCATTAACAGATCATGTGAAGTCATTAGATTTAGCTGCAAGAAACGCAACTGTTGTTGGTCATATTGACCCAAACTCTGATTTCTATAAAAAAGTCGTAACATATGTAAGAGCAATGCTAGCATAGCAACAAAAAGGCATTTTGATAAATATATCAAAATGCTTTTTTATCAAAATCGCTATTTGTGGCTAGTAACCACTCCTAAACCCACCTGCACTAATTGTAAAGCCTGTAGCAAGTAGGAGTGCAATTACTTTATTTTTTTCATTCCAAATGTCTTTGCTGTATTTTGTTATAATAAAATATAATAGTTTTATATGTTACCCGCATAACCTAAAGCATCGTCTTTCACATCCGTTATGCGTCTCCATTCTTCTAATGCCTCTTCTTCTGTATCACGACAAATGACGTAAGCCGCGAGCCCGAATGACTGCAATGGCTCCTCGGTGACTTTCTTTCTACGATTCTTCATATCTTCTATTTTCACAAATACTTCTTCCACTGTTCCCCGTTCATTACATATGCACCCGTGTGGTTTATGATTACCTCTTTTCCTCGCTCACTCTCACCACCTACATAAATCTTAATGCCTTGTTTCTGCACAGGTTTTGGACTTAAATGTGTATGATGAAGCTCATAAAAGTTCCCTTTATAAGAAAACTCTTCTTCTTTCCAAAGCTCCTTCAAAACTATTACAAATTCCTCTGTGCGATCATATCTTTCATCATGTGCAGTAAATACTCCGCCGTACTGTCTCGCTTCTTCTTCCCACCATGGTGAAACTACATTCAATGTAAAACGACCATTACTTAATTGATCAATATCTGCTGCCATTTTCGCTGTAACTGCTGGATTATGGAAGCCAGGTCTTACAGCTGTCATAATCTCTAATCGATCAGTTACTGCTGCAAGTGCTGCCGCAGTTGTCCATGCTTCTAAACTTGGTGCTGAAACACCTTTTATATCATTTAAATTTAATTCCGCAATAAGTGTTGTTGAACAGCCTAATTGTTCTGCTACTTGCGCTGTTTGTTTTGCATACTCAAACGTAGGCGGCATAGATTCATCATCTACATTTCGAAGCCATCCCCCAAAAATCGGCAATCAAAAACCATACTCCACTACATACTCCCCCTTCATCTCTTAGCCATAAAGTGAAACTTTAATCAGTGGGGGTTTTGTTCATCCCCCACTGATTATTAGTTGAACCAATCGGGCTTTTACGGGCAGTTGATCCCCCACCTAACTTCTTTGCTTCCGCTGAATTTTGACGTGGGGGTCTTACTACCCGTTAATGCGGGATAAAAAAAGCTACTCTTATCGAAATAAGAGTAGCCTTCTTGACTAAGTGAACCGCTCTTATCTTTCAGGTGTTTTTTCACCTGCAGGATTTGGCACCTTTCGTCTAAAACGAGGTTGCCGAAGTTTCATAGGGCCCGTCCCTCCACTTCTCAACATAAGAATTGTTTGTTTTTCATTTATTATAATCATCAGAATAATAAAACTCAATACTTTAATACTTATTTTTCCGATAAACATTAAATGATATATGAAACATCATATTGTTATAGAGATTTATAGGGTGTTGTTTTACTTGCGGATATATAAAGGGGTATGTTGTATCATGTCGAAAACATCATTTATAACCAAGTTGCTTTACTTCTATCTTAAAAAAACAGAAAAATAAATATCAATCAAATGAGGTGTTAGTAACATGAAAAATAAACGATGCGAGAATTGTGGTTCTACTACATTTAAAGAAGGAAGAGTTGGATCTGCTTATCATGCATATGTTTGTGAGGATGAATCTAGTAGATTCTTTTCAGGAGGGAAACGTTCCAAACTATTAACCACATTTTGTTTAGAGTGCGGTGAGGTGCAATCATTTAGAGTGGAGAAGCCGGAGATATTTAAAGAATAAAATAATACTAATTACATATTTACAGTAGGAATGATAACAACGGACGATTTCGCTACAACTAGAGTAAATACACCAATCATATTAATAAAAAACAAGAATAAGGTGTCTAAAAGACCCCCTATTTTGAGCCAATAATGGGACATTATGTTAATCTTAATCTTAATAGAATCGCTTTATAATATGTATAGTTGCACAGAATTGAGAAACTTAAGGAGACAGATCAATTTTATGAGAAAACCATCCATATTACTTACTTTAATTCTAGTATTAGTCAGTGTTACGGCTGCTTGCACACAAGATAAACAAGAGAGTGCCGTTGAAAATGGTCCAATAGAAGAACCAGCCGCAAAAAATGTAAATGAAGAATTAATAAATTTTGAAGAAGAAGAGAAAGAAGATATTAGTCGCTTGGAACAAGGTATTTTATTAGTTGGTGAGAGTGCTAAAGGAGGCTATTACTTGGCCACCGTTCAAAGTGCATATTTAAATGCTAACAACGATTCCGTCGTTGTTAATGTCTCTGTAAAAAATGTACGAGGTCAAATGATTGGACTATCAGAATTAAAATATAACTTAAAAGATGAAAAAGACGGAAAGGCCTATGAAGGCAAGGTGATTGACCAAAACCCTTCTGATATACAAGTTAAACCAAATGAAACAGTAGAATTGAAAATTGCTTTTGAAGTACCAGGTACCACAGATGAATATATGTTTTATATTGAAAGCTCTTTAGACCCTCTAGAAACAAACTGGAAAATTGATAAGCTGCAATCACAAAAAAACTAAGTCTCAAGTACAATTTGATTGAAGAAATCTCTCAAATAAGCAAAAAGCACTGAAAAATTTGATATAGATACAAATGAATAATATATAAATATAAAACCATCGATTTAATGAATCGTTGGTTTTTTTCAAAAAAAATGCTCCATTAAAAACTAGGAGATAAAAAAGAACTAATCCCTAGAAGAGATTAGCTCAATACATCAAAAGCTATTATACATAGTTTTATGAGCAAACGTTATATAATGTTGTATGGGATACATAACCTGTCATCCCTTTATAGGTAACTTTTAACCACTGTTTAGAATTACTGTAATGACCTTGAACATACTCACCTGTTACCCATGTTCCAGTAATTTTCTCACCATTATTAAATGTATGTAAGACAGGTGATCCAACAGTGTAACCACTGCGCATCTTTGCACCATATACACCTACCGTACCTCCCTTTGCGCAAGCTGCTACTACAGTTTCATTTTCAGTGGTATTCGTAGCCGCGAAAGCAGAGCCGTTAAATGTAAACAAAGTAAACATAAAAGCTGTTAATAAAGTACAAATAGATAAGCGACGTAACAAAATAAATTCCCCCTTTTTTTATAATCTATTTCTTCACAAACGATTATCTTAAATACTCTAACTATTTTCAATATATTCATGTTGAGAAATATTAGGTGTAGCTTTGAAATAAGGTTTTATCAAAAATATTAACAAACTCATATTTTACAGAGAGAGCACCGAAAGAAGTCTTCTACATATAATCAACTAACTATATAAAAGTCCCTCCGCCTTAAGGCAGAGGGACTTTCTAATTCCTATTTCAAACTACCCGCAATCTCCGTAAAGATAACTCCAAGTGCATGTGCACCTGCATCTGGATAGCCTAAGCTTCTTTCACCAACTGTACCAGCGCGGCCCATGCGAGCTACGATTTCTTTCGTATACTCTGCGCCTTTAACCGCTGCTTCTGCTCCTTTTTCAAAGGCAATTTTCATATCTTCTTCGTTTGAAGCGCTAGCTAACCAAGAGTCTACACATGGAGCAAGTGCATCAACAAGTGTTTTATCACCAACTACCGCTCCTCTTCCGAACGATCTTTCACCGATAGATTGTATGCCGTGAAGTGCCGCTTGCAGCATTTCAGCAAACTCTTTTACTGTTAGCTCACGTTTTTCGCCTGCTTCTTTACTAGCTGCACGGAATGCTCCGCCCCAAATTGGACCAGAAGCACCGCCGCAATGTTCCATAATAATCATTGAACAACCGTCAAGGAATGATCCGATCGTTACGTTCTCTTGATCTACAATAGAATGCCACTCACGTTTTAATTGCTTAAATCCTTTTGCCACACTCATTCCGAAGTCGCCGTCACCTGCATGTGTATCCAACTCGCAGAACGGTACTTCATTTTTAATAATAATGTCGCTCATTTTATCAACTAGATAGATCATGTTATTTAATGTAATGACATTATCTTTCATAACAGCGTGTTCTTCCGCTGTTTCTAGTTCAAATGAAACTTCCGTCTCTTCTACATCTTCAAGCACATTCACGTACTCTACACTCTCAACTGGTCCATCTACTTTAAATGCAGGTGTATTACACTCTTTCGATAACAATGTTTTTAGCTCGTCATCTAACTTCATCACTGTTAAAGACATACCAGCCATATCAATACTCGTCATATAATTACCGACGAATACTCTATTAATTTTAATGTTTCTAGCAGCTAATTCTCTCGTAACTGCATTGTTAAATAGGTAAAGTTCTTGCAGTGGTGTGCCGCCAAAACCATTTACAAGAAGCGCAATTTCCTCGCCATCTTTTACTCCTAAATCTTTTATTAAATCATTTGTCATACGGTTAGCTAATTCATCTGCTGACATCGTTTTTTCACGTTTAATACCTGGTTCACCGTGAATACCTACGCCGTATTCCATTTCATCTTCCGCAAGTGTAAAAGTAGGTGATCCGCTCGCTGGAACTGTACAAGAAGTTAACGCTAAACCGATTGTACGCACGTTAGCCGCTGCTTTTTCTGCGATAGCTTTCACCGCTCCTAAATCCATTCCTTCTTCCGCTGCTGCGCCGGCAATTTTATGAACGAGAATAACGCCCGCAACGCCGCGGCGTCCTACTGTATACAGGCTATCTTCTACCGCAATATCATCGTCCACTTTTACGTAGTCGACTTCAATTCCATCTTCAGTCGCTAAATGCGCACCGTTTTTGAAATTCATAATATCGCCGCTGTAATTTTTAATAATTAATAACGTACCTTTTTTACTAGCTGTTTCTTTAATTGCTTGATAGACCTGAATTTGCGAAGGAGAAGCAAACACATCTCCGCACACTGCCGCATCTAACATTCCTTTTCCGACTAGACCTGCATGCGCTGGCTCATGACCACTACCGCCGCCACTAATTAACGTTACTTTATTTTCGTTCATTTCTTTCTTCTTAATCACTTTATATTTTTTCAAAAGCTCAAGCTCTGGATGAGCCATCACCATTCCGTTACACATTTCCATTACTAATGTTTCTGGTTTGTTTATAATCTTTTTCATTGTGCTTCTCCCTCAATTCCTTTAATATATTGTGATATATTTGAAATCTTCTTCTTACTACTCATGTTAAAATGAAAGCGTTTTATAGTAAACGGACAAAATGGACAATCTGTCTAAAGACACCGCTCTCAATTATGGGTAGGATTTTCATATTACTAACATTCTAGGGATGATTAAGATGACCTCTTCTATAATTTCTAAAAAGATAATCGCGAATTCATTGAAGTATTTAATGGAAACAGAATCGTTTCATAAAATATCAGTGAGCGATATTATGTTACACTGTCAAATGCGTAGGCAAACTTTTTATTATCATTTTAAAGATAAATTCGAACTATTAAGCTGGATTTATAGAGAAGAAACGAAGGAAAACATTATCGACTTTCTCGACTATGAAACGTGGGAAAACATTTTCGATTTATTATTTGATTACTTTTATGAAAATCAAAAATTTTACCGAAATGCATTTAAAGTCATTGAGCAAAACTCGTTTAATCACTATTTATTTGAGCATACGAAAAACTTATATATGAAGATTATTGATGAACTATCTGTGAGCTATGGATTCAGCCTTTCTGATGAGACAAAAAATACGATTGCCTCCTTTTATAGTCACGGCTTCGTTGGAACGATAAAAGATTGGATTGAAAGTAAATGTGAAGTAGATCCGTCCATTATGTCTTCTCTCATGAAAAATATGATAAACAATCAATTACTACTTTTACTCGAGCAATCAGCAAAGTAATTAAAGGGTGGCAAAAGCAATGAAAAAGATTATGAATGATGTAGAAAATATCGTTCAAGATATGCTGCATGGCTTTTATTTTGAACATAACGACAAAGTGAATTACGATGAAACAAATAACATCATTTATGTAAAAGATATCGAAAAACTGAAGCAAAACGTTGTCATTATAAGCGGCGGTGGTAGCGGACATGAACCAGCTGATATTGGTTATGTAGGAAAAGGCATGCTTACGGCGGCCGTAAACGGCAGTATCTTCACTCCGCCTACAGTCGAACAAATTGTGACTGCAACTCGCTTAATGCCAAAAGATAAAAGTATTTTATTCATCATAAAAAACTTTAAAGATGACGTAGAAAACTTTTTAGCGGCAGAACAAACCGCAAAAGAAGAAGGAAGACAAATTGACCACATCATCGTAAATGACGACGTTTCAATTGAAGATGATGCTTCGTTTAATAAAAGAAGACGCGGCGTCGCTGGTACTGTTTTCGTTCAAAAAATACTTGGTGCGGCCGCTTTTGAAGGTCATCCTTTAGAAGAACTAACAACGCTTGGGCAGGCTGTCATCCAAAACTTACACACATTAGGAGTCGCCCTTTCACCTGCGAATGACCCAGTACAAGGAAAAGCTTCCTTCACATTAAACGACGATGAAGTCTTTTATGGCGTCGGCATTCACGGCGAAAAAGGCTACCGTAAAGAAGCACTATCCTCTTCTGAAATATTAGCAATCGAACTAATAAACAAACTAAAAAGCATTTATCGCTGGAGAAAAGGAGACAACTTCGCCATCCTCATTAACGGACTAGGCGCTACTCCACTAATGGAACAATACATTTTCGCAAATGACATTCGCCGTTTATGTGAGCTGGAAGGATTACAGATTACATTCGTAAAAGTTGGTACCCTTCTCACTTCTTTAGATATGAAAGGTGTTTCGCTTAGTTTGCTTAAGGTGGAGGATTCTGATTGGGTGAAGTGGTTGAAAGAAAGTACGGAAACTGCTAGTTGGTAATACAAATAGGATGGCTTCAATTGGCCATCCTATTTTGTACGTATATTTATTGAAAGGCAACTTCTCTTACTTTCCATATGCCATCACGTTTAAACATTAAAAACTCTTTAACATTCCTCACCTTGAAATATCCGCTGTGCTTACCCCATTACTATTAAGCTAAACTCGTACAACGTCTATTAAAGTATAGGTTGTTTCTTGAAATAAATTTTTAGATAACTCAAAATAACAAGCAAAAAGTCCCTTCAAAGTTAAAGGGACTTTTTAGTATGTAGAAATTAGCCTAAACCTAAGATTACATCTCTTGAAAGGGGGCATTTTTATGTTATTCAGGTTTATTGAGGAGCTTTTGTTTGAAGCAACTTTAACCCCATACCAATAAAAATCAGTCCTGTTATCTTATTTAGAATCATTCCTACCTTTTGGTTTCCTCTTAATTTTTTTGTAACATATGAAGAGAAATAAGCAACAAATAAACACCATAATAGTCCAGTTACTGTAAAAGTAAGTCCTAAAATGATAAAAGGCATAGGACCTGAAGCCTTTGTATCTATAAATTGCGGAAGAAACGCAATAAAGAATAAAGAGACTTTTGGATTCGTCAGACTTGTTAAAAGTCCTTGTACATATATCTTTCTAATGTTCAATTTATTGGATGTGGCCTGGAAAGCTACATTTGTCTTATCAAGTATCATTTTAATCCCTAAATATACAAGATAGATAACACCTATAACCTTAATAGTGTTAAATAGCACAATGGATTTTGTAAGTATAATAGATAAACCAAAAGCAACCAACAACGTATGAACTAAAGAACCAGTAATAATACCAAAAACAGAATACACACCTGCTTTTCTACCTTGTGAAATACTTCTCCCCACAATGTACATGGTGTCTGCACCAGGAATTAAATTCAATAAAATTCCTGTTAGTAAAAACACTTCATAATTAATAATACCGTACATTTTAGCACCTCTATCTATTTTTTTGGTGCCCTTATTGATATTAAATTAAACAGACGAAAAAAGAAAGTATTTTCTATTTATTCAATAAAATTAGTGGATTTTTGAATCTACAAACGAAATCCAGCTATTAAAAAATTCAATTACTGAAGAATTCTGCCCTCAATATTACAGCAAATTTACATTAAAAATGTAAATCCTCATTTCCCTGGTATTTTCCTTTATTAAGTCTTTTTCTTATGAATAATTCTGCAACAATTAAATTAGGTACCCACGCTAACCAAGCAATAATAGCGTAACTAAGTTCAAACCGCTCTATTCCAAATAGAACTATAAACAGCGGTAGCCAAATTCTTAATGTAACTGCTCCAAAGGTTAAAGAATAATTTCTAATCATCCAATTCCGATGCTCTTTAATTTTTTTATTCTTAACTCTATGTAACGCTTGATATGCTGATGTTAGCCAAAATACAGATAACAAACCGAAACCTAGCTTCGCTACCAATCCTCCCGTAGCATAAAAGGATAGATATAATCCAGAAATGCCTCCTAATAATATACCAACCAGATAGATTCTCCCAACTATTCGATGACGGTTGATATTCCTTTCTCTAAATTTAGTGGATAATGTAAACGGGCCAATTACTAATGCTACTATACTAGTTGTAATATGTATAAATAGCATCATATACCAGAACGCACTTAATTTAGATCCAAACATAAGCTTCACTTTTACAAGCCCTGTTTGAAAACCATCCATAATAAAATATTGGACAAAAATATAACTAGCTACTAAAAAAGCAAAACAAGTAACTACAACCCAAATTTTCCTGTTCAAATTTTACTGCCTCCTTATTACATTAAGGAATTAGATTATTCATTACTGTTCATTCTAGGGAAAATTTGAAAAGCCTTCTTTAATGATCTATTCAGCACATTGTTTTTATAATCGAGATCGTAGCTTACAGATCTCCAGGATAATAAATGAACATCGCACCTACAAATGAACACACTAAACAAAAAACAGCTTCGTATTTTATGACGAAAGAAGAGTTCGTATCAAGCTTTTTCCCCTCTCTTTTCAATATCATTTTAAATAATGCTGTATATAATACTTTATATAATACATACCCAACAATCGCCCCGAGGGTATTCGTAAATAAATCATCAATATCTGTAATTCTATTATTTAGTAATTGATTTAACTCAATTGCCAATGAAAAAAAGAATCCCGCACATACGGTGTTTTTCATTTTTCTAAACTGCGGCCAAATAGTAGGTAATAAAAAACCGAACGGCATAAACAGTACAATATTCAAAAGATACGTCGTACTACCTGCCGTATCAAATAGAGTCAAATTAATTTGATTTACACGAATCCACGTTTCATATCGACTTATATCCCATACAGTCGCGATCTGAGTCACCTTATACACTAGCGAAAGATAGAACAGAAAAATATATACCCATAGAAAATGCCGAATAGATACATTTCCTTTCGCTTTAGAATACAATCCAATTTGAAACACTACACAAAAAATAATAGTAAAAAAATAAGTATACAAATAACTCATCAAAACTCCTGTATGCATGTAGAATCCCCTAACTTTACATTTTCATCTATGACTTTGTCGTTTTTAGTATCCTTCTTGATGTAACTCATTTATAGGATAGGAAAAACTTTTAAAATAAAAAGTGGGGTAAACATAAAATTTTTCTTAAATCTTCAGTTAGGTTTTATTATTAATCTTCTTAGGAATCCGCCATTGATAGCTAGGCAACAACATGCTTAAACCTAACAATATTATCATTTTTGCACGTAATCCTCGTAGTACTTTAACCGATGAAGCATATATAAAATCATGTGAATCGTTTGTTCAGTTAAAACATGAAATTAAGAAATATATGACGTACTATAATCACTCTTGCTATCAATAGAATTTAAAGAAGATGACTCCTGTTGGCATACAGAAATCATCTTCTTGAGGTTGCCTAACTTTTTTTAGAATGTCCTTTACAAAGGGTACAGATTAAGAGCACCTCATTCCTATTTAAGGGGATCACATATACCTTCTCCCCTTAAAATCACCAAAACCCATTTACAAATCTATAAAAGTAGATATAATATCCTTATGGAACCTTTATTAATTTATAAAGCATTGTCAAATGAAACAAGATGTCAAATTTTATCATGGTTGAAAAATCCAGAAAACCATTTCGATGAAAAACCTTATCTAGAGCAAGGCCTTAGCTTTCAAGTTGGAGTGTGCGTAGGAGATATCCAGCTTAAAACTGGCTTAGCCCAATCGGTTATTTCTAGTTATTTATTAACTATGAAAAAAGCAGGCTTACTAGAATCTGACCGAATTAGAAAATGGACATACTATCGCCGAAATGAAAAAACAATACGAGAGTTTTCTGAATACGTTCAAAACGAATTATAAAATGAAAGCTACTAATCAATCTACATATCAATTGATTATTAGCTTTCACACATTCTGCTTTTTACGGGTATCCAATTACTTTTTATAAGATTCCACTACCTATAAAAGCAAGAAACATAGAAAGGAGAAAATTTTTTAATATATCATATCTAGTTATTTAGATATCTGTTATTGTATTTTAAATTACATAGTCCTGATAAAATTGGCATCCAATCATACTTGTAATAATGCTTCTTTGTTAATGAATTTACTTTCAAAATACTGATACGAATGGAGAGTTTTATAAATGAAAAAAGTAAATCCTTTACTTATTCTGACACTCGCAATAGGTGTGTTCGGAATTATTACTACCGAGATGGGGATTGTCGGCGTATTACCACAAATCACTCAAAAATTCGGAATTTCGACTACACAAGCTGGATTTTTAGTAAGTATATTTGCACTAGTTGTTGCTATTTCTGGTCCGTTTTTAATTCTGCTCGTCTCTAGTATTAATCGCAAAATAATTTTATTAACAGCAATTTTTGCATTTGTTGTTTCAAATATAATCTACGCTTATACAACACAATTTGAAATCATGCTTATTTTTCGTATTTTACCGGCAGCGCTTCATCCACTCTTCTTTTCAATCGCTCTTGTAACAGCTGCTAAACTTGTCCCTCCAGAAAAGAGCGGTCAAGCGGTTACAAAAGTTTTCATGGGAATTACTGTTGGCTTTGCTTTAGGTGTACCACTAACCTCTTACCTTGCAGACCAATTTTCACTCGAAATTGCTTTCTTATTCGGAGCGCTTGTTAACACTCTTGCATTCATTGGAATACTAATCCTACTTCCTTCTATGCCTGTTAAAGAAAAAATGTCTTTCGGTAAACAAATTCGTATACTCGGCAAACCAGGATTATGGTTAAATATTTTAACCGTCACATTCCTTTTTGCAGCGATGTTTTCCGTATACAGCTACTTCGCTGAGTACCTTGCAAAAGTAACTTCCATGAATGGATCTCTCATCAGTATCATGCTATTCATATTTGGTATAGTTATGATTTTAGGTAATCATTTATTTGGTAGTCTCCTGCAAAAAAGTATAGTAAATACAGTAATATTATTCCCTATCCTATACTCTATTGTTTACATATTGGTTTATTATTTAGGTTCCTACCTTGTTCCAATGATTTTTATCGTATTCATTTGGGGAATCGTACATGCTGGTGGATTAATTGTTGGTCAAACATGGTTAATAAGCGAAGCAAAAGAAGCACCTGAATTCGGTAATAGCCTATTCGTTTCATTCTCAAATCTCGGAATTACTTTAGGAACAACTATTGGAGGCTGGTTCATTTCAAACTTAGGTATTCACCAGCTTATTTGGAGCGGATTTATATTCACACTACTCTCATTTCTATTAATTATAATAAAACTAAAATTTTTCAATTCTAATAGCCAAGCTTCATTATCAAGCTAGTACATTTTCAGTTTCAAATTTGATAAAAAAACATTATAAATTCTTCTCATAAGATTTTATAATGTGAAAAGTATAATGATCAAAGCCTTTAGCCATAATTACGACTAAAGGCTTTTTTGTATGAAAGAATAAACAACTATAAATCTAAAAGGAGCTAGTTTTATGGAACATAATCAAAATGGAGTACTTGCTTTAATTGTTTTGTTTTTAGGATTAGTGTTTTTCGTTAGTGGAATGGTTTATCATTTATGGGGTTCTTATTAATTTCAACTTTTAAACAAATAAATAATTCGAAAACTAAAACGTGTATTGTAATTATCGATATGGAATATTTCCAAAAACAAATTAACATGGTAAAATAATATTTGGACGGGAGTCCAATATTATTAAAATTAAGATGGTTCAAGTCGGAGAAAGGCACCTTAGGGTGTCTTTTCTTTATTTTCAAAAGGACCTGCTCAATTATTGCGTAAAAAACATAAAGTAAATTGAATCCGTTAAAATACATGAGTGACCCCTTGTTTCCCCTCTTATTAAAGGAGGAACTATTATGGGATTTGGTGGCAGTTGTAGTAGTTGTGGCGGCGGCTTTGCTTTATTAGTTGTATTGTTTATTTTATTAATCATTGTTGGAGCTTCTTGCTTCTGCTAAAAAACTATCGGAAAAGACACTCTTATATGGGTGTCTTTTCTTTGTAAGAAAAAGCTCTCTATAAAGGAAGGTTTTTAGGTTTTTAGGTTTTTAGGTTTTTAGGTTTTTAGGTTTTTAGGCTTTTAGGTTTTTACATTCAAATCATTCAAATTAGTTATTTACACAGCTCTTTATTCCTCCACATCTCTCATACTGTAATACCCTAAATTAATAATAATTAAGAAATACCCATCCATAATTCCAGCAGCAAATGTCCACATGAAATCATGGTGTTCAATTTCATACATAATAATCGCACCGAGTATCGCGGCTGCAAACCGATTCATCATTCCAAGCATCGGTGCTTTTTCTTTTTTTACAATGCTATCTCCGAACTTTTCAAAACGCCTCCCTAAAATCCATACGCAGTACATACTAACTAAAAGGCCGATGCTTATCCCTACAAACTGGGCTCGAAAAGGTGTCATCAACCATCCCAGTAACATCACGCCTAGCAAACAATATATTTGTATGTTAAATGATCTTAGTGCCATACGAATCATGTTATGCTCCTTATCTTTCTCATTAATCCCATCTTTCGGACTTCAAGCTTTCCGATATATCTTTTTTAAAATGAGGGAATTTTATTTTACTCACCATTAAATAAGCGAGTATGCATGTGCCAAACGCCACGGAAACTGGATTATTCAAAAAGCATAAAATGAGAAGACACATTGCCGCAAATGGAATGGGCATTCCGATAAATGTCGGAAGTTTGCTTTGTTGCGTGTTAAATCTCGCAAGTCGAAGCATGCCACAAACACTGTAAGCAAGCGCACATAACATCCCGATGGACTGCAAATCTTTTAAAGCGACACTATATGCAAGAATAGACGGTGCTACACCAAAAGTAACTAAATCCGCAAATGAGTCTAACTCTCCACCTATTTCCGAAACAGCATCAAGTTTCCGAGCGACCATGCCATCAAAAAAATCAAATAACATTCCTGTAATAATAAAAACTGCTCCCAAATACATATCGTGAACGAAAACAGCATAAATAGCCAAAAGCCCACATACAAAATTTGCTATCGTGATCATATTTGGTATGTAACTCATAACAGGATTTTCCTCCTTTCTAATAATCCCTTCATGTAGACTTTCTTACTCATTAGAATCAATAGCCTTCTGTTTTTCTTCCAATATAACTTTATTTATTTTCGTTAACGTATCAGTCATTTGCTCTAAAGCATTTATATCGATTTTAGAAAAGTATTTCTCAATTAATACGTCATCTAACTCAGACAACCGCTCTATATACTTACTACCGTTTGGACCAAGTGTAAGGAAGTACTCCCGTTTATTATTAGGGTTTACTTGTTTCGAAATCATCTTCTGTTTTTCCAATTTCGATAAAACTTGGCTCACAGCACTTTTCGATATATTAAAAGTACTCGCAATATTATTTGCTGTCGTGTTTTCATTTAAATTGATATAAAATAGCATGCTCTCTTGCTGCCCTGTAAGACCGAACTCATCCTTTAACTCCTGAAATAGTAAAATGTAGAAGTCATTGTAGGCTCGATTCATTTCATTAATTACTTCTTTATACGATCTAGTCATAGCATTCTTCCTCCAGTCATGCTGTTATTTTATTTCGTTTCGTTATATAGTTTAGTTAACTTAACTAAACTATATTATACCTTTATGTTCGTGTAAAGGGAAATATAGCTCCATACTTTTCTACACAATTTGTGTAAATTATGAAATATGGTATGATCCTTTACCTTGTCTACTGCTTTTAATAGATCAAATCCCAACATAATATACTACATCTGTCATTCCAAATAATAAAACGTACCCATTATACAAATTCCATATAGACCCATTACTGGTTAAAATGTTATAATTAAAACACCCTACATAGTTACTCATGTTCAGGATGAGAAACTAGCGTCTTATTAAGTAATGCGCATAACTTAAATAAACAAGACACTGCAAAGTGTCTTGTTTATTTGCATCAAGTTTCCCCTTCATCCCAAAACCAATATAATAAAATGTAACATTTAATACATATAAAGAAAAATATAGATTTATTAAATCATTATGGCACCCATGAAAGTACTTTTATTTTGGAGGAAGAAACTATGAACAAAAAGTTAGTAACATCATTATTATGTAGCACATTCTTATTTGGATTATCAGCTTGCAGTTCACATGATACATCTAGCAGTAACACGAAAAACGAACAGGAGACTTCTAAAGAAACAAAAAATGATGAACTTAGCAACAAGGATCCTCAAAAAGAACTTCCCACCCAGGGAGATTCTTCTGATGTATACATATCAATACACTCTGCCGATTCATTAGATGTTATAGGTAATGGAGAAGTTAAAGCACAAGGTGTATTTAAAGTATTAGACGTCGCAGTTTATAATCGTCAAGAGGAACCCATTACACTAAATAGCAATAACTTTAAATTAATTGACGGAACCGGAAGAGAATATCACATTTCTAATGAATCTCAATTAGTACTTAAAGCTGCAAATACTGCTACATTTAAATTTGGTGTTCTTAATCCTAATGAAAATTCGGAAGGGAACATTGTATTCGATGTACCGAAAAATACGCAGGGATTAACTTTGAAAATTAATGGAGATATGCTGGATAAAGGGATCGAGTTAAAGGCGGAATAGTCAAAGAAAATACAAACCACCTATCACAACTTATACTAACATAACAAAAAGTACAGCCTCTGTATTAACTACAGTAGACTGTACTTTTTCATTTGTGATTTTGTATAACTCACTATAACAGGCTTCCTTATTTCTTTTGAGAAGATGCTCTCCAATCACGAAAAGATGTTGGAAACCCAGAATGTCCACGTTGCTTTGTAACAACTGGTTTCTCTTGAAGAGTAGTTGATTTCTCTTCAAGAATAGTTGGTTTTTCTTCAAGAATACTCAAAGCTGTTTGCATTTTCTCCAGCTGTTCTTTTAAAGCTTGCTGCTCAATCTTTAAATCCGTAAGTAAACGTAATATCATCTCAGAATTAGCCATAACGATCTCCTTTCCCCCAATGCACAGAATAAAATACCATATGTAATAAGCGGAATACTCGTGACAAAAATACGCTCGTCAACTCTTTTAAAATACCGAGTACTTTTATTTTTCAAAGGGACCTGCTCAAGTTTATCCGTAAAAACATAAAGTGATATAAATCCATTAATATATGGACTTTATGGAAGGAGGAGTTAATATGGGCTATGGTGGTAGTTGTGGAGGCTATGGTGGTAGTTGTGGTGGAGGCTGTGGTTTTGGCGGTGGATTCGCCTTACTTGTTGTGCTCTTTATCTTATTAATCATCGTTGGAGCTAGCTGTTGGGGCGGCGGATTCGGCTGCTAATAAGAGGCACTCTTGAGAGTGTCTTTTTTTTATTTCTCAATATAGGGCTAACATATATGTGTTACTATCAAAGTGCGAGATTCCCTAAGCGTAATATAGTAGTTTACCAACTATGAAAGCCACTGTCACAAGAAAACAGTAGGCTTTTATTTTGTTATTTAACAAGATTAAAACAGGAATTGCCATTTCCCCTCAGTACCATTTTAAAATTGACATAGCACTTCATGCACCATATACTGTTAACAACAGTATACTGTCATTAACAGTATATATTTTAGGAGGTATATTCATGAAACATACAGGAAGACATACAGGTGCATTTCTTTTGTTATTTTTAGCAGAAGGTGATAACTATGGCGGACAGCTACTTCAGAAATGCGTGGAAGAACTTCCGGTCAATCCAATCGATAGTGCCATCCTTTACCGCACGCTGAAGAAATTAGAAAACGAAGGCGCTATTGAATCTTATGTAAGTACATCCGTTCCAGATAAGCCGAGAAAGATGTACAAAATTACTATAGCCGGAAAAGAACAATTAGCGGATTTTCAAATGGATATTGAGGAAAAAATGAAAAACTTATCATTTTTCTTAGACAAATATAAAGACTTAAAAGAATCTAATCATGATTAATGGCGCTATCCTTTACACTTTGGCCATTATTCTTACAGGGATTTCTTTTATGAAGGATCGGAATAAAACGAAAGCTGCCCTATTAAAATCATGGAAAATATTTCGAAACCTCCTCCCTGCCATGCTCTCCATTATGCTTTTCGTTGGACTATCACTTTCTATCTTAACGCCGTCCTTCATCTCTTCCATCATTGGAGAACAGTCTGGATTTTTAGGTATTATTTATTCAGCACTACTCGGATCTGTGGCACTTATCCCAAGCTTTGTCGTGTTCCCACTTGGTAATACGTTAGTACAGCACGGCGCAGGTCTTCCTCAAGTTGCGGCACTCATGTCTACACTAATGTCAGTAGGAATTACAACCTTGCCTATGGAACAAAAGATATTCGGACGAAGCTTTGCTTACGCTCGTAATGCATCTGCATTACTCATGTCACTCCTATTCTCCTATATCATTTGGGTGGTGGTGGTATGAATGAACTAAAAAGATATCGCTTCTTTTTCATTTTGCTGATTGGACTTATCATTCTAACCTTTATAAACCAATCTTTAGGATGGAGCGCATTACAATTAACGGGGAATAGCATTTTAGATATGCTGTTTCTACTCCCCCCTGTCCTAATATTTGTAGGGTTACTCGATCAGTGGGTGAAGAAAGAAACGCTAATGAAATATATGGGAGAAAAGTCCGGCATATATGGAATATTATTCTCTCTATTATTAGGCGGAATTGCAGCTGGTCCCCTCTATGTTGCCTTTCCGATTGCAGCACTACTATTAAAAAAAGGCGCCAGCATTAGGTACATCGTATTTTTCTTAGGCGTTTGGACAACTGCGAAATTACCAATTATCGTGTATGAATTTTCTTCATTTGGAGCTACCTTTACGCTCATTCATATTGGTTTCGGGCTAGTATTCTTTTATGTAATGGGGCTTATTTTTGAGAGGTTTTATGATCAACGGCAGTTGTTGCAGTATGATATTACGAAAGAAATGTAAAAAGACATCTTTATCTTGTAAAGATGTCTTTTTAATATGAACCTTAATTTTCGTTCTGTAAAACCCTCGCTGCCTTTACTTCCTTTTTCTCTTCTTTTAAGAACAACGATACGATAAAAGCAATAACGATAAAGATTAACCCTAGTGTAAATGCACCTTGGAATCCAGAGGTTAAACCGTTTAACTTCTCTACTGGGTCCATTGGATTCGCTGAGCTTTCCATATACTTAGTTGTTCCTGAAGACATTTTCGAAATAAAGATAGCTGTACCAATTGCGCCAGCTACTTGCTGTAACGTATTAAACAGTGCTGTTCCGTGCGGATATAAATCTGGTGTTAATTGATTTAATCCATATGTTTGTGCTGTCATTACAAACATGAGCCCGACCATTAATACGCTATGCATGACAATAATTTGTACCATTGATGTATCAGGAGTAATGCCTTTAAATAAGAACATTGCAATCCCTACTAACACAATGCCGGGAACGATAACAACTTTCGGACTAAATTTATCAAATAGTTTACCTGCGATTGGTCCCATTATGGCGCTAATAATACTTCCCGGAAGCATTATTAGTCCTGATTTAAAGGCTGTAACGAGTAAAACTGTTTGCAGGAACATCGGTAATAAAGTCATTGTTGAAAATAACGACATCATCACAATGACGATTAATCCAACTGATATTGTAAACATCGGCACTTTAAATGCACGTAATTCTAAAATTGGATTCTCGATTTTTAATTGTCGAATGACAAAAATACATAGTGATATAAGCCCAACAATTAAGGCACCATACACTTTCGGATCGGACCACCCTAAATCACCGGATGCACTAAAGCTATACACAAGCCCGCCAAATCCTAATGTCGATAAAAGGATAGATGGATAATCTACTTTTGGCCTTGTTAACTCTGTAACATTTTGAATGTACTTCATCCCAATCATAATTGAAATGATCACGATAGGAATAACAATGTAGAATAACCAGCGCCAATTTAATGAATCAACAATTACTCCTGATAATGTAGGACCAATTGCTGGAGCTGACATCATCACAAGTGCGATTAATCCCATCGTGGCACCGCGCTTTTCAGGTGGACAAATAATTAAAATCGTATTCATTAATAACGGTGAAATTAACCCCGTCGCTACAGCTTGGACGATACGGCCGACTAATAAAACGGAAAATGTCGGTGCAAATCCCGCAATTAATGTACCGACTAAAAACGTTACCATAGCGATCAAAAACATTTGTCTCGTTGTGAGCCATTGCTGAAGTAACGCTGTAATCGGGACTAAAACCCCAACCACCAACATGTAAGCTGTAGAAAGCCATTGAATAGTTGAAGCTGTTACGTCAAATTCTTTCATTAATACAGTTAACGCATTACCAAGTAATGTTTCGTTTAATAATGCAACCATTGCCCCTAAAAGTAATGCAATTAAAATCGGGGTATGTTTCATATTAGAAGTATCAACTTTGCCACTTGCGGGGCTCTTAGTTGTTATATTCATGTATTGATTCTCCTCCTATTTTTTACTTAAAAAGCTTTAAATACACCGGAACACATGTAATATAATATACATATGTAGATTAAAAAGGGAGAATCAATTTAAAGCCATTGTATATTTAATCTACACAAAAGGAGAATTGTAGATGAACGATAGTGAAAAACAACTTGATTTACGTATTAGACGTACACATAAATTACTTTGGGATTCCTTATTTGAATTAATGACACAATCAAAACAAAAATATAGTTCCATCACGATTAACCAAATTTGTGACCTTGCGATGGTACACCGAACAACCTTTTATAAACATTTTGAAGATAAAGATGCTTTATTAGCATTTGGATTTAAGCGCTATGGGGAGATGATTGCTGAAATACCGCTTTTAGATCGATTAAGTAAACCATTTCAAGTGATGGAACAATTCCTGCACCATGAAGAAATCGGTAAAATATTAGAGGCGCAAATGTCTGATGAACAATTTATTAGCCGTATACATTATTTAAGTCATGAAACGAGAAAACAAGAAACGGAAGCGTTAAATCAGCTATGCAAAAATCATACGATGCCAAATGATTTAATCATTGAATTTTATTCAGGGGTAATCACATCATTAAGTGCGTGGTGGTTTCAAAATGAAAGAAAAGTTTCTGCGGCAGAAATGGATAGGCACTTCCATCAACTCATTAACCGAGATATTTTTCAGTTTGAAAAGGAATAGTGTTACAAATTTCCGCTCATGTAATCAAATTGACCACAAAATAGGAATATGATATATTTTCCGTAGAATACTATATAAGTGTGACATCGAATAAAATGGCATATAATAAAAAGAAGAGATGCGCTAACATCTCTTCCTTAACTGCTACCGTATAGGGTGGTAGTTATTATAAGTTATTTCTTTTTACGAAACCCACCCTTTTGCTTGCTACGGCGCGGAGTGGGTTTTTTGTTGTCCTTATCCAGAAGTTGCTTCCGCAAAAAACACGCTGAAACTTCGCGTACAGTCGCTTTCACAAACTCTTTTACAAGATCAAACAAAAACTCCATATTATCACCTCCTTTCCTTCCAAATAGAAAGAAGGGATAACCATCCACCCTCTCAATATGCAGTTAAATATATTTTACCAAACGATTGTAAAGATATTATGTAAACAAAACAAATGAAATTTTACATAGAAAAAAGCCCATATGAAAATGGGCTTTTTGCATACTATTTATTCTCTTTTAACTTCTCTAACTCCCGCTGTACTTCTTCTTGCAAATTTTGATCTAACACTTCTTGTTGATTCGGAGACTTTAAATTATAAAAATAGTTACTAGCAGCTGTTTCGGCTTCTAGCTTTTGCACATACGATTCAATGCGTGCAAAGCCTTTCGCTGTACTTTCTGTATGGAACGAGTCAATTGCTCTGTTGCTTTCTTTGATTGCTTGCGCCGCATTTAACCGTGAAACAAGAACTAGCTCTTTATATTGCAACTCTCCATATTTCCTTTGCAATTTGTCAATTTGTTCATAAATCGTTGCTGTTTGCTCTTTTGTTATTTCGTACTGCTTACGATATAGTTCCGCTTTTTTCTCATTCACAATTTTTTCTTGCAGGGCTAACTGCGCCATCTGATCTTCTTCGCGTGATACGGCAAGCTCAGCTTGGCGAGTTCTCTTCGCAATAAGAGCATCCGTTTCTGAAATTAATGTTTCATATTTCTTTTCTAAATAATATTGATGAGAAAGTGCTTTTTCAGCCTTCGTAATTTGCTGTTCTGTTTCGCGAAGATATTGCTTCAACATGCTAACAGGTTTTTCTATCTTATCTAACGTTTGATGCACATCCGCCACTACAATATTTTTAATACGTTTTAAAATACCCATTATTACTTCTCCTCCTTACGAATGTTGCGTTCCCATTGATCTAAAATATCTACTTGTTTTTGTACTTGAAAGTCGCTGTATACATCTATATCAGTTGCCATTCTTTTCTCTTTTAATTTTTTATATGCCCAAACAATCGCTGCAACAAATGCAAGCATCGGAAGGACCGGTAATAAGCCAATAACTAGGAGCAATATGCCTGTCCATTTTTTAATCGCATTCCCTTCAGACTTACGAATCATAAACCAGCCGAAAAGAACAAATCCAAACGCTAACAGGAATGGTATAAAGAATAAACCTTCAAACTCTTTTTCATGGTGTTTTTCATGATGCTGATTTCGCTCAAAGTTATTAAACTTTTCTTTTTGTGTAACGAAAGCTTCTCTTTCTTTATCGTGAGAAACAGTATATGCCGCTTGCTTATGCTTCTCATGGTCCCACCTTTCAAACTTCATACTATGTAATCCAAACAATAGTAATGCCAGAAGTAATGGAAGGATCAAAACCCATTTTAACCAACGCCATTTTTTACGTTTATTCTTTTTCATCTGTTCACCACCATCTATCATTCGTTTTGAGATAAGTAAAAAATGTATTACCTCCCTTTACCTTTGATACATATGAGTGTAAAACTTAGACGTGAGAAGAGGATGAAAGAAACATGATGAATATATGAGAAATATCTAAAAATTTTCTCATAATTATTCCAAAACGAAAGAACCCAACTTCTCCATATCAAATAGAGAAATTGGGCTCTTTTTCATTATTTCTATTCACTTTAGAAACTCACATACTAATCTTCTTCAGATTTGAACTTTCAATAATTGAATGGGTATACCCATCTTTCCCAACTCGCACCATAGCTCTTCCCAATTGCTCAGAAGTTATAACACTGCCGAGTCTCTTCAAAAGAGGATTAAAAGGCTTCATAATATCATACATCAATTGATATGATTTCGTTTTTGATTTCACACCATTTGTCGGGATAATTAATCCTGGTCTAAACATATACGCAGATTTGAAAGGTAAACGTAATAACTCATTTTCCGT
This sequence comes from Bacillus cereus group sp. BfR-BA-01331, assembly GCF_022663915.1. Lineage (NCBI taxonomy): Bacteria > Bacillati > Bacillota > Bacilli > Caryophanales > Bacillaceae > Bacillus > Bacillus cereus group sp. BfR-BA-01331. The sequence continues at coordinate 60,483 of NZ_JAKUGJ010000018.1, forward strand.
TCTTCCCTTCACTCTCGCCCACATCGTACGTCCTGATTCTGTACTATCTGTGCCGCTGCCGGATACGTAAATGAACGTCATGTTCGGATTTAATTTTGCCAATGTTTTCGCGGCAGATAACGTTAAATCATACGTAACTTTCGTATACTCATCTTCTTTCATGCCTTGAGAAGAAACACCTAGGCAAAAGAAGCATGCATCAAATCCGGTTATTTTCTCTTCAATGGACGATAAGTCAGCCACATTTGTAAGCTCAATTTCGGTTAATTTTTCATGCATCGCATTCGTACGTTTTCTACCGATCGTTACGACTTCCTTTACTTCATCATTTAATAAACTTTCTCGTAATGCGCTCTGACCAACCATACCTGTCGCTCCAAAGATTATAACTTTCATTTATTTGCATCCTCCTTTATATGTTAGAGAAAGGCTGGTTTATCACCATCTGTATTCGGTTTGTTTACACCTAAGTTTCCGCCAACATGTAAATCTGGTGACTCTGCTAATGTAACGACGAAAGCTGCAACACTTTTACGTGATACTTCCGTTCCTTTATACGGATCACCTTTTTCCGTAATTTCATATTCCACTTCATCATAATCAGTTAACCATGCTGGTCGTAATACGGTGTAATGAAGATTTGAAGCTTCGATCACATCAACAGATTTTCGGTACGGTCCTAAATATTGACCAATCGTACGATTATTCCATTTACCAAACTCTCCTGGTACTTCATCATAAATGCCGAGGGAGCTAATGAAAATAAGACGTTTCACTTCAGTCTCTTCCATCGCACTCACTACCGTTTCCGCCTGCTCTTCTAAATCATCACCAGCTAAATTTGCATACACTACATCTTGATTTACCATTGCTTCTTTTAACGTTTCACGATTTAAAACGTCACCTTCAATAATGCGAACACGATCAGACGCATATTGCTGTACTCTATCTGCATTTCGTAAATATAACGTTAACTTTGCATCCGTTTCATTTAAAAATAAATCAATCGCATAACGCGCAATTTGTCCGTTCGCTCCAAGAATTAATACGTTAGTCACACTCAAAACTCCTTTTCTCATTTTTTATGAGGCAGTAGAAAGTATTTCTACTGCCTCGCAAGAATCAAATTACAAATGCTTACCAAGGAATTCCGTTGCCTTCACTACAGCTTGATCCACATACTCTGGAATATCATACAGATCAAAGTGAGATCCACCTTCCAAAACGACTAATTCTTTCGGTTCATTTGCTAATTGATAAGCTTCTTTACTTTGCCAAAGTGTCCCTGCTTTACTTCCTGCAACTAATAGAAGTGGCTGCGTTAATAAAGTGCTAATTTTTTCATCAATTGCCGTAAACGCTAAAATTTTATCAAAACTTGAAAACAGCAATTTATTTACTGAATTCGGATGCTCTGCTCTAGCTGTTCTGTAATATTCATATCCTTCAGCTGTTTCTGAATCTGTATTTTCATCGATTTCATGCGGTACGTAGGAAAGATACATCGGTTCCGCACCATTTGCTTCAGCAGTACGTTGTTTTGCGACTGCATCAAGCGTCTGAATTGCACTAGATATCGGAGCTTCACCAGTCCAGCCCTCGCGGAATGTTCTTCCCATATCTGCTGCGCTAATTCCTACAACAGCTTTAATACGACGTTCAGTTTGTGCTGCACGTATCGCATAACCACCACCAGCGCAAATACCAACTACACCAATTCGCTCTGAATCAACGAAAGAAAGTGTCGTTACATAATCTACCGCCGCTCGCACATCTTCTACTCTAGATGTTGGATCATCAAGATAGCGAGGCAGCCCTTCACTTTCGCCTTGATAAGCCGCATCGAAAGCTAACGCAACATATCCTTCATCGGCTAACTTCTGAGCATAAAGACCAGCTGTTTGTTCTTTCACTCCACCACCCGGATGTAAAACGATAAGAGCCGGGTATTTCTTGTTATGATCCATTTCGTTTGGTAAATGAAGATTACCAGCCATATTCAAATTATATTTTTTAAACGTTACTTGTTTTTTCATATTAACCTCTCCATTTCATACTCGTTTTTATTTTTTATAAAAGCATCTTCACAATTAATCTTCGATAGTAAACCACGGACCTGAAGCTTGAATGACATTCCACAGCTTTTCTGGAAGCTCAAGTTCGCTTACTGTTGATTTCTTAATAGCAGTTTTTATTTCATCTTCTTTTCCGTCTTGCACTTTCTCTACCCAATCTGGATTCATAATTAACCCGTGACCAATCGCCGCAAGTGTGATTCCTTTTTCTAGCGCTAACGAAGCATCATCTGGTGTTACCATAGAACCAGCTGCCATTAACGGAATTCTACCGTTTACATGCTCGGCGATCAATTCAAGGTACGTTTTCTCGTCTACACTATCAACTGGTTTTGCAGTAAGAGCACTCGCTAATGAAGCGTGAACATAGTCAACATCTGCTCGGGTAAGATGATTGATTAACTCATACGTATCTTTCATTCTTAAAGCACCTTCTTGCGGTTCGTCAGGTGAGAATCTGTAACCTAATGCGAACGGCTTCTTAGCATGCTTTTTAATAACGGCTTGAATTTCACGAACGACTGCTAGCGGGAAGCGTAAGCGATTTTCTAAAGAACCGCCCCACTCATCTTCACGTCTATTAAAGAATGGTGAGAAAAAGTTTTGTAATAAAAATCCGTGTGCGCCGTGAATTTCAACGCCGTCAAAGCCAGCTTCGATTGCTCTTCGCGTCGTTTCTCCAAAATCACGAATCACTTCTAAAATTTCATCGTGCGAAAGTTCTCTTGGTAATACAGATGGTGCAAACGGAGAAGCTTCTGTTTCTAAAGCACTTGAACTTACTACATCCCCGCCCGGCGTGAAATCAGGTAATGCTTTGTTCCCTGCATGGAAAATTTGAAGTATAGCTGGAGCTCCGCCGCTCTTAGCCGCATCCGCTAACTTACGTAAACTTGGGATGAACTTATCGTCATAACCTGCGAACTCATTTGTAAAACCGATGCCGTTCGCCTGTACGTGTGTACATCCCGTAATCACAAGCCCTACTCCGTTCACTCTCTTTTTGTAATACGTTACTTCTTCATCTGAAATCGTGTAATCATCATCACCAGCCCAAGTTGTCATCGGGGCCATCACGACTTTATTTTTCAGAGTAACGCCAGATTTAAATGTAAATGCTTCAAATAAGTTGTTATATTTCGGATTCATAATTGACCTCTTTCTAGTTGTTTTTTATATATAAAATTGTCATTATTTTGTTATTTGTTCTTTTGAAGAAAGTTATTTAGAGCACGAAATGTGACTTCTATCCCCCACTTTCATTAAGAAATGACACTCGGAAGAATTAATGCACGTTGATGTATTATCTCTCCCGTGTGTATAATATAAAATGAAAAAGAGATGTTTTCAAACGTCAATTTTAGTGAATTCACGCATTAATACACACATCCATAAAAATTGTGTATTAACTATGAGGAAAGTTTGGTGACGACAATGGAAAAAGTCGATAGAAGGATCATTAAATCAAAAGAAGCAATAAAAAACGCTTTTATTGAACTAATGGCCGAAAAAGGATTTGATAAAATTACAGTAAAGGACATTTGCAGCGGAGCAGACGTTGGAAATAGAACGTTCTATCTTCATTACCTCGATAAATTTGATTTACTTGATAAACTCGTTATAGAACGTATAGAAGCACTAAAAACACTGTGTGCTCCCCTCCATGATCTAAGCTTTAGAGAAGCTTGCATCGCTTGGTTCGAAAACATGGAACAGCACTACTTCTTCTTCTCAACGATGCTAGCTGGAAAAGGAGCTTCCGCTTTCCGCAAACACTTCTTCGATTACATCATCGAACAAATAAAAGATGACGTAGATATTAAAGAAGGAATAAACAAAGGATTTAGTGAAGACATGATCATTACATTCTTCGGCTACGCTATCGTAGGAGTCGTAGAGACATACTTTATGAAAGGACTTCCTGATCCGCCGGAGGTTGTTGCGGAGCAACTGGGAATGTTGCTAGATAGGAACTTTTAAGTAAAAAAGGCTATTGTATAAACCGATTGAACCGGATTATACAACAGCCTTTTTCTTATGGAATAAAACGTCGATAAATTTTCATTCCAAATATTCAGAATTAATATTAAAATAAACGATAGGGATAGGGGTATGGAATCATAAATTATACATAACGAGGGAATAGAAATGAAAATTCAATTAAAAGCTGATTTAATGCTACTACTAGTTACATTTTTTTGGGGTGCATCCATCCTACTTACAAAGCTTGGACTTGATGGCATAGAAGAATATAATTTAATCGCATTACGATTTATTATTGCCTTTCTTTTATCAGGTTTAATATTTTACAAACACTTATTCAAAGTCGATTTTAAAACTGTAAAATATGCTTTTATACTAGCTTCCGTTTTATTTATCGTTTACATTTTCGCGACATTCGGTACAAAGTATACAAGTGTGTCTAATGCTGGTTTCTTACTATGTCTCACAGTCATTTTCATTCCGATATTATCAGCTATATTTTTAAAACACATTCCTGAAAAGAAAGTTATATTAGGAATTGTGTTAACGATAATAGGAATCGGATTACTAACATTAACTAGTGAATTCAAGATCGGTAACGGCGATATATTTTGCATATTGTCTGCTTTATTTTATGCCATTCATGTCATCATTACTGGAAACGTAACAAAACATGTGAACTCGATTGCGCTCGGGGTCATACAACTCGGTTTCGTCGGCCTATTTAGTCTTATTTTTTCATTAGTGATGGAAACCGCAAAACTTCCTAGCACGATCAACTCATGGCTAATCATATTAGCCTTAAGCATATTTTGCACCGCAGTCGCATTCATCGTGCAAGTTATCGCCCAGCAATACACGACGCCCACACATACAGGACTTATCTTTTCACTAGAACCTGTCTTTTCGGCAGGGTTTGCTTTCGTTTTCACAGGCGAAACGCTCACAGGAAAAGGATATTTAGGGGCAACGCTTATATTGTTGAGTGTGTTGATTGCTGAGGTGGATTTTAAGAGTTTGTTGAGGCCTAATTATAAGAAGAATATAGAGTAAACATTTCACTATGATCAATAAACATACCCCAGAAAAAATATGAGTTTATATTATTTTCATTCTCTTCACTTAGATTTTCTTTTAAATGAGACTTTTTTAGATGCTATCTTCGAATAAGGTAGCATCTAAAAAATGTTAAAATAAATTTGCCCCTAGTATCTTCTTATATTTTATGTAGCCTTCATATTTGACCTTTTCTACGTTCTTTGAAGTAAAGATGTTCAAAATTACTTACTGAATATAGTCATACAGATTTTTCGCTAACAATAAACAAGTTACTGTAATGAAAAGAGCACGAACATACCCGCTTCCTTTTTTTATAGCAAATTTGGAGCCAACAATCCCTCCAGCAATTTGAGCAATCCCCATTATAAAACCATACACATAGTTTACTTGCCCTACATACATAAACATCAACAATGCACCAACATTACTTCCTAAATTAAGAAGCTTCGCATTACCTGCTGCTTTTAAAAAATCATACCCAATAAATAAAAGAGAAAACATTAAAAACGAACCTGTGCCAGGACCTAAAAATCCATCATAAAAACCAATAGTAAAAACAAAAAAAGTAAAAATAATGACGTGTCGACCAGACAATTTCTTATGAGTAGAAATACTACCCCAATCCTTTTTGAATATCGTATAAATAGCAACCGCACCAAGCATAATCAGCATCAATGGCTTCAGTACTTCTGGGTTCATTAAATGAATGGTCCATGCCCCTATTATGGAACCTATGAAAGTGAGTGGAAATAATTTAAACGCCGATTTCAAATCAAGATTACCAGAACGATAAAACACAATATTACTAGTTGCACACCCCATTGTCGACGCTAGTTTATTCGTAGCTACTGCACTTGCTGGATTCAGTCCTGTAAATAATAAAGCGGGTAAGGCAATCAGTCCTCCACCACCTACAACTGAATCAATAAATGCAGCTAAAAATCCAAAAGCAATCAAAATAATTAATACTGATGGGTCTAAATAAAAATCCATACTATTAACCTCCCCTTTAGTCACTATCCGAATAGTAACTAATAATTTGCTAAATGTAAACAGTTATTGTAACGTTGAAATATAAAAGCAAACATCGGAGGACGAAAAAAGTGGACTACATAGTGCAACAGCTTAAAAAAATTGGTTTTAATGAATATGAAGCTAAATCTTATGTATCTCTTGTTAAACAGGGGCCTGTCACAGCCTACCAAGTGAGTAAGGATTCGGGCATCCCAAGAGCGCGAATTTATGAGATTTTGGGTAACCTTGTAGAAAAAGGAATTGTCATGAAGGAAGAAATAAATGACACCACTCGCTATTCACCTCTACCTGTTGAAATCTTTTTACAAAAGGCGCAATCAGAATGGCAGTCTACTTATGAAGTAATCAGTGATTCATTAAAAAAATTAGAAACTTTCGAGGAAAAAACGGATAATCGAGTGATTACTTTAAAAGACAATAAAACAATAATTAGCTACTGCCAGGCATTAATAAAAAAAGCCCAAAAACGTATTGTCATTTCAATGTGGGATGAGATGTATGAAGCGTTAAAAGAGGAACTATCTGAGGTAGCTGATAAAGTTACAGTACAAGGTATTACCCTGCATGTTGAAAATCCCATTAAAAATCTAGAAGCCCATCGTATAACACCTTATACAGAAACCCTGTCTACAGAACATTGGTTTATTTTATCGATAGATTCTAAAGAGATGATTTATGGACCATCACTTGAGGAGCGTAATATTGCTTTTTATACAGATGATCCCGTTCATATATACCTATTAGAGGATTATGTATGGCATGATGTTTTAGTGAATCGACTTGTACAACGTAGCCAAGATGATTTGGAGCAATGGATTACTACAGAGAGAAAATCCTTCTTTATGGGGAAATAAGAAACATATTCAAAAAATAAAGCATAAGTGAATACAATGGAAAACTTATGCTTTATTTTATATGCAAAGTAATACCCAAGTCTTTTCACTATTTCCCCTCCACAAACCGACCAAACTCCTTCAAAAATCGCAGCTTAAAACTACCCACAGGCCCATTCCGATGCTTCGCCACATGAATCTCCGTCATCTCTTTCTGCATCGTTTCTTTATCGTAATAATCCTCTCGATACATAAGCATAATGACATCCGCATCTTGCTCAATTTGCCCTGTCTCTCTTAAATCTGATAAAAGCGGACGCTTATCTTGACGTGACTCTACGGAACGAGACAATTGCGACAATGCTACTATACAAACATTTAAATCACGCGCTAACAACTTAAGCTTACGTGAAATTTCACTAATCTCTTGAAATCGATTGCCCTTATGCTTTGGATCGCCCGTAATAAGCTGCAAATAATCCACAATGACTAAAAGCTTTTTATCCCCATGCTTCCTCTTTAACTTACGAGTCTGCATCCAAATATCCTGCATTGTAACACCGGCCTTATCATAAATCTCAAGTGGCAACTCACCAATCTCCGCAAACGCCTTACTCACCTTTTCCCAGTCCTCTATCGTAAAACGATGCTTCGGATTTTTCAGCCTACCTCCTGACACTTCGCCCGCGCAAGACGCCATCCTTTTTAACAGTTGCTTACTACTCATCTCTAATGAAAACAACCCAACTGCTGATCCAGACTTCGCCGCATGCAGTGCGATATTTAGCGCAAACGCAGTCTTCCCCATAGAAGGACGCGCTCCAAGGACGACAAAATCCCCTTCCTGCAATCCGCACGTCATCTTATTTAGCGATGTATAACCAGTCTCAATACCAGTATTCTCTTTCGTATCTTGATGAAGCTCCTCATACAAACCAACTAACGCATCCTTCAAATCAAACTCACATACACAGTCCTTTTCCTCTAACTCACAAAGCGCCGTAATCGTCTCACCAATAATTTTCTCATTCTTCTCCGCAATAAGACGCTCTCCCATCTTGTTCCCGAGAACGCCAGCCTGATACATTTTCCATGCACCTCGAACAAGCCCCTCATAATAAGAAAAGTTGCTAGTCGTAGGCACACCCTCTATTAATGCTATAAAATACTCCATCCCCCCGATATTCTCCAAAAAATTCGGATTCATCCGAGAAACGAGCGTCACAAGATCAATTGGTTGCCCTTCATCTTCAATTTTTCGCATTAACCGAAATATAGACTTATGCACCGGCATAGAAAAATAATGCTCCGTCAAACGGCACTCCTTAATAAGCTCTCCATCAATTAAAAGAGAACCTAACACCGTCTTTTCCGCCTCCACATTTTGAATACTCATGGACGCCACCCACGTTCCGCTAAAAACCGCTGCAACTCTTCCTCTGACAGTGCATTCTTCTCCCACTCCTGGCACCTCGTCAAAAACTCCTCCGTCTCCCCAGTACTAACAGACGACTCCTTCTTCCTAAACTGAGTCGTATCCGCCTCAACCTCACACACTTTCGTAAACCCTTTCCCGTGCCAGCCCCTCAAAATCCCCTTCACATAAGCAACCGTCCGCTTATTATTCTCAAATGCAATTTGAAGAGCCTTCAGCACAAGCTCCTCTGACAAATCTTCCATCCACGCACTCAGTTCCTCCACAGTATGAGGAGACAAACTACCGAAATGTTGCTCATAAAAAGAAAACACACGGCTTCCCGTTTCTTCCTCTATAACCTCTTCTTCCGCCTCTTCACAAACCGGATCAACATCATGAACGGCCGAAGCACTAGGCATACCGAAATGTGCTAAAAGCATCGGAACATTCAGCTCCTCCTCTATGCACTTCTGAAGAAACATATGTACAAACTCCTTATTCTTCACACCCTTCAGCTCACGAAGCACACACTTCTCCACATTCGTATTCGTCACAGGATTATAACGAAGCCAATTTAAAATAAATAACTCCCTCGTCTCCGCATCATAAAGAATCTTTCCATAATCAATGAAGCGCTGCACCAACTTATCAATCGTCTCCCGATTATAACCAGTCTCCATCTCAGCTAACCGCTTCGGAAACGGAAAAATCCCGCACTGCGTCGTCTTCGAACAAGTTAACAAATAAACATAAAAATATCGCTCCTCCGGCGTCAAATCCAAAACAAAATCATCCTGCCAAAAATTCACCTGCACATTACGATACACCGCCATCAAAGTTCCTCCCGTCTCCATTCAAAAATGAAAATTCCCTCTATGTACTATATATAGGAAGGAGGGGTGGGTTTTTGGCGTGTTATTTCAAAATTTTTTTTGACTACTACTACGGTGTTTGTTGGTGTTTTTGTTTTGTTTTTTCTTAGTGATTTATTACTTGGTAGGGGCTTGTAAGGGGTATGTAAGGGGCTGGTTATCGGTTACTTTGATTAGGAAGACTCGATTTGAGAAGCCATCTCTTTCTTCTGCTTTCTTTTTACGGATTGCATTGATTTCTTCTAGGGTTGTGCCTTCGTGTTCGGCTAGGGCGTTGATTAGTTCTAGTAGATCGGATAGTTCTTCGAGTTTATCGGGTTTTGTTTTTGCTTCTAGGTATTCGGTTAGTTCTTCTTGTGTTTTCTTGCAGACTTCGTTTATGTATTCGTCTTGAGGTAGAATTCTTGTTGTGGGTGTTTTTCCGTTGTTTTTTATTATTTGTGGGATTTTGTTTCGGATTAGTTTGTTGTGGGTTGGCATGGGATTTTCCTCCGTTTGGTTTTTCTTCTATTATAATGGAAAAGCAGTTTAACTAGGTGTTAAACTGCTGCATTGCTTCTTTTATATAGTTTTCTTCTTCAGTTGTGAAGAGCGTTGGGAATTCAGATAGTGGGAGGTTTGATTTTTGGATTATATCCTCTATATCACTTTGAGGTGTATCAAGATAGTTCGTTACTTCTTCTATTAAATTGAAAAATTCATTCAGAGTAACTTGAACGTCATGATGACTCGGATCCTTCTCTTCTACCTTATACTTTTTCAACTTCCCTATCACATCCATAAAACGCTGATCAAACTTTTTTTTTAATTCCTTATTATTATAAAACGTTTGAACACTCTCCTTTGAAAAATGTTCCTCTAACCATTTCTTATTTTCTTTCTCCCATATAAAAGTTTGCAGAAAAGAAGAAAACAAGGCGACATCCACTCGTTCTTCCTTTTGAAACCTCTTCGTCATCTCATCCATATGCGAAATCACCTTCGCAATTCTTTCTTGCTCTGCCAAAAGCATCTCTCTTTGAAAATGCATTTGCCTTAAAAATTCTTCCGTCTCTACATTACGCTGCAATATAATATTTTGAATTTCCCCAAGCGAAAAACCGAGATGCTTAAACGATTGAATTTGCTGCAGCGCATACAAATCATCTTTCGTATATAACCGATGCCCACCCTCAGTATAATCGCTCGGCTTTAATAAATTAATCTTGTCATAATAACGAAGTGTCCGCACCGTAACATCCCCAACACTTGCAAACTCACTAATCGTCCACGCCATATCATCACCTACTCCGCTAACTTCTCTCTCACATACTGAAACATATGAGAAAAACTCATCTCATTCTTCCGATAATATTGAAACAAACCCACAGCAAGTAACAAAAAAGGAACATTCCCTCTATAACGATTTTCATACTCACTAATACCATCATAGAAGTACTCATACTTTCGTCTTCGTAAAACGATATAACTCGCAATAAACAACACTGCAATCATAATAAAGATTTGCTTCCCTTTTATCTCCACTTCTTGTTTCATCACCTATTCTCCTTCCAATGCATACTTATCTTCTTTAAATAACGGAATTCGAATGAAATAGCGATATGGTTCGTCGTGTATTACTTTCCACGCAACAAAGATCACTTGAACTACCTCAAAAGCAAATACGATCCAAAACAAAAAATCACTAATACGCGAACTAATATTAAATAGAAGAAAAATTAACAAATGAAAGTTGAACGCCTTTCGGCAATGATATTTGTACACCTCATTTTTACGTGCCAGTGTGATGTACATGAATAGTGGTGAAAAAATTCCTATTGCGGCTGAGAATAATAGCATGATGATGGTATTTCTTTTTTCTTTTGTGGTGGTTTTCATGAGTGGTTTGATCCCCCTTTTTGATCTGTCTTCTTTAGGTTAGGGGGTGACGTTGGGGGAGGTGCAAGAAAGAAACTATAATTAGTTCTGAAAAAATAGACACAATGAAACATCTTACATACTCCACTGTGTCTATTTACCTCATTAAAAAATTGATTATCTATCAAAAAACATTTGAAATAGATACTGCAGCCAAAATAACATACATGTAATAAATATCCCAAACACTACGTTTTCATTAAACTTCTTAAAAATAACATTCCATTTAACTACAATATATTGATTCACGACACACCAATAGAGGAGAAACAAGATTGAGATACCAGTCAAAGGAATCATAAAATTCACCGCTCTGCCCCCTTTCATTTTTATGATTCACCTATTATATCTCCACTAAATTAAAAGATCAACTATATACATACTCTTTAAATACTAAGAATTTATCTAGTCACAAACTCCCTCATCTTTATCTATATGAAAATCACTTAAGAATTTTAGAAATCTTGACAAGGAGGCCCTCCTACTATTTCTAGGTTTCAACATGCTTAACAATACAAAAACCACCCCAAACAAATATACTGTCCAAGGTGGCTTTCAAAAACTTTCATATCACTATTAAATTACTACTTCAATCTATCCTGCAACGCACTAATATTAATAATCACAGGACTACCCGACTTCAACGTACTATCCTTCTGTAACATTGGTCCTGAAGTGATACATTGACCCTTTTTCAATGTTGCAAGTCGTTTTTCCCACTCTTTACGCACAGCTGAATCTTGAGCAAGGTTTGATGCAATAGCACTAATTTCATTTTCAGGTGGCATGAAATACACTTTTTGACTTGAGTTCTGTAATCGTGAAATTTCATCCGTTGTAAATTGCCCTTTTAATGATTGTGTTGCATACCAACCTGACCAGCCAAATTTTCTTCCTTCGGTTAAAATTTTGGCACTTGGTGATTTTTCTCTATGATCAAGATTTTGCGCTTCGTCTAAAATAACTGGGAATGGTTTATTTTTGTCTCCGTGGTGCAATTGATAGTTCCAAATATCCCATAAGATAAACTCTGTAATCATGAGCTGTACATCTCTATTAAAGCCTGTTAATTGTACAATAAACACTTTACCTTTTTGGTTCAGTATGTCTCCCCAATCATATACAGCACTATGATTAAATGGATTTTTATCAATGAATGGTTTAATTTGTGACCTTGCTGTTTTAGCTGGACCAGAAGTATCTTCTTCTAGCTCTGCTAATAAATAATTTAAATTCATATTCTCATCATATTTATCTAAACCACGCATTACTGCTTCATAGATAGCGTTTTGTTGCTGAATGCCTAAATCTTTATATACAGCTGAAAATACACTTTTAATTCTTTCAGCAACATCAGTATTATCTTCATCGATATAAATTCCTTCATCCAATTCTTTTTGATTCCGTTTAAATGGATTTACTGGGAATTTATCTTTTGCTACTAGGAATTGTTCAATATTATCTTGAAGTTTCTCTTTAAATTCCGGTTCTAACTTAGAATTCTTGAATCCATCTGTATAGTCAAATATCATACTAGAAATTCCATTTTGCGCCAGCTCAAGTAGTAAACATTGAATGAAGTAACTCTTACCTTGTCCTGATTTACCCGAAATTAAAATATGTCTATTTGCTAGCTCCGGGTTTCCGAATTCCCAATATATTTCTTGAGTCGATCCCTCTACTGTTCCTAACAAAACGCGGATGTCCTTTAATTCTTTTGTTGCTTTTGTTCCTTTTTCTTCTCCAGAATAAGGTACAGTTGGAACGACTTTATTGCTAGAGTCTTTTAAATCTTGATTGGAGTCATGATTCTGATTCAATAATCTATCTGGATTAATATCAGTTCCACCAGAATGGATTTTCATTTTGAGTGCCTCAATTTCTTCGATTACTCCTTCATACCCATCCTCTTCGGTTAATTCCACTAATAAAATATCTTCTTCTATTTTAATGGATCTCCATGATTGTTCCTTTTTGAATGATAAAATTGCTCCTTTACCGATTTTATCATCCAAATGTCCACTCATTTCATAATCATCATTTAATAATCTTTTCTTTAGTTCTTCAATTTTCTCATAAGATTTTTCTGGCCAAATGTTGTTTGCAATAAATTTCTCGGCATTCGCTAGCAGTAACTGTACAAAGAAGTTTCGGAAAAACTTATGTTTAAATACATGTAAACCCTCTTCACTTGTTTTAGAAAGTTGCGTATCAAATAGTTGCTTAGTAGCATTAATTTGCTCTTTTGCTTTTGCAATAGCACTGTCTTGATTTAAGCCGATTTTCACTTCCACTGGATAATAATGCACTGATAATTTATCATCTTGCATTTCTACTCCGATTAACAGTAAATCGTCACTATGTGCACCTTTTCCTCCTAGATTTTTTGCAGAAAATACACCTTCACTTTTCGTTAATTTCACCGCTCCAGCGACACGCAATATTTCTTCTAATGAGATAGGAACCCATAAAATATTCTCGTGATCTAAAGCACTTAATATATACTTCACAGCTGAAATAATACTTAACTTTTCTCTTGAGAATTGTCCCTTACTTCCTATAATTCGTAGCAACCACTCACCATTTAGACTATTAAAAGCTCTAATAGCTGTATTGATTTTTTCAGGTGTCGATACAATTTCTTTTTCTGCTAAATACTGTTCAATAACCGCTCGGTATTGTCTTGCTTTATCCGTTACTGTAATTGCATCATACTGGCTTGATGAAGAATATTGATCACTATAATGAATAACCAATAAATTACGTGATGATTCTTGGAAGAAATCTAAGCCAACATTAGGCTCAATAAATGTTACCCAATAAGAAGACTCGTATAAATGTTCCAGAACTTTTTCATCATAAGTAGATGTTCTCGTAACAATTGTTTCATTCTTACGGTAAGGATTTGTACCATCATTATTTAAATTACTTCCTAATTCATTCATTCCTCGAGCAGTTTGAATTAACAAATGTTCATTATTCAATACATTTTTCAATCCAAATCCTGTACGATAATCTACTTCTGTACTAATAGATGATAGAGATGATAACATCCCATTTAAAGATAATCCTGTTTCAATATCTTCCATTGTACTTTTCGCATGCTTCTCATTTGAAATCATTTTATAGAATGAGATATGTGCGTAACCATATTCTTTCGTACCAATAAGTTTATAATAGAAAACATTTTCACGAATCAGTCTTAATACATCTACTGCATCAAGATTCTTTGATGCTAACGATAATTCAAAGAACTCCTCAAACTTTTGAACATCATCATATATGGAAAACTTTTCAAAGGCGCTTAGTATATTACTCTCATGATATAAAGCAACCTCTACTGGTATAATTTTTAATGGCCCTTTTTTATCAATCTGCTTCTTAATAAACTGTACTAAACCTCTTACTACTTCTTTATCATTATTTATATTAATCACATTGATTCGTATCGGAGACTTAGATTCTTGTAAAAATAAGTATTGGAAATGCTCCACAAATTGTTGAAGCTTTTCTTCAACTACATTAGCTAAAAATGCATTAGATTCTCCAATCGCAACCTTATGAAGTGGTTCATAAACAGTCCATTCAGGCGCTTCATTTTGAGAAACTGGGCGATACAATTCATCATTCTGTCCATATATATACGGCAATAGATTGTTAGGGTGCAGACGATTTAAAATATGCATTTCAACTACTTCGTTTTTAATTTCATCATTAATACTTAACTGATAGGCAACATTAAGAGGATGCAACGGTGTTAGTATGACTCTTTGTTCCTCTTCAATAACTCCCAATTTAAACAGATTTTTTTCTTCTTCTTTTAGCATTATATTCTCTTGTATATGAGTAATGCTTTCGTTAAAAGCTTTCAAGTATCTTATAGATAGCTCTCTTAATTGATCGTCCACAAAACAAAGACTAGGAACCGTATTATTAAATTTATAGTAATTTAATAATTTTTGGTACGCCTCTCTCAATGATGGGTTCATTGGTAATTCGACCTTATTTAGGCCTGATACCCCTCTAACTGCAAAAGTGAGTTCATTTTCAATCCATACTCTTTCATCTTGCAAATAATTTCGAAATCCTTCTCGTGCTGAAAATTCCCTTGCACCCTGTTTTAATTTATTTGTATCAAGGTTATATTCGAAACTTTCTTGATGTTCTCTTTTTAATTTCCATACCCTTTCTCCTGATACTGGAACAGTCTTTGCAACTTGCTCTCTAATAAGAATAGGGATTAAAGTTGTTTCAATTTGAACAGAAAAGGATAAGCTATCATCATTCCATGCAGGGGAAGATTCAGAGACTTCAAAACTTCCTCCTTGCCAATTTATAATCTGTGCATCTTCTTCAATAAATAATTCTTCTGGTTCACTAGAAATATCCCCAAAAACAATACATTCTTCGGCTTTATTCATAACTATATTTTTCTTATTCATATTCACTTCATAAATTGTTTGGAGAGATTGTAAAAACGAGGCTTCACATTCTACAACAGCAATATGAAACTCATATTTCGACTTAGATTGCATTTTATGTGTATATACAACTTTATGGAATGAAGTCACATTTTGCTTATGCACTAAACTAACAGTTAGCTTTTTCCCAGATACTCCACAAAAACCTTGTGAATTTTTATGAATGTATTCCTTCTTTAACTTTTCTTCAAATTCAAAGTTTAGGTTGATATTTTCTATCTGTGTAGGATTAAAAACAATAATATGACGTTTACGTCTCCCAGCCTTTGTCTCAGCTTGTGCTTTTTCCCAATATAGCAAACCTTCTTTTGAATATTTCTTTGCTGATTCAATATATTCTAAAGGGTGATCTATTTCAGTCATTTTGTCGTAAGAATCTTTAATAAGAACATAATCCGCTTGCTGCCAATCTTCCTTCTTTAGACGAGACACACCTTTTTCATCGAATAATTTTTCTAATTGACTCTCTAAATGCTCATACTCGTGCATATGTTGTACTTTCTCAAAAAATGAAGCATTTTCTTCTAGCCTTTTTTTCATTTGAGCTGAAGTAAATTGATTTAAATTTTCATCATAAAAAATACCTAGATTAGAATAATCTTCTCTCGCAATCTCTTGTTTTGATAAAAATCCAAGAATTTCTTCATAATCCCAAAGAGATGGTCGCACAATTGTATCATCTAATTTTTTACGTAAATAAAATGAAAGTACTTCCTTCTCCTCTTTATTTAGAGAAGAAGTTTCAATCTCTTCTTTTAATGTTTTCAAAATTGATTTCACATTAAATGGCATACCTTCTTTTTGCAAATCACTGCTACCACCCTTAATACTGTCCAGTGTCTCATGACATATACTAAGTAAAGCTGTTTTCTCCCAAACATCCTTTTGTTCACCGACTTCATTACGAAGTGTTACTAAAAAGTCTGGAGTAACATTTGCCGATGTAGTCGCAACAACTACTTTCATTTCCTCTGAAACCTTAATAGCAATCGTTTCGTATGGAGTTCCTTGCTTATGCTGATAATAAAACGCCTGCGATAAATCTTGTTCTTTTAATGTGTCATAAAATGCTTGTACTTGTTCATGATTATCAAATTGAAGGTAAAATCGCTCTCCACCTCTAAGATTTTCTGCTTCTAAATAATTTATTAGTTTATCTGAAAGATAATTATAAAATTGGTTTAACATACTGTGCATCACCGCTATCACTTTTTTTGTCTATTAAATTCAGCTTATCAAATAACTGTACAATTTCTTCTTTTGAGTACCGATCAAAGAATAAGCCTCTAGCCTCTAAATCTATGAATACTTGCTTCAAAGGTTTTCTTTCCTTTTTTAAACTCAATGCTGTTAGTAGCAACAACATATCTTGACTAATATTAAGCATATAACCAAGTGAACCTCGAGTTTTTAAGAAATATTTTTTTCCAACCTCTTCTATTGATAAAGAGTATCTATGTCGAGGTCCTTGCATCGTATCTTTTTCATAGGCTTCTTCTATACTACGGAATAAGGATTGTACAAGCGTATCATATTCTAATTCTAAATTTCCTTCATAAGCCCCAAGACCTAAATGTCCTCTATATTCCATAACCCAATCACAAAGCAGCTCTAAAAATACTTTTTTATCCTCATCTGATAATTGCTGATATGTTTCCTTTAATTCAGGATAGCCACCTGCTTTTTCTACTCCCATTAGGAAATTTAAATGTTCTAAGCAATTAATATGTAGTAGTAAATGTCTACCTGTATCTTTAATCATTTGATAACCATGAGTATAACCTTTTCTATTCTTACTCGTAGACTCCCAGTCAAGTGTAAAATAAACTTCATTGTTCTCACTAAAGTTCGCTTTCCCAACTTGTGAAAGCTTTAAAGTCAATTGAGTAATATATAAAAAGTAATAATAACTAAGAAACAAGTGATAATGAGTTCTAAAATAATCTTTATGTTCCACTAAAAATTGAAAATCTTCTTTGAATAGCTTCGAGATAAATGGAATTTGATTAATATAAGGACGGCGTTCTTTTTCGTCGCTCTCCAAATGATTTAATTGTTTTAACACAAGACGTGACATTAAATCTGTTGAATCGCTTTTTCCAAAAATCTCTTCTACTGTTTCTTTTTCACCTAATAAGACGTCTAAAAGGAATCTAGCAATATCTTGTTCTCCTTTTTTATCAGCCTTATCACTTAATGGTAAATATTGAAACAAATGCAAATGAAAAATTTTAATTGTATTATCACTATCCTGCAGAAAGGTACGTAGTATTTGTTCAAATTGCGACTTATCTTGCTTTGATACATCAACAGATTTACTAATCTCTCCAATAAGTTCTTCTAGGTTAACTTCCATTTTTAACTTATTTCCGCTGACTAGACGCGTAAACTCTCCTAATACTCCCTGAAACCCTTTTGCAAATTTCGCCCGCTCTGTTCCTCGGGTAGAAAAAGGTAACAGCGGAGCTTTTTTATTTATTGTATGTTTTAATCCTAATTTTTCTGGTTTAATACTCAGCGAACTTTTCAAATCCTCTAAATTCTCTCTTACAATCATTTTCTAATCCCTTCTAAACGTAAATTCTTCAAAATCTTCATCGTATGTTAGTTTAAACATTCCATTTTCATTAGATTGAACAAACAATAATTCTTTTTCTCTATTTCCTAATTTCATTATCTTATCCACAAATTCAACGAACTGAATACAATCTTCTTTATCCTTTTTATTCGGGCGATAGCCTTTTGAAAGTTTAACCATCATTTCATATAACGGATAATCAATTTCTAAATATACAGGAGCTACTTTATCCTCATTGGAAAAGGCAAGTAATATATTTAATTTAAATCGATTTAAAACCTCTGGTTCTACCCCTTTCAAATGTCCTACAAATGGCTTGATTTTAAGAGACTGTGCCACCTGAGTAGTATCATTTGAATAGTCCATAAATACATAATCTGATTTCGGACGTCCGTTCCACAAGAATATCGATTCTCTCGCTAAATTATACATCTCTCTTAAATCAGATCGATTCCCCTTATTAAAAGCATATAAATATTCCATATATTTTTTATAATTTTCATCCGCGAACATTTCATTCAAAACAGGAGATAAAAAGAATGACATACGTATTAATGTTTTATTAAATACCTGTCTAGATGAATCACTTAACTCAAAGAAAGGTCCCATCTCTTCTAGCCCTTCTATCCATCCATCAAGTCCATGTAAATTCAAATGCTTTTGGAAAGTATTCTTCATATTTACTGAATTGTTTAGCTCAATTAGCATTTGGTCTACACTATTTGATCGAAGATGAATAGGATCCATTTTAGAAATAACTGCTAGTAAATTTGATTTCTCTTGACCATCAAATAATAAATTCGGCAATAAAGCTTCGGTTTTTTCCATCATACCTGCACCAAGAAAATCTTCATTCCCATGAGAAGGCACTAAAATATCATAAATAAAATTAAGCATGGAACGTGTCGAAATAATCATCTTATGCTTAACTATTGCTTCAATTAATATGCTTAAAACACCATCTCGTATTGGTTGCTGTTGCAATAACTCATAATTCACCATAAAGAATCCATTTATACCACGTTGCTTATCCTTCAAATAAGCTTGATAGAATGGATTGTTTTCTGACTCAACCACAATTCGCTTTAAAATTGATGAAAAGTAATCTGATTTTGGCCCTTCACTAGTTAATTCAAAAGGTTGATAATCACTAAAGCTAATTAAGTGAAAATTACCGCTTTGTTGATTAGTAGCAACTTCATTTGCCTCAAATATTCCAGATTCCTCAATAAATTTTGTTAAAATTCGGTAGTTCTCTTTTGCATAATCTGATTCAATAAAGTTATGCAGAACCCCTAGGTTAATAGCTAAAATTAGCTTGAATCTAGAACCATCAATCTCATTATCACTATATGGCTTTAATACTTCCGCTAATGTATCAAGGGAACTCTTTTGTGGATCAAAACTTTCCGTAGCATCATTATGCACCGAAAACTCTTCCATCAATTCAGGATATTTATTTTTCACATACGATAATAAATGTGATTTCCCATCTCCAACGCTACCACACAAGAAAATTAATTGACTTGTATTTTTCCCAGCTGCTGCTGTTAGAGCAGACATCATATCGTTCTGTATCGTTCTTTCTACATGTAAATAATCCTTAAACGAACTAAATTCATTAGGATTTTCGATAGCCTCTTGAGATGATTCTTTCAGCTTCGAGAGTTCTGCTAGTAAATAACTCTCTCCTTCTCCTAAAATAAAATCATCATACACAAAATTGTTATCCGCTTCTTCTTCATTATCCACAGACTGTTTATCTTCGATTTCTAACCCTACCGCAATCTCAGCGTTATTTATTTCTGTTAATTCCTCAGTTTGATTTGATGTATTTTGTTTACTTGCAATCTCAATTAGCATTTTTAACTTTTCTTCTAAACTAGCAGATATCTTTTCTTCTAATTTCTCCACAATATGCACACTACTCTTCGGCTGTGGATGTTTGTATTTCGGGGCAACAAACTCATAACTCCCATATACCTCCATAAACCACACTGCAATTTGGAATAGATTTTTATGCATTTTAAAAGCACTCTCTACCCCACTTTCAATATGTTCATGTGCCGCTTTATTTCCTAAATAGCGAACAGTATCAAATGAACGCGAAATTTCCTTTGATAAAATATCTTCTCTTTCTAATTTTTGAATACGCTCTACTTGCTTTAAATATTGTACGTCGTACAGTTCATGCTCTTCCGCAATGCGTTTTGATAATAACTCTGCAAATATTCTTCCCTTAATTAAAACTGATTGGGGATCTTGATAAAAAATATTTTCAATATCCCTACCCATCTCCGCTAACTCAGGGAATATCTCTTGTAGAAAATCAAATGTATATTTCTCCAATGATGTAACACCTCTTAATCTAAAAATACGTTTCGAATATATTCCATATTATACAATATCTATAGAGGAATTGTTGGTATTAAGAAAAAAGGAAATTAGTGGATTATCCATTCATGATAAAATTAATTATTTCCCACTACTCCATTCTTCATTTTAAAAAATCACATGAAAAATAACCTGAGTCTATAACTATAGAACCCAGGTTATCCAACGCTTTATACTTTTAAAATTCTCACAAACATATGCTATATTAATTTCTAAAATAAACTTAACTGTATAACACTATCCATCTTCTCTTCTTCTTTGTTAATCTCTAAAATCCTTTGACCCATTCGTTCCACCAAATCAACCACTAAAGCATTTCCCATACAAAAGTATCTGTTTCTTTGTGGCATACCTGTATTTGTCCAGTCCATTGGGAATCCATTTAACAACTCACATTCAGCTGGTGTTAGATATCTTAATTTTTTTGTATAAGGATCTTCAATTACATGTGAACTTCTATTACATGTTCCTTCACTTGTTAACATGGTACGTCCAGGCTTATCTAAATTGTCAGGGAAAGCCATTCCTCCCTCAGCGTAGAAGTATTTATGCCCCGTCGCCTTTGATACTCTTTCTTCTTTTTTAGGACCTTTAAGATACTTTAGTTCCTCAAATTCCGTTCTTCCCTTTTTGTTAACCTTATCCATTTTCAAATAATATGATTCATCTGCAGGACCAAATTTATCATATACTTTTTGAACAACTTCACCTAAAGTCTCTGGATTTTCAGTTACTGGAACTAATTCTTCAGTATATACTTGTCCATCTATCATCACGCCAGAATTATAGTATTCAGCTTTAAATGTATCAGAAACCTCAACAATATCGACCGGCAACACAAATTCTCCTCTTTTTTTGTTTTCCTCAGGTGCCTCATGCACATTAAAAATCGGAGCGAAAAATCCATTTTTACACAATATCCCTAATGACTTCATTTCACTTTGAACAGATGCGAAATGAGATTCTTTTAAGTATGCGAAAATAAATACTCTTCGTCTTCTTTGTGAATTCCCATAATCCGCAGCGTTAATAACTCTCCATTCAACTGCATATCCTGCATCTCTAAAGCTCGCCAGCATAATAGAAAAATCACGACCTCTTTGTTTTGCTGGTGACTTCAATAATCTATCTACATTCTCTAACAAAACAAATCTTGGCTTGCGAGAATTAACTATGTTTATTATCTCCCAAAAAAGAACACCCTTTTTTCCTTGTATCCCTTTTTCATTTGAGATAGTACGTGCTACTGAATAATCTTGACATGGAAAGCCACCTACCAATAAATCATGCTCAGGTATCTCTGGCCAAACCTCTGCTATATCTTTATTTTCATGTATTCCTCTATTTTCAAATTGAGTGGCATAACAATTAAATGCATGTTGCGCTTTAGTTAAAGGCTCCCACTGATTTCCCCAAATAATCTCAAAATTCCCGTTCGCTTCAAGTCCTAACCTAAAACCCCCCACTCCCGCAAAAAGTTCTACTACTTTCACCATAAATACACGAACATCCTTTCGGTATTTTATTTCTTTATGCTTCATTATAATAAAAAGTAAGGAAAAGATCAATCCCTATATTATGAGAGTACATACTTCCGTTCCATAATATAGATTTTTGATTTCCATATCTTATTTAATAAGAAATCCGCGGCTTTTCCTTTACAGAGTTTTTATCTCTACAAAATTGAAACAGCTTTTTATTATATCATAACTTTTCATTTAAAGGTTTCTAAGCAAACCAATTAATATAGATAACGAAAGGGGATTACTATGGTTACATACGCTACACTAGATGAACTAATGTTAAAAGCAAAAAAGGCTGAAGGACACAAATTTAGTGAAATCAATTCAACAAATAAACTTGCAACAGCAAATTCAAAAGGTGAACTTGGCCAATTAGTCAAAGAGAGATTTTTTGGGTATGCAAGCCCCTCAGATGCGGACATTAACTTTAAAAACCTTGGAGTCAAACTGAAAGTAACACCTTTTAAGCAAAATAAAAATGGTTCTTTATCCTCTAAAGAACGCTTAGTTTTAAATATCATTAACTACATGGAGGAAGTTAATACATCCTTCAAAGAGTCTAGCTTCTGGGAAAAGAACCAAAAATTATTACTTATGTTCTACGAATGGAAAGCAGACGTAAATCGTCAAGACTTCCATATCACAAAAAGTGTTCTATTTTCATATCCTGAAGCTGATTTAGAAATAATAAAACAAGATTGGGAAACAATCGTATCTAAGATTCGCTCTGGAAAAGCACACGAGTTATCCGAAGGCGATACAAATTATTTAGGAGCTTGTACAAAAGGAGCAAATAAAAATTCAATTCGTTCACAACCATTTTCAGAAATACCAGCAATGCAACGAGCATTTTCATTAAAACCTTCTTATATGACTACATTAGTTCGCAGATATATCAAAAATGAAGAGTTAATAAGCTTCACAACAGCCAACGACTTAAAAGGAAAATCATTAGAGGAATTTCTTCATTCCAAATTCGAACCTTATATAGGATTAACAGATAAAGAGATCTCCCAATCACTAGATATAGATTCTAAACCTACTGCAAAAAATTTCGTTCCATCATTGGTAAGTTCTTTACTAGGTATAAAAAACACACGCCTTACTAATATTGAAGAATTTGCAAAAGCCAATATAGAATTTAAAACAATTCGCCTAGAGCCAAACGGAAAACCAGAACAAAGCATGTCATTTGAAACGATTGATTTTCATCAATGGACAAACGAGTCATGGGAAGAAAGTGAAATCCGTGAACGCTTCTATCAAACTAAGTTTTTATTTGTAATTTTTGAATTCAAACAAACAAAAAAAGAAAACCCAAACCGCGAGCTCTACTTTAAAGGTATTAAACTTTGGAACATGCCTGTTCCTACAATAGAAAAAGAAATGCGGGGACTTTGGGAAGAAGTAAATACAGTAGTAAATGAAGGTATTCAACTTGAATATAAAATACGTGGTGATAAAACCGTTGAAATAAATAACCTACCAAAAATGAATTTCAACGGTGTGGCACATATTAGACCAAAAGCTCGTAATGGCTCTGACAAAGTAACTTTACCTGATGGTCAGCAAATTACAAAACAGTGTTATTGGTTGAATAATTCTTATATTGCTTCTGTTGTTACCAATAACGTTAACGAATAATTTAATCTTAATCTATAATTTCTATAACCATAAAAAACACCTTCTCACTTTACATGATTAGTACATACAGTGAGAAGGTGTTTTTTTACATAGCTTATTGTAGAAGTACTACCTCCCATCATCTCAAGCCAATTCCCCCTATCAACTCACCATATCCTAAACTACGCTCCTCCAAAAAACCCCTAGTCTCCGCACTATCCTTATAATAAGAATTCCAACCCCGCTCCCTCAAAATCCCCTTCCAAGTATCACTCTGGGCCATCCTCCTAATCACATCATCCCAATAAGCAACCTCTTCCTCCGTCATATCTTTCGGCCCCATAATCCCTTTCCAGTGCTGGAAGATAACATCGATTCCTTGTTCTTTCCAAGTTGGGATTTCTGGTAGTCGGTCTAGGCGGTTTGGTGCGGATACGGCTAGTATTTTTATTTTGCCGGCTTTGTATTGTTTTTCGGCTTCGGATAGGGTCATGGTTGCGGCGCCTATTTGTTTGTTCGTTAGGGCGTTTATGATTTTTTCTTTGTTTTCGTAGACGAAAAATTGTAGTTTGGCAGGGTTTATGCCGAATGCTTTGCTTACTTGTACGAAGGATAGGTGATCGTCGTTTCCTAGGCCGGGGGCAACGCCGATTTTGAAGTTTTTCTTGTCTTGTTTGAGTTGTTCCATTAGTTCGTTTGCGTTTTCTATGTTTGATTCTTTTGATACGACAACGACTTCCCAGTCAGATGCAAGTAGCGCGAGCGGTGTGAAGTCTTTATATGTTAGTTTACTGTGGCCTAGTAGGTTGTTCGTTATGAGTAAGCTTGAGTTAATCGCAAGTACGTGACCGCCTTTTTGTTTCGTATATTTCCATCCGACATCACCGCTGCCACCTACTTTGTTTGTGACAGTGATTGGTTTTGTGAAGATTTTTTCTTCTGTTAGTGTTTTTTGCATCGCCCGTGCTGTTAAGTCCCACCCTGCTCCTTGAACGTTTGGTGCAACGATTTCTACTTCTTCTATGTTCACTTTATTTGTGTACTTTTTTTCTACGGAACAACCAGCTATTACTCCTGTCATGATCCATATACATAGTAATAATCGTTTTTTCATAATCCTCGTCCTATTCGATACTTTCGCTCTGGTCGTCCGATAATGCCATATGTGTACTCTACTGTGCATTCATTCGTCGCTACTAAGTATTCTAAATATCTTCTTGCGGTTGTTCTGGAGGCTCCCATTTGTTCTCCCATTTCTTCTATTGTAATTCCCTCTTCGAATCCTTTTATAATCCCTTTCACTTTTTGCAGTGTTAGCGGATCTACACCTGTCGGTAAGTTTTTTATGTCTTGTGTTTGCGAAGTACCGAAGAAGTTATCGATTAGTGCTTGATTTACTTCATTGTTACTATGTAATAATTGCTTCTTTCTTTTATAGTCTTCAATGGTACGAACAAATTTATCTAACGTGACCGGTTTTATAAGATAGTTGCTTACGCCGTTTCGAATTGCTTTTTCTAACATATGGTTTTCATTCGCCGCTGTAACCATAATGACGTCAACGTTTGGAAAGTCAGCATGGATTTTCGGCAATAAGTCTGTACCAATTCCATCTGGTAAATAATTATCTAATAGAAGTAAATCGATTTCTTCCTTTTGTAGTAGTTCCATCGTTTCTTTTGCGTTCAATGCTTTTCCGATCACTTTTACGTCCTTTATTTTTGATAAAAACTCTTCCTGAATTTGCGCGACACGGAAATCATCTTCCGCAATTGCAACCTTCAACATATGCCCATCCCCCTGTTTGTCATGTACTTTCTCTCAATGTTTTTGGAATGTAAATTGTAAAAATAGCTCCCCCATTTCTCTCGTTTTGAATCTCAATTGTTCCTTCTAGTAGATCTACCGTTTCTTTCACGTTCGCTAGTCCGTAACCACGATCATTTCCTTTCGTTGAAAATCCTTTTTGAAAAATTGTCGTGATTTTTTCAGCTGGTATCCCTGCTCCACTATCTATCACTTCAAACACAATATCGTGCCCAATGTCCGTAACAAAAAATGAAACACTCTTCTCATTTTGATTACTCACCGCATCAAATGCATTGTCGATTATGTTTCCAAGGATCGTAATAAGGTGCGAAACTTTTATATGGTCTGGTAACGGATGAAGCGCACTATCTCCTTCAATATGAAAATCAATTTTCTTCTCAGATGCTGTTCCGATTTTCCCTAATAAAATAGCTTGTACTTTCGCATCGTGAATTTGATGAAATAAAATATGGTTTTGACTTTGATGAATAGTAGATTCTTGCTGGATAAATTCAATTGCTTCTCTGTAATGTCCTAACTGAAGTAATCCTGATAAGACGAACAGTTTATTTGTAAATTCATGTGTTTGAGCACGTAAGTCCTCTGAATACTTTCTTACCTCAGATATTGTGTTAACAAGGTTTTGCAGTTCTGTTTTATCTCTAAAACTACATACAACGCCTACCGTATTATTATTTTCGAGTATCGGTGTCATGTTTAAAATAAACACTTTATCTTGAAATGCGATTTCTTGATCGGTTTCTAGCACTCTTTCCATATGAAAATCCGGTAAAACTTTTGAAATGTGCTTCTGCATATAATCACCTTTTACATGCAGCATCTCTTCTGCCGAAGTATTCATCATCGTAATAAAACCATTTTGATCAATGGCGATAATCCCTTCTTTTATAGATAGTAGTATCGCGCTTCGTTCCCGGTATAGCGCTGCAATTTCATTCGGTTCTAAACCGAGTGTATCTTTACGAATACTACGCGCTAAAAGAATGCCGCCAACAATTCCAACTAGTAACACCGCTAAAGAAAAAAGTATAATTTCTTTCGTTCTACTCAATATGTTAGATTCAATACCTTTTATTAAAAACTCTACTGTCACAACGCCTACTACTTGATCGTAGTCTCCGTTATGAACAATAATAGGCGCCTTCGCCATTAAAGCCGGGCCACTTGCACCATTTCCTTCGAGTGTATAATAGCCACCAAAAGTGAGTGCTTCATAGTTATATGGATTGTTACTCTTTGTACCAATCAACTCCGAATTAGAATGTGAATACATAACGCCATAACGATTTTCTATAATTACATAATCTGCACCAGCTTGCTCACGAACTTGTTCCGCAATGGATTGAATGGTACTTTTATGCTCGTTATATTGAAAGGCCTCTTTGATAGCTGGCATAAAAGAAAGTGACTTCGCCGTTTGCAGAGCTAATTGCTCCACTTGCCGTTTCGTATCAACAGACTGAATGTAAACGAATATTCCCGCTAATAGGAGAACGACAAATAAAATTAATGTAATAATTAAGCCTAATATTTTCGTTTGTAACGACACTTTTCGTGATTTTTTCATACTCCATATCCTTTGATAAAATATTCAAAACTATCAATCTCCTTTTTCTATTATTATGACAAAACTGAAAATGAATCAACTATTAAAAATAACCATGTACATAAAGTACAAAAAGAATAAAATTGTCATAATATTGAGATTTTAATTCAAGAACAGTACAATTCAACTATATTGAACACGCTTTCATATATACCTTTTATTTATAAGCAAGAGGAGGAATTATTATGGCTCAAGTAAAATCAAGCCGAGTCGCCGGCAATATCTTCAAAGGTTCCGTCGGCAATTTAATTGAATGGTACGACTGGTACGTTTACTCTGCTTTCGCTGTTTACTTCTCAGCAGAGTTCTTTCCTAAAGGAGATCCAACGAGTCAGTTACTGAACACAGCAGCTATTTTCGCAGTCGGATTTTTAATGCGCCCTATCGGAAGTTTATTAATGGGACGTTATGCAGATCGACACGGCCGCCGGGCAGCATTAACGCTTTCCATTACAGTTATGGCCGGTGGTTCTTTAATTATCGCCTGTACACCTAGTTACGAAAGCATCGGTATTATGGCGCCAATTATTTTAGTTCTTGCTCGTTTACTGCAAGGGTTATCACTTGGCGGAGAGTATGGAACTTCCGCAACATATTTATCTGAAATGGCTAGTAGTGGTCGCCGTGGTTTTTATTCAAGTTTTCAATATGTAACGCTCGTTGCTGGACAGATGGTTGCATTAGGTGTTCAAATTGTTCTTCAGCAATTACTAAGCGAACCAGATATGAAAGCTTGGGGATGGCGTATTCCATTCATTATTGGTGCGATGGGAGCAGTAGCTGTATTATGGCTTCGCCGTACGATGGATGAATCGGAGCAATTCTCAAATATGGAATCGAAAAACCGCGAAAACGCAGGAACCGTTCGCGCTCTTATGAAACACCCGAAAGCAGTATTAACAGTAGTCGGCCTAACACTAGGAGGCACTGTTGCATTCTATACGTACACAACATATTTACAAAAGTTCATGGTAAACACAGTTGGTCTCCCGAAAGAAGTTGTAAGCTGGATTAACTTTGCCGCACTACTTATATTCGTTGTACTTCAACCAATTGCAGGGCTATTATCCGATAAAATTGGACGCCGCCCACTATTAATGGCTTTCGGTATTCTCGGAACGTTACTAACAGCTCCAATCTTCTTCTTTATGGAAAAAACGACAGAACCAATGGTAGCATTTTTACTCATGATGGTCGGCCTCATTATCGTTACTGGCTACACTTCCATTAATGCGATTGTAAAAGCCGAACTCTTCCCAACTGAAATTCGCGCACTTGGTGTAGGTTTACCATATGCACTAACCGTTGCGATATTTGGCGGAACAGCCGAGTTCATCGCATTATGGCTAAAAAGTATCGGAATGGAATCACTATTTTACTTCTACGTAGCTGGATGTATCGCGATAAGCTTTATTACGTATTGGCGTATGGATGAGTCATCGAAGACTTCGCAGATTGAGGCGGAGCTTGGTGGTGGAGATAGCTTGAAGAATGGTACTAGTTCAAAATAATAAAGTATAGAAGATTATCTTGAACAGGATGACTTCTTTATATAACACCCCTCAAAGAGAATTTTTTCTCTTTGAGGGGTGTTATTTTTCAATTTTCACTCGGTCTAGATTTATAATCTTTCTTCCGAGCAAACCCCATGTTTTGCTTTTTCTTTTAATTCTTAAGATACCGATTGTGGTGAGTTTGACGACCTTTTTTTACTTTTAAATACTTTTTGAACGGGCAACCAGAACAATCCCACACAAGCCACCCCACTCCTTCCCGCATAAAAGATAAAAGCACCTTCAATTAGCTGTAACACCAATGGATTCTTTGAAAGTTTGTTCGTAACAAATAGTATGATTATAAATTTTAAAAATAAATGTTATAGTCAATCAAAATAAAAGGCGTGAGCTATTGGGCTCACGCTTAAGAAGAATTTTAATTTAAATGTTTTTATAAAAGTTAATTTTTTAGTTATTATTTTTATATATTTTTTGTTCTTGTCCCCAAACTTCAATTAAATTTCTAAGTTCAGTTGTTTCAATCTTACATATATTAGGATCATGGATAGAATATAAATCTACAAGTATAGTTTCATCCTTTTTTACTTGAATTGCACATAATGTACCTTGAAATTCATTATATTCTTTTAAATTATTTAATACTTCATCAATTTTTTGTAACCACCATTTAACTGGAATACCTTGGATATCGTTTTCTAAAAATGTTGCTACAATTTCTAGTTCTTTTGGTAATTCTATTTTTAAAGAATCTAGGTCTTCATTTTTTGTCACTTTATATATATTTCATTTGTAACTACTCAGCTACCCTAAGGTTTTAATGGTTTAATATTTTGATTTTCAAGTTTGCCTTCACAAATTCCTGTTAACACTGATAATAAGAAAAACAGGCCGTAAAACGGGCGATCAATTTGATCATAAAGGTCATACGCTTCGCCAAGTGGAACATCCGAATCATGTGGTTGTTCAGCCTGTAACAATTACTAACAGCGCGTAGAAAACGTTTGGATAAATAAGAAGCAAATAAATTATTAAAGGGTTGTAACCCCTACTATAAGAAATACTATTATTACCAAAGGAAGAATGATAATCATAAAGGACACTATTATTGTTAATAATGCTTTCCATGCTGAAAATTGGTGTGCTTCTCCTAAACATTTTAAGGAAATAATGATTGTCCAAATTCCAATAACTATATCAATTATGGCAAAAATAAGAAACAAAATCGTTAAAGTTATGCTACTATCCATTTCCGGTGTCTCACTCGTAAAGTTTTCTATCCCAAACAAGAAAAATGAAGGCACCCAAACTAATATAAGAGAGTAAACGTAAGGGATATAAGAATAGGCAACTGAGTAACGTGTTTTTTCAAAGGTACCTTGTCCACCAAGTTTTTTTGCCACCCAATTGAATAACGCTGGTAACAAAAAATAATAAATTAAGAAAGCAACGAAGGTACCGAATATAACTATTGAGATTATTGAAAATGGACTACTTATTGAATCCGCCATATTTTTAGAAGATGCTCGATCTAAAGTCTGTACGAATGAGCCTAATAAAATGAGTAAAAACACATTCTTAGGTTTGGATATAAAAATTTCTTTCATTGTATCACGTGGTTTTGTCCAAATGGAGAACCAAGGATTAAGTGCACGTTTAAATTGATTTTCTGGAGTTTCCATATAAAAAACATTCCCCTTTCTTAAAACATATTAAATATAATTTCCTAATCATCCCAGTTATGTACATAGAAATATTAAAGCATAAATAGTCAGTTATTTAAATATAAATATTCAATCATTTAATTTCATCTGAAACTTAGGGGGAGTGCTTCTTAGCAATTACCTCTATATTGTCTTGCATTTTTAACTATGGGCTGAGTAGTTACTTTCATTTTTGAGTAACTCACATTCTTTAATACATTGGATAAACAGTTATAATCTTATCATTAATAAGAACAAACCTAATTTCCATTCCTTCAGATGTTTTACCAGAATATAATCTTCCACTTATACATCTTTTATTGCTATAAACCTCGTGAATGGCTTCCATAAGAAGAATGCGCTTATATACTTGAAATGCAACAAATTCTCTTTAAAAGCCTATACGTATTTTCCCTCCATCTTCTATATGCTTCCGTAAATAATAATACTTATGGAGTTCTATAATCATATAAAACAAAACAAACGAAATCACTGTGCATGCAGACATAAATACAATTGCCCCCATCTGTTGTGTTGCAATGCTAAGAATTATATTAGCAATTAACTGCCCCAATCCCGCTGCAATAGCTGCTACTTTTACACCACCAGTTCCTTTCGATGATTTTGATTTTTTTCTTGGTTCCTGAAGTTTTTCAATATGATTTTTATAAAAATGATACAAAGCAAAACCATACAAACCAAATGAAAGAATAAAATAGATGGGAGTTTGTAATTGTAACACTTCATAGGCATATTTTTGAGTTATAACCAATAATCCGACTGAACATATGGTGCCATATACTCCTCGAAATAGAGTGTATTGTAATTGTCGTTTCCGAGGATTGATAGCAATCCATATCGCCCACAAATTTAAAAAAATAACTGGCGGAGTTACTATATATACATAGAGTAATCGAAAAGGATTCGCGAACGCAGGCAAAAGAACAAACACGTCTGCCCCCAAAAGGACAAGGCCAATTACGTGGACTCTTATTTCATTTACAGGATAAAGGGCCATATAATGTGCAAAAGCTTTCTTATTAAAATCTATACTTTTTTTCATGTTAATTAAACCACCCCGCTACTGTTGACCAAGTTTTTTTCATTTCCCCTTTAATACATAATGAGTAAAATATAAATTGGTTGATTTTACCGAATGCATTATAAGATTTTATTTTGAATTTTCAAACTTCTAATCTTCTATTGAATATTAGCATATAATCAATTCTAATCATGAAACATTCTACTTTTTCTCGCTTTGATTATTTCTAAAATACTGAAAATAAACCCTAAATCAAATATTTTTCAGCGTTAGAGATATTATTCCCGAATTTAATAATAGGTGCATTTAATCCAAATCTTTCATTCCATTAATTAATCTTAATACCCAATCACCCTTTAAATATATTACGAACGGAATATACAATCTAACATGTCATTAAAAAAGCTTATGCAGGTTATACATAAGCTTTTTTACTCATAATTAGATATTTTTCAAATGCTACACCTTAAAGCAAGTCTTAAAAAGATTAAATATAATAGTCAGGATTTTCATCCATTTTAATTAAAAATTCTTCTAAAGAATCCGCTATTTTCTCATCCTCAGAGTAAATAGGACATTGATCTAATTCATTTTCCTCTTTAAATTTAATGGTTAAAAAGTTAAGTTCTGTTACTTCAAAAAACACTAATGATTCATCATCATCTACATCATCTAGGTTTGGATTATATTCATAAATATCTTGCCTTAAACGGAAATCTGCAACTGAAATCGGGTCCATAAATCTGTTGAAAAACGTTCTTTTGTCATACTTTAAAAACCCACAACCTATTTCTTGATAAAAGCGTTTCAGTTCTTTTGGAAGTTCCATTTGTAATAAGCTTTCTGCCTCATCTATCTCATCTTGATATATAGGATAGAAAATAGGTTTTTGTTTAGAACGGACACTTCTGTCTGCTACAACATATTCTTTCAAAAAATTAAACATAATTTTTACTACCTCCTATTAAAGAAGGGTTATTTTTAACGCTTCCTCAAGCATTGTATTAAAATCATTATATGTGTTCATTACCGTACCTGATGGTTTATCAAGTTCTAAATAAGTACCGTCTGATAAGCTTTTACAAAACCACGCAATATTTGAATCGCCAAAGAAAAAATACTCTTTTTGAAATTCATTTTCATACCAAATCTCATTCGTGTCTATAAAGCCGCAAATATGTTCATCTTTTTTTGTTTCTAGTAAAGAAGAATCAACTCCGTAAAGTACCAGTCCATCAAAGTCTAAACCATTTACAGTTTTAAGAAACTCTTCGTATTCCCTCGGTAAATCAACATTAAATTTCTCTTTTACATGTTCTCTTAATCTTTGAACTTCAGTATCCGTTGCGGGTGTATTCAGCTTATAATTAACACTTTTCAATATATCTCCAATTTCCAAAATCATATTTTTCCACATATAAAAAACTTCTTTCTAAGAGTATTTATTCTCCTTTAGGATAGGTATTATATTTGGGTATAGACCAAGTTATATCTGCACTATCTCCATCTTGTAAGTGTCTAGTTAATGTAAACCATCGCTTCAACTTCTATCAGTTATTTTAGGACTTTCTTTTACATGTTTGCTTCTGAATCCCATACCTCTATAAATTCAAAACCTTTTAAATCACTTTCTAACACTGTATTTCTAAATTCATCTGATACAAAAACGGAAGGAATATGTAATATTTCATTTAAGTAAACTTTAAATATTGTTTGGTTCTTAACCATATTAGGTAAGAATTCGTATTTTTTGAAATCTATTACTAAGCCAGAACGTAGTTTCTTTAGTATAGCTTTCTCATAGTCAATAGCATCTATTGCATTTAGAACGTTAATTATATAATACACTTCTCCCGTCACATCTTGAATTAGGGGAAGAAATTCTACATTATCACCGAGCATAGACTCTAAGAATTTTTTAGCTTTTCCACTAACCATTGGTGTACCAACTTCTCCCCAAAAATGAGGAAAATCACTTTGATTTCCTTCTTCTACACATTTAATACGTATTTCTCCCCATGAATCAGATGCTTTTACTGCCGAGTCCATTTTTCCTTCAAAATACTTTTTAGAATCTTCTTCTAAATTCAATAGTTGAAAGGATTCATAGTCATCAAATGAACTCTTTAATTCCCAAATCTTCATTTTTACTCTCCTTTGTTATTTTTCTATCCTTCCTTTATCTAAATGTAATTCTATATTCATGATGTTGCTTCTCCCTTTTCTTTTCCGTAGTCTTTACTGACTATAGGAGAACCGCGATTATATACTGAATATTCAATACAGACTCTTTAAAAGGTTTCATGTGTTCTACCCCCATCTTCTATATGCTTCCTTAAATAATAGTACCTATGGAGTTCCATAATGAAATGAAACAAAATAAACGAAAGCATGGAGTATACACACATTAATACAATTGCTACCATCTTTTGTGTTGCAAAACCAAGACTGATATTAGCAACGAGTTGACCCAACCCTATAAAAGCCACTACTCCGAAACCAGAGTTTTTTTTCGATGATTTTGATTTTTTGATTGGTTCCTGAAGTTTTTTAATATGATTTTTATAATAATAATTCAAAGCAAAAATATACAAACCAACCGAAAAAATAAAATAGATGGGAGTTTGTAATCCTAACATTCCATATGCAAACTTTTGGGTTATAACTAATAATCCTACTGAGCATACGATGCCAAATATCCCACGAAATAGAGTGTATTGTAATTGCCGCTTCCTAGGATTTATAACAATCCATATTGCCCATACATTTAAAAAAGCAACTGGTGGAACTATTATGTACATATATATTGGTTGAACAGGATTCGCAAAAGCAGGCAAAAGCACAAATATATCTGCTATCCCAATGACAAGAGTAATTATAGTTGATCTTATATCATTTACAGCATAAAGAGCCATATAATATTCAAAAACTTTTTTATTAAAATCTGTATTTTTTTCATGTTAATTCCCCCCCTGCTACTGTTGACCAAGTTTTTTTCGCACCCGTTTTCACCATATCCTTAATACTATCATCTTCACCATCACCATCTAAATCAACATCCCATTTTACACCTTCTGTGAAATATTATTCCCTTCTCGAAAAGAAGATCAACCCATTAATAAGATCTAGGCTTATCAAAAATTTCAAAAAGCCAAAGATTTTGCTGGTATCGAATCTATTGGGACTCACACCATGAGCAAAATCTTCGGCTATTGGTTCTATAAACAAACTAAAGATGTATACATGTTGCAAGACATACTCAATCACAGCACACCACAAATTACACTTAAATACATTGGTATCAATAAAGAAGAAAAAGATAATGTCCTTGATACATTCCTTATTTAATCCAAAAATATTAAAATATGAATACTATAAAAATTAACTATCTACTTCCCATCAAAATTATGGTAATCCTATTAAGCCTGGGGTTACCCCTTCTACCTTTGCCCATTCAAACGAGCACTCAACTAACATTTGATTCTTACACTTAATTTTTAATAAACCTTCTTCTTCTATCGTATTTATTTCAAAATAATCAATTATATTTTCTGTCCCTAAACCTTTTATTGTTAAATTATGAATAGTAAAGAAAGATATCTCTACATAAATTACATCCCACTTATTCCATCGTTTTGGCTTGTTTTCAACATTTTCCTTTGTCATCAATTGAATAACTAAAGTAGGACCATCTCTTTTAAGACGCACATCTAATAACTCTGATTCTTCAAACTTTGGTATTTTTCCAAAAATACTAATTAACGCTTGTGGATTTAAAAATTTAAATTGATCAATCATTTTTATACTCCCTATTTTTTATTTCTCTTCTCAAAATAATAATGATCCTCCATACCATCTACCTGTCCTGTTCGTGTATTGTATTCAGGTCTTACATTATGATGCGGTGGCTGATCTCCAATTCCACCTTCTCCAAACTTATGACCCTCTGAATGATCTTGAATTATAATTTTTTGACCTTTTACTTCATATGTTAATTCTCGAGTCATAATAGGCTGTTTATTATCATTTAATATCCTTTTACCATTACTATCTGTTAATGGTACCATTTTTTGAC
Organism: Bacillus cereus group sp. BfR-BA-01331; assembly: GCF_022663915.1. Lineage (NCBI taxonomy): Bacteria > Bacillati > Bacillota > Bacilli > Caryophanales > Bacillaceae > Bacillus > Bacillus cereus group sp. BfR-BA-01331. The sequence goes on from NZ_JAKUGJ010000018.1 coordinate 96,043, forward strand.
TAATCGGGTGTTGAAATCTAGGTATATTTAATTGTCTTTTAATTTCTTTTAAACTAGCTCCCCTAGATTCATGAGAATTTTTCCCCTCAATCTTCTTAACTCCAAAGGTTTGATTTATATTATCATTTAATCCTTTACTTTTTTCTCTACTTGCATATACAAACAAATCTTCAACTTTAGGCAATTCATTTTTGAATGTACCCATACCTGCAAAAGCAAAGCGATCTCCCATTTGTAAATTACTTGTAATATGCGAAAAAGTTTGCGGAATCTCGTTTTTTGCTAGTTTGGTCACTTTACCCGCTTGACCTAATTTACTTGCT
>NZ_JAKUGJ010000019.1:0-85565 GCF_022663915.1 Bacillus cereus group sp. BfR-BA-01331
AAGGTAAGAGTTGGTTGGGATTATGGGAAGGAAATGAGTATGAAACTCGATACCACCCTTCTTTACGACATATTGCTTTTCGAGTTTCATATGAAGATTTAAAAGAATCTTTAAAGTGGCTAGATTTTATTCAAGTTGAAGCTGTCCCATTTGGTAATAGAGAATCTACTGAGCCATTTATCCGCCCACACCAAGGTAATGCTTCAGTATACTTCAAAGACCCAGATGGTAACAGTTTAGAATTAATATGTCATATTGAAGTTCCTAATGAATTAAAACATATTACAGATAAGTTGTCCTTTGTAGATTGGGAGAAACTAGTTAATAATACATTTAAATGAGAGATGCGAGATAAGCTTATTTTACTAAATGGGATCACCACACATCACTATCAAGTAAATATTTTAGAGTATCCCCAAAACGAAAATTGTATCTCTTCATAGTTGTTCATGAAAATTCAGTTCATTTTTTTCATTTAGGGGAACAATTAATCTCTTAAGTTGATGGGTATGTATGGTGACCCCTACTATACAACATCGGTAGAATAACCCCTTACTTTTGAAGTAGTAAGGGGTTATTCTTGCAAATTTTAGCTTGATGGGCGTGTATGATGCCCCCTTTTATATACAGCTTCTTGTTTTAGTTTTGTAAGTGGATCCAAAAAGAAGTAATCGTTGCCGCACCCCTTTTTCGGAGGATGGACAACGATTCCCAATTAAAATTTATCCGATATGCGAAATTGCATATTCATTATGAAAACCTAGAAAACTCAACACTTTAAGGTCTTCTACAACCAGAATTATAAGTAAATAGATATAAATAATATGAATTATTTCCCATTTATTACAATCTCCTACCTTTACAGAATCTATATATAAAAATATAATTTTCAAAAAATATAAATATTCTGTTTAAAACAGGGTGTAAAAACAAAGGAGAAGAAAATATGAAAACAAAGAAACAAAGTCTAGCAGTTTTATTGTCAGCTGGTGTTATTGCTACATCAATTAGTTTACCGACACATAGCTATGCCGCTACATCAAGTAATGTGCTGTCTACAGAGAAGTATAATGAGGTCATTAAGTCCCCAGAATTTATTTCTGGGCAGCTGACTACACCATCTTCAACAAAAACTGAAGATGTAGTATTTCGATATGTTGATGAAAATAAGGACAAATATAAACTAGGTACAAAAAGTGCTAAAGAATCATTCACTGTAAAGAAACAAGAAGATGACAATTTGGGTGCAAAAGTTGTTCGATTACAACAAACATATAGCGGTGTTCCAGTATGGGGATCTACACAAGTTGCACATGTTGATAATAAGGGGGTATTAACCGTTTTTTCTGGAACCGTGATTCCTGATTTAGATAAAAAATTACAACAACCAAATCAAAAAGTCTCTGCCGATGAGGCAGTGTCTATTGCTGAAAAGGAACTAAGTTTTAAACCAAACTATGATGTAAAACCGACATCTGAACTTGTAGTATATGCAAAAAATGACACAGTATCCTATGCATATCATGTTCATTTAGGATTTTTATCTCCACAACCAGGTAACCATGATTATTTTGTAGAAGCAGAGACTGGAAAAATCTTAGATCATATTGAAGTTTTACATACAGCAAGCACCCCAAAAAATATTATTGGGACAACAACAACGGGAACAGGAAATGATTCATTTGGAAATACAAAAAATTTGAATCTCTTACAATCTAATAATACTTATTATTTAGTAGATCAGACCCGTGGAAAGGGAATTTATACGTATGATGCACAAAATCAAGGAAGTGATGATGACACTTCGTTTCTCCCAGGTGTCCTTTTAAGTAACAGCACTAACAGTTTTACAAGCAAAAATGCACAGGCAGCTGTGGATGCTCATACTTATGCCGGAATTGTATATGATTATTATAAAAACGTTCAGGGAAGAGATTCCTATGACGGAAATGGGGCCAAAATTGTTTCATCTGTTCATTTTGGAAAACAGTATGAAAACGCATTTTGGGATCCAGACCTAAAACAAATGGTTTATGGAGATGGAGATGGATCAACCCGTTCATTTACAGCCGCAATTGATGCTGTTGGTCATGAACTAACACATGCAGTAACAGAATCATCATCCAACTTAATTTATCAAAATGAATCTGGCGCACTTAATGAATCAATGTCAGATATTTTCGGAACATTAATCGAATATTATAATAACTCAAATCCCGATTATCTAATCGGAGAAGATTTATTCTTCCAATCGGGACAAGCCCTTCGTTCTATGAGTGATCCAACACAATACGGTGATCCAGACCATTATTCTAAACGTTATACAGGAACGAATCAAAGCAAATTAGTACACACAAATAGTGGGATTATCAATAAAGCAGCGTATCTTGTTGCAGAGGGTGGTACTCATTATGGAGTAACTATGAACGGTATTGGTAAAGATAAAATGGGTAAAATCTTTTATCGCGCAAATACTCAATATCTCACAGAATCGGCAACATTCTCTCAGACAAGACAAGCTCTTGTACAGTCAGCCGCAGATTTATATGGAACACAATCAGCTGAGGTTACCTCTGTAACCAAAGCATTTGATGCTGTTGGTGTTAAATGATTTGGTTTTGGTGCAGCTCTTGCAAGTAATCTCCTAAACTTGGACATACTGATAGTATGACTCTAAAAAAGAACTTGTAGGGATTCCTACAAGTTCTTTTTGTTTTTCTAGCTCAACACAAAATACAACGTTCAAACAACCGTATACCTTGAAAATAGAATAAAAAAATACAAAATGTTAATTTTATAAAAGCCATTGATATCATGCGTAAATACTAATATCAATGACTTTTGGTATGGATGTGTAGTAATCAGTTTTACTTTTTACCAACAATATGTTCGTAAAATTATTTTTCTTGTCCCTCTGTTTGATTGGCTTGGAACTCCATTTTTAGCGCAATACTATCCCCCTGGAACACATTTTGATCCATGCCGTTGTCTTCAAATATAAACTTCATCCAAAACCAATCCATTTTCCCAGACTTTAATCCCCCTGTTTCAGCCCACTTAGGATGAAATACTTTTTTGGAGGCAATCTCTGGACTTTGTGATTTTAGTTCTGCAAGAGTTGTTTCGTGTACAGGGCTTTTTGCTGGATCCCAATCCCAAAGAAATTGTACTTTAATATATTTGCCGAAATCCTCTGTATTATTATTTTGTTTTAAATCGTTTACGGTATAATCAATTTTCATCATGATATCTTTAATATCTAATGTACCACTATTTGTTAAATTGAATTTCTTTAATATTTTGTCCCCGGGTTTCAAATTTCCTAAGTTAAGTGAAGTAGTTGGTTGCATAGCTAAATCTAATGTACCTGCAGCAAATGTATTATTTGTTACAGCTTGATCACTAAAATATGCATATGTTCCCCCACCAATTAAAGATAAGCCAAGAGCGGCTGAAACCACTCCAACACCTAATTTCTTTTTCAATGACATTTTTTTGTTCCTCCCATATCATTTTTATAATTTTTCTCACTAATTAACTGAAAAGCTCCCCTTAATACAGGTATAACACTAATTGTAAAAAATTTATATTAAAATCAAAAAAATACTTATTGAGAAAATTATGTCATCGTTTAGCTTTTTGATAGTTACGAAATGTCCCAAGATTGGTATCGTATATATTGTTTAAATACGTTATCAAAACTTCTGTCAAAAACAAATTAGTATTAACTAACCTTTATGATTAGAATTTTTATTTCTTTAGGCTTAATTCATTGTATCAAAAGGTACACCTTTTTTAGCACAGTAAACTCTATTAAATTTAGTGATTCAAAAGGTTGAAAAACGCACTTTTGAAGTACTAAATAATTAATGACACCTTTTGAAGTATTTTTGTTATAATTTCATTAGAAGCAATTTAGAAGGGATGTCTATTTATTTTGAATACAAGAAAATTCGGATATATAAGAGTCAGTAGCAAAGACCAAAATGAAGATCGGCAACTCGAAGCAATGAAACAACTCATCACTGACGAACGAGATATTTTTGTCGATAAGCAAAGCGGAAGAGACTTTAACCGTGAACAATACCAACTTGTAAAACGCATGTTAAGAAAAGACGATATTTTATATATTCATTCCCTGGATCGTTTCGGGAGAAATAAAGAAGCTATCCTTCAGGAATGGAAAGATATTACCCAAAATATACAAGCTCATATTGTCGTATTAGACATGCCACTTTTAGATACAACTCAATATAAAGATAGTTTAGGGAATCTTATTACTGATTTGGTACTTCAAATCTTATCGTGGCTTGCTGAAGAAGAGCGGACAAAAATAAAAACTCGCCAACGTGAAGGCATTGAGGCTGCAAAGAAAAAAGGAAAGCATTTGGGTAGACCCAAAACTGAAATAACACAGGAATTTATCGATGCATATAACGATTGGAAAGATGGAAAAATCACAGCGCTATATGCCATGAAAAAGTGCAATATGACAAGTCCTACATTTTATAGAGTTGTCAAAAGGTATGAGGATAAGGAGTGGAAAATATAGCATGACTACAAAAGAGACCCAAAACACAATGCAAGGATTCTCTTCTTATTTATTAAATAAAGGAAGAAAGCCTTCAACAATTAAACGATATATCTATGATATAGAAAGTTTCATTCAATGGCTGCACCAATCAGAAAAAATTACTGAAAACAATCTTTTTGGCTCACTCTATAAAAAAGATTTTGAAGCCTTTTTCAAATATTTAAAGGAAGATCGGCAGTACTCCGATAAAACGATACACCGCATATATATTGTTTTGAATAGGTTGTACGAATACTTAGATTTACCAAGCCCCATTGAAGGGGTTATTCATATAGATCCACCTAATCGGGCATTACGTAAGGAGGATTTCGTTTCTTTCCAGGAAGGGAAACACTTAAAAGAAGTTATTTCTTCACTAGAAGGCCTTACAGAAAAACAACGATCAACACGCCCGATGATCTTAGAGCGGAATATTTCTATCGTTACATTACTCCTTGATTATGGATTATCTTTAAAAGAACTTGTTTCTTTACGAATGATACACGTTCATTTCGAAAATGATACTTTATCCATTCTTGAAGGATCAAAAATAAACAGGAGCATTCATTTGAAGGAAGAAGATAAATTACACCTATACAATTATTATAAAATTATCCCTGAACCTGTACGCCCTAAATATCACAGTAATGATCCACTATTTGTTGCTTTTGATTTTACACGTGGGACATATCATTGGAGTTATGATGATGATACGCCAAAATTTCTAACCGAAGTCTCAATACAAAAAATGATTCGTTTAGAAGTGAAACGTGCTAATCTCCGAAAGGGAATTTCTGCGCAACATTTTCGAAATACCTATATTTTAAGAAGAATTCAAGGGAACAATACCCCTGAACAAATCATGCAGCAAATAGGATTTAAATCTAATTTATCCTTAAAAAGATATTACGATTACTATAAACGCTCCACAGCAAATACAGACTCATATCTATCATTTAACATGTGATTTTTACATAGCTACAGAATTTTAATTAATTAAATAAAAAATGAAAAATCATATTATATTCACGAATATACTTTACGAGATAGAACAACTAAGTCCATCAAAATTGAACCCTGGCACTCACTAACAGAAGAAATAAAAGTCTTAGGCATTAGGATATCGACATCTTTCAAATTCAAATGATAGAAATAGATCCAAATAAAAAAGGAAAGGTTGATTTGCAAAATCAGTCTTTCCAAAAGTAAAAAGAGTTCATCCAAGTGTTTAGATTTATAGCATAGTAGTAGATTCCACTAGGAATCTACTACTATGCTATATTTTTCTTCATATAATTGCTCCAGAATCATATTTCCTATTATTTTCCCCTTTAAATTAACTCTAGAACATATAATTTGGTGTCTAATATTTTAAAAAAATTATTGTGATATAAAAAAATGCTTTTAAGATAAGTATTTTTTATAAGTTTAATAGGTTCACTTTAAATTTAACCAATTAGAGATTTTGAGTCATTCATAACTGGTGCAACTGCGCTTCTTGGTTCTGGATCATTCATTGCAACTGCACTTCTTGGTTCTGGATCATTCATTGCAACTGCGCTTCTTGGTTCTGGATCATTCATTGCAACTGCGCTTCTTGGTTCTGGATCATTCATATAAGATACTGCATGATCTGAAATGAATTTCCCCGAAACAATAGTACTAACCGCTGCAAAAGTCAAAAATACTTTTTTAAATTTATTTAGTTTATTCTCTTTTTTTAATTTCTTCATTTTTAATTCCCCCTTGTTTGCCTACTTACATTATCTAACGGGCATAGGGGGTTAGGTAATCCGTTAAATTTTATTTACCTGCTGTAAATAATGTTTTTAACAAGGTTTCCGAAAAAAATTTTTCTTACTTCTAAAGGTGTAGGACGTAGCCAAATGAACATGAAAGAATTTTTTTTGGTTGGCTTACGCTAAAGTGGTTTGCAATCATCTAACTATTCGCGATAATTCCCTATTACAGATTGTCCTTTGAAAACGGAAGATATGAGGTTGGTACGAAAAATGATTCATACCAACCTCATATCTTCAATCACTCTCCACTATACCAAAAGAACCAAAACCAAGCCTGAACGTTGCTATAGATAAGGCAATCACAATCACTAAAATACGGTGGGTTCTTGACAAGGACGTCATGTACTTTTCGTGTGTATACACTAAACGTCGGTGCGACGGGATTAGCTTGAATAAACTTGCACCCTAGAACAAGTATCGCCAGCATTTTGGAAAAAAACCACGCTAAGCAAAAAATACAAGGAGCTACCCATATGGACAGCTCATTTACATAATTTTCGTTATCAGAAGTAAAATTTAAAAAAATTCAATTCGAAAATAGATAATTTTATCAGTTGTTGAATGTCTGAAAAAAATAAAACCAATGATATTGTCGAGATTCTTTGGCAACTTCTTGCTGTGATGACTATCATAGTGACTTTTTCTCCAGCAACCACTATTAGTGGCTATTTACCATAAGAATTATTTTTGAAATTTGCTTTTTTTTAGAAAGCATGTTAATTTAAGAAAGACCTATTTTTGTTCGGTTTGAGATTAAGAATAAATTTTGTTTTTCGTCTAAGGTATTTGGGCAAGGGTAGTAACATATGTGTGGGTATCCACACTAGGAGGCAACAATTATGGAACAAGGTAAAGTAAAATGGTTTAATGCAGACAAAGGTTTTGGATTCATCGAGCGTGAAGGTGGAGAAGACGTATTCGTACATTTCTCAGCTATCCAAATCGACGGTTTCAAATCTTTAGACGAAGGACAAAGTGTAACGTTTGAAGTGGAACAAGGACAACGTGGCCCACAAGCTACTAATGTTCAAAAAGCTTAATATTAGCTGATGAAAGACCCTCTTGTAGGGTCTTTTTTTGATTTTGTTACAATATTCCAAATACAACTTTTTTAAGGGGATTTGGGGTGCTTAACTTTTAATGAAAAAGAAGATGTTAGAAATCATAATTTTAGCATTATGGGCTTTTTCTTTTAGTTATCTTACAATTATATTAGGAATACCAAAAAACCGATTATATATAGTCGTAGGATTTCCAATCTTATTTGTTGGTGGACTTTTGATTGTGCATCTATTTCAAAATAAGAATGAAAATGGAAAATAACTTTGTTTGATTGTATATCTCATACACGTATAGTTAACATAACGTATCATTATCGGTAGCAAAAAAAAGGTGGATCTCTACTTTCTCAAGGAATCCGCTTTTTTTTTCTATGACTCTATTCATTTTTTATACATTCCTATTGTAAAGTGACAAAAAAGTTGTTTAATTTAAAATAAAGTCGCTTAAAAAATAATAAAGTTGTTTAAAAATCTAAGTTTTATTCAACAATCGGGCCATTTTGTGGAAGATCAGCAGAAACTTTTGAGATCTTAATCAAAATAGTAATTAATCTATCGAAGTTGTAAAATAAGGGTAAGAATAGTTCTGGGGGGATTTATATCAATTATAATGCTATTAATCTAAGCGAGAAACTGTCCAAATTCAGTGAACACTGGTCGCCCAAAGTCATTGGTGAAATGAATGACTATCAGTTTAAGTTAGTTAAGATTCTGGGGGATTTTGTATGGCACGATCATAAAGACACCGATGAGGTATTCATCGTGATAGACGGCGAGATGTCCATCACATTCCGCGATGGACAGGTTAAACTTTCCAAAGGAGAAATGTATGTGATACCAAAAGGTGTGGAGCATAAGCCTTATGCTGAAAAGGAATGCCATATAATGCTGGTAGAGCCTAAAGGTGTAGTCAACACTGGTGAAACTAATTCCAAACTAACTGCTGAAAATAATATATGGATTTAAATCAATAATTCAGTTACTTTCTTTGGATCAACATATAAAAGGAAGTTACATATTTTCCACAATCGGGCGCTATTGTTGAATAAAAATTAGATTTTTAAACGACTTTATTATTATATTTTTTAGTGTAGTGAAATACCTTACTTTAAAAATTAAACAACTATATTTTTAACCCCGTCCTAAATTTAGAACGGGGTTATGCTTGGTTGAGCTTTTAAAATTAAATAACTTTATTATCATTTCACACCTATCCTGGCGTGGGTTTCAAGGTTCCCATTTGTTACTGGATTAGCCGAAAAACTTTATAAAATCTTGCATACTCTTAGCGTGGATTTTTTCCGAAATGCTGGCGATATCCCTAGAAGCTCCCACTTCAAGCTTTGCTAAGTGGCGAGTAGTTCACTGTCAATTTAATTAGTGTTTTAACCAGAAAGTTTACAAAAAAAAAGTAGGCTTACGCCTACCGACATTCATCTCCCACCTAAAATTGGTATTTCACGCCTTCACATTTTTGAGGAAGGAGTCTTCTGCCAGGAAACGATAAATTTAATACATTACATATTGCTTCATTGTCAAATATCCTAAATATGTAATTTTGTATGGATAAAATCTATTATATTATCAATTTTAGATACTTAAATTTGATATATGCTTATTCAATATGATTATTATCATATTTATCTCTTAATAACTTTAATTTTTCCCCTTCTCTAATTCCAGCATCTCTTAATAAAGTATACTGTTCGAAATACTCTTCGAATCCACCAGGTGTGAAAATTGAAAGAATTTTAGCTTCTACATTAAAAGGATTACTAAATGCATGAATTGTTCCCTTTGGAACAAAGATAAATCCTCCTTCTGATACTTCCACCCAATTCTTATCTATAAGAAAGGTTACTTTTCCATTTATTACATAAAAAATCTCATGAATTTGCTTATGAAAATGAGGCTTTGGTCCAGTCAATCCTGCAGATAGGGTGTACTCTAGTACAGATAGTTGGTCATTAGTCTCTTTCTTAGTTAATTTCAAGTTAATTTTTAAATCCGGAGCTGGTTGAAGAATCTTTCCTTCTCCTTTTTTTAATACATAAGGCGGCACAACAGCCATATAATTTTTCACACCTTTCTTATATAATTTATTGAAAATCCCCCTTTTCAAACTACCCAACACTAGGTGGGAGCTGATTTTAGGTTTGGCACAGCCAAAAAATTTCTAATAAACTAGACACATGAAGTTCTTCGATAACTTGATATATAAGTTTGCAGGAACCGAACACCAAGCCGTTCAGTTCCTGCATAAAATACCAACGGTAAAAAAGAACGTCCAAGCGTTGGATATCTAGAGATGGAGTAATCCGAAGTAACACTCAGGTTGCTTTCTTCGTATAACTGAGAATTCCACACTTCAAAAATCGTTAGAATTTAAGTGGCAGTTAATTCATAATGAGCAATTATATTAATCTTTTCTAAATTGGATTATAGGTTTTATTCCATAAAAAAAGAAAGAAAGTGAAGACAATGCAACTATGAGTATTTCCTGTTGTTTTGTAAGATTAAACCAACATTTATACGATTTATTTCCGGACATAAATATTCACCTTCCCAAATCTTCTTCTATATCTAATTCTTTACTTATTTAAAATAAATATTCCTCTTTGAAAAGCCTAATATACTTTAAATTTAAAATTTCAATTTTACACATCCAATAATAACCTTTTAAATATTAGTAACTTGTAACATATTAGAAAAATGAATCACTTTATTTACCAAATCATCTACTCTCTTCATAACGGCTTCATTTCTACATATGCCATCTTTATCAAAGTCACTTCCGTCTAATACAACCTGATCAGCTAATACAAGAGCATATAAACCCCTTAAAAATATTCTCATTCCATTTAAACAATTTATGCCTCCTTTGCCACCACCAGCAGTAGCAATAAGTCCAATAGGTTTATCCATGAGTTGTTCATTTGTGATAAAATCAAAAGCATTTTTTAATGCCCCTGAAAATGAATTATGGTACTCTGGTGAAGCAAGAATTAATGCATCTGCTGCATTAATTCTCTCGATAAAGGTATGTGCCACCATTTTTTGTTTCATAGAGCCATCAAAAATAGGTAAAGGAGATTCTCTGAAGTCTATAAAATCCAATTCAATATCTTTATCAGCAAATCTACTTTGAATTTGCCTCATTAATTTTTTTGTTTGGGATTCTTCTCTTACACTGCCACATACTAAAGCTAAACGCATATATATCCTCCTTCCGTTATACAATGTATAATTTATCTTGTAGTAATAACGCTTCTAGTTCTTCTGGACCATGAACAATATATGTTGCCCCAGCGTCCGATAACTCTTCTTCAGATCCATATCCAAAGGTAACTCCTACAGAATCAACATTAACTTTTTTTGCACCTATAATATCGTGCATACGATCACCAATCATTACAACTTCTTGACTGCTTAGATTTTGTTGCTGCATGATAAAATCAATAATTTCTTTTTTCGCTGATCTAGTGCCATCCAAATTACTTCCGACAATAGATTCAAAATAATGATCCAGGTTAAAATTTTTAAGGATTTCGCTAGCAAAAACTGTTGGTTTAGATGTAGCAACATGTAATGTCATACCATGATCCCTTAAGTTTGATAAAACTTCCGGAATTCCAGAAATTACCTTATTTTCTAACATCCCACTTTTACGAAATCGCTCTCTATACAATGTAACAGCCTTATTTGCATCTTCTTTTGAAAGTCCATAAAACTTGATGAAAGATTCATCTAATGGAGGTCCAATAAAAGGCGTTAATGTATCCAAATCATCCACATGGATATCAAAATGGCTTAAAGCGTATTGAACACATTTTGTAATTCCTTCCTTAGGATCTGTTAATGTACCATCTAAATCGAATAATATATATTTATATGCTTTCAAATTATTTCACCCCAATGAATTGAATTTAATATATTAATTTGTTTGTAAATTATTGTTAGTGATTTTTTGCATCTCTTTAGCAACTAAAGCTCCAACACGTGCATTATCTTTTACAAGTTCAATTGCCGCTTTTAAACTCTTTCCATCTGTTAATTCTTTTACTTTTTTCAATAAGAATGGTGTTACCGCTTTACCCATAACCCCTTGTTTTTTTGCATCGATCATCGCTTCATTTATAATGGATTCAATAAACTCTTCCTCTAAAGCAAACTCATGAGGCACAGGATTATTGATTAGAACACTACCCTTTAATTGTAATGTGTTCCACTTTGCATCTAAGATTTCAGCAGCCTCTTTAGCATTTTCAATTCTATAGTCTACCTTATAACCACTTTTTCTTGCGAAGAAGGCTGGGAAGTCACTTGTTTGATATCCAATAACTGGAACACCTTTTGTCTCTAAATACTCAAGTGTAAGTCCTAAATCCAAAATAGATTTTGGACCAGATGTTACTACTGCGACACTTGTCGTAGCTAATTCTTCAAGATCTGCTGATATATCCATTGTAATTTGAGCTTCACGATGTACTCCACCAATACCACCGGTTACAAATACTTTAATACCCGCTAATTCTGCAAGAATCATAGAAGATGCCACTGTAGTTCCACCATTTTTCTTTTGAGAAACAATATAAGGTAAATCACGTCTACTTACTTTAATTACGTCTTCAGATTGAGCAAGAAACACGATTTCTTCATTAGTTAATCCAATCTTAATGCGTCCTTCAATAACTGCAACTGTTGCTGGCACTGCACCGTTATCACGAACAATTTTTTCAACAGCAGTTGCTGTTTCTACATTTTGTGGATACGGCATCCCATGCGAAATTAATGTAGATTCAAGTGCTACAACTGGCTTATTTTCCTTTAAAGCTTTTAATACCTCTGGTGAATAATCGAAATGTTTAGTTAAGTTCATTGTTAATCCTCCTAATTAATTTAGATAATTTTTTATTTTAATTTAGATAATTTTTTATTTTAATTCAGGCGATACATTTGCCATTAAATAAAAATTAATATCGTAAGGAACAGGACCTCCACAAGTTACAAATCTTTTAGCCTCCGGGCCTGTATATGGATTACGTGTTCCATGGAAAATTTTTTCAGGAGAGTATAAAATGTCCCCTTCTCCAAAATCAATCCATTCACCATTTAAATGTACTTGTCCTTTTCCTTCAACTCCAATAAATAACTCCTCTGATATCGGATGAGTATGAACCCCGAAATTTTGTCCAGGTTGTTGAATTCCACAATGTAAACTTAGATGTGCACAACCTGTTCCAGGCCAAAATAAAAAGTTCATATTTGCTGGGTCATTATTAACTTGTGTAGGATCCGTTCCTTTAAATCCTTTGAAGATAGTTTCATTATTAAATAAGTTATTTACTAATTTAGGATTATTTGAAGTTCTATTTCCTTTAGGCAATAGACTCTGCCAAATATAAAGACGAATCATCTCTCCTTTATTTGCTTGAACTGAGTAGCCTGTTCCTGTAGGAGCGTATAGAGTAGTTGCTCTAGACACTTCTGTATTTTCTTCTCCCACTACTGCAGTTCCAGACCCTTGAAACACTACTACTACTACTTCATGATTAATCCCAATTTCACAGCAAGTCCAAGCCCCTCCAGCCGGTATATCTACAATCATACCTGTGATGTTTTTAGAACCAAGCTCTGGACTAACTGGCTTAGCCATCTTACATCCACTAACATCTTCCCATTGAAAATCATTGACTTTAAAAACTTTACCTTCATTCAAATTCATAATCGTTTTCAAATCTAATCCCTCCAAATTTTTCTTTTCTTGATTATTAGTATAGAGACGTTCTAAACAGCATAAAACTGTAAGCTATGTTTACATTTTATTTACTGGGGTAAATGATATTGAATTTATCCAGAAAATAAATAGAATTGATTTATATTGTAAAAGTATATAGAGGAGGATTACATTGAATAAAGAACTTCAAAACAACTATATAACGATGAAAGGGTTTTACTTTTTTACCTTTTTAGGAACTGGAAGCTTATTTCCTTTACTAGGATTATATTTAAGTACTGTAGAACATCTTAATGGGTATCAAATTGGGACGATCATGTCATTGGGACCTATTATAATGATATTCTTTCAACCTATTTGGGGGCTAATGTGTGACTATACGCAAAAACCACGCATTATTCTTTCTACTACCGTATTACTTACAGGTATAAGTGGCTTAGGGTATCTAATCTTTAATGAATTTTCATTTTTTATCTTTGTTGCACTACTAATCGGGGTATTTCAAAGTGCGATTATTCCAATCTCTGATAGCATTTCTTTAAGTTATACAAGCAAAACAAATGGTAATTACGGTAATATTAGATTATTTGGTTCTCTAGGTTTCGGTATCGCTGTTTTTATTATGGGAAGGTTGTCCGGTACTTTTATTGGTCCCACAGTAATTTTTTATGGATTTTTCATATCCTTATGTATTGCTTCATTTCTAGCTTATAGAATGCCGCAAGAAGCAACATCACAAAAACAAGATTTAATATCTGGACTAAAACACCTAATACGATATAAAGAATTTTTAATATTTTTATTAATTACGTTTATGATTTTTGCTCCTAATTTAGCTAATAATTCTTATTTCGGAATATTTGTTGAGCACACAGGTGGTACACTAACTGGTATAGGAATTGCTTTCTTTTTAGCTGTTTCAGCCGAAATTCCTTTTATGAAAATTGCAAACCAATGGATCAACAAATTAGGAATCCTTAATATAGTTGTGTTAGCTGGAACAGCCTCTATGATTAGATGGTTTCTATATAGCCTTGAACCTTCGCTCTGGATAGTTTATGCATCTACCATAATACAAGGTTTTTCCCTAGGATTATTTATCCCTGCAGGTTTACAGTACATCAGGAAAATTGCTCCAATTAATATGGGAACTACTGCAGTCACACTATATTCAGCTATAGGAAATGGGGTAGGTAATTGGTTCTATACATTTTTCGGAGGGGTTTTATATGAAAAATTCAGTATTTATGCCGTTTATTTCTTTTTTGGTGTAGTAGCATTAGTAGGAATAATACTTACATTTGTACTAATCAAATTGGAAAAAAACATAAAAGAATACGATATGAATTCTTCAATTGTTTAAAATTTAAATATAATAAAATTCATTGAAGTCTAATAGAAAATTTTCACAAGATAAAATAAAAAGAGCGTTTTCAAACGCTCTTTTCTAGTTTCAATGTTATTAAATTATTCTACAAATTCATCAGTATTATAATCTTCTTTTATTACACATTTTCTAAGTTGAGATGGTGTAATACTATCGCTATATAACCGAAAAATTCGATTAATAACTGTCCGATCAAGCCTTTCTCTTTTTCTACTAACAAATAAATAAGGAGAATCCTTTGCTTCCTTATACGCCTCTCGTTCTGCTAAATAATCCTCTAGGGCATAAATGACCTTATTATTTAATAATAACATTTTTTTCTTTTCACCTTTGTCATTAAAAATAATACATCTCCTAGTTTTTAAATTTAAATCTTTTATCTTAATAGACAGGATTTGCGAAGTGTGAATACCTGTATAGGCTAACATCACCACGATTGCATAGTCACGTTTATAGTTACATTTATTTTTACTTCCACATACATTTTTCATAAAATTAATTGCATCTATTTCTGTAATTTTAATTGGTACATTATAAGAATTTTTATCTTTTATCATATCTGTTCTAAAAACTACACGCTTCTCTTGTGAATTATTTTGTATTAAAAATATGTTGAATTTAATAAGACTACTAATTCTACGATCAATAGTTGCAGAGCACAATGATGTATCATTTTTTAGATAGTGAATATACTCTACTATATTTTGACGCTCTAAATTTATAAAATCCCTATTATATAAGTTTTCGAACCATTTTAGGTATTGCTTAATATCTAAAATATAGCACTTAATTGTAATTATATTTTTTCCCTTTTCCTTTAAATAAGTAGAAAACGATTCTAGTAAATTCAAGTTCTCACTCTTTTCTATCAGTTGAATTAATTATATAACTATATATGGTAGCCACTCATTCCTAAATTATTTTAGCATCCACTTTAAATGTTTTTAATCTTTATATTAAGATGAAAAGAATTTAAATCTTGATTGATTTGACTATATAACCTTTCAAGTTATATAGAGTTATTTTTTAATAATAAAAATGATATATTATAATTATTCTAATATAAATCAATTTTCATACATCTATATCTTTAAACCTGATGAACCAAAGTTTAAAATAATTTATTTTTTAGAATATCCTTTGAGCATTTCTTTCGAAAAACGACCTGGATATAAGGCATTTAACATTTCATATGGACTCCCGTTCCAAAACCTTTTTAAAGGTGTCCATAATTTTTTGTTTATTAACCACCTTTGACTATACACATTTAATAACTGTTCTTCAGTTAGCTTCTCCTTCTCTTCAATAATCCATCTTAATGCCTCTAATGAACTATTTTCCTTCCAATAGCCAGCAGGTGTAACCTTCAATTCCCATTCTTTAAATCGATTTGGGTACAAATCATTAATCATCGCATAAGGGCTACCGTTCCAATACATCACCAAAGGGGAACCAAGTTTATTTTTCTCCAACCATTTTTTGTTGTAAAATTCTAACAAACCCTCTTCTGATAACTTTTCCTTTTCTTCTATAATCCATTTTAAGACTTCTAATGCTTTTTCCTTATTCCAAAAATTTAACGAAGTCATACCAAAATCCCATTCTTTAAATCGATTTGGATACAAATCATCAATCATTTTGTATGGACTATTTTCATACTGGTGGTTGAGCAGACCACGTAACCTATAGTTTATAATTAAAGGTGTATTCCAATTTTGTTTGATTTCTTCTTCATCCCACTTTAAAATTATTTCAATTAAATATTTCGTTATCCGTCTGGCCATTTCCTTATCCACATCATTTTTCCATGTGTTAGCAGGGAACCTAGTTTTTTTCCCATCTAGTATTTCTTGATAAATCCCCTCTATAGAAATCGCTTTCATTTGCAATTTCTTCCCCCCTAACACTTAACAAAATCTATATATATATTTTCCTATTTACATTATTAATATACTAATAATAATGTAAATAGGAAAAGTTATATATAGTAGTATAATATTATCATAAAAACCCATAAAATTACATCGATAACATTATTATTTGTTTTTAATTTTTCTATTACATTTAGAAATAATCCTATATAAAATTAAAACTTCGGTTAAAATCCTTCTTGGTTCTAAAATTGTAATTGTACTGAAAAATAAAAAGCATAAATACCTTGTGTATCAAGAGATTTATGTTTTTTATTTTTCAGTAATACCCTTTGTAACAAATTTCATTATTTGTAGGGCATTTGTATAGGAAAAAGAACTTATACGATCCATAGAATCTTAATATCAGAATCCTAGTTTTTTTCTAACAGGGCTCGTACATATCTATTAGCTGATTCCTGAAAAACTTCATATGCATTCTCCTGAATTTTTTCATAGAATGCATCATACATACGACTAAAAGATAAGCCCTTCATTACATAGGCAACATCTTTTACCACATTTGCTGGTAGCGGAATTAGATCGGAATAACTATACATAAAGCTTATCCCTTTTTTACCTGGGGACACCTGAATTATATCACTTGTGAATAGAACCCCTTTCTCGTTATTTCCACCTTTCCAATGCAAAACAGCCCCACCTTTAAACTTCCCTCCCAAACGATATAAAGTGATTCCGTTAGATAATTCTAAAAATTCACCTGACCAGAATATAATTCGTTCACTTTGTTGCGTCACCCATTTTTTATTATCTTCATGAATATAGATTAAAGCGTCGAAAACTTTAGCCCATTCAATATATGTAGTATGAAAATGAGGATTAGAAAGAGCGATTGCTTGTATTCCTCCAAATTTATTAATTTCATCTATTGTTTTTTCATCCAAATCTGTAACACAATCCCATAAAATGTTAAATTTTTTGTTTTGTATGTAATATGCGGTTTGCTTATCAGCAAAATGAGGGGTTGTCCTAATACTATATAGTCCCTCTTCAATCTGTTGAATTTTATCAGTATAAATAGAATTTAGCATCTGGTGTATACGCTCCTATCATTTATTTTCACTAAATAATATAATGTAATTCCGAAAGGGTAAAATATTAATAAAATTATAATATCACAATTTAGAGAATTTTTGTCCTTTTCAGTAAAGATGGTATTCTCTTTAATCTCCGGAATACATATACATCAAAAAAAGCTAGCTTAATACTAGCTTTTCGATAATTTATACTCGGTGCAGATAAAGTTTATTCTTATTAGACGTTTTAAGTCTATTTAATTATGGGACTAAATTCATTGTTTCAAAGTCATGGAACGGGCTACCCATAACTTTTAGAAATTGTGGTAATTTAGTTGGCTGAAACTCTACTAAATTACCGTCATACTTACCGAATTTACCATCATTAAAAACAATCTCTCCTCTACGTAAAGTCATAATAGGTTTGCCTTTTAAACATTCTCCTTCATATGCAGACCAATTACATAACGAATAGCTATCTTCGCTCTTTACAATCCACTCTTTATTAGGATCAACAATAACAAAATCTGCATCTAGTCCCTCTTCAATTCTACCCTTTTTATGATGGATTCTAAATAAATTAGCTGGCCCATCGGCTAAAACAGAGACAACTTTACACATAATTTCATCAAAAGTTAATAAAGAGAAATTTTTAATTAGACCAGTAATTAAGACTGGTAACATTTCTTGTACACCCGGTAAACCTGGAGGAGCCTCTTTAAACTCTCTTGCTTTTTCAGATAAAGAGTGAGGAGCATGATCACTTCCGACCGAGGTCATTGACCCATTTCCAAGAGATTCCCATAATTTTTGTTGATCATTTTTCAGTCTAATTGCAGGACTTAGTTTAGCCTTAGAACCTAAATTAACACTATCTATAGCATCAAACCATAACTGATGGGGTGTTGTCTCAAACGTAATTGCATAGCCAGCTCTCGCAGCTAATTCTATTAATTCAACTTCTTCTGCTGAAGAAACGTGAAGAACATGAACTTGCGTTCCATATTTTCGTATAAGTTCTAAAACCTTTCCTACGGCAATGATACCTGCAGACCTTGGTAAGTGCTGTTCATATTCCGTTAGATTATCTGGTGCCTTCTTAAATCTCCGGAACAAATTCAATACTTCTTCGTCTTCTGCATGTAGTGTTAAAATCATTTTCTTTTCTGCGGCGATTTTAAAGATTTCTTCCAAGTCTTCACGTACACTAATAACATTCTTAGCTGTATGATGACCTGTAAGAAATACCTTAATACTAGCTACCATATCTGGATTGATAGCATGTAATCGAAAAGACTTTCCAGGTTCTACTCCAAAGTGAAATCCATAGTCCACTAATGATTTCCCTCTAATTAAACTATCTTTTTTTTCAATTAATTCAACAGAACTGAGATAAGGGTTTGTGTTTGGCATATCTAAAACCGTAGTAATACCTCCCGCTACAGCAGCCCTACTAGCAGACTCCCAAGTCTCTTTATGAGTCAACCCTGGAGTTCGAAAATGGACATGTGAATCAATTAAACCAGGAAGTACGTATTTGCCTTCTGCATTAATAACTCGCTCAGCCTCTATTTCATTTTGGGGTTCAGTTTCTATTTTGCATATTTTACCATTTTTAACCCCAACACTTCCAGTAATTACTTTATCTTTAAATACTAATCGGCCATTTATAATTGATAAATCATATTTTACCATTACATAACCAACTCTCTTCCAATGATTTCTTTGGCTAAGTCGTTGACAGGTCCCATTAGAGCCACTGCTCTAGCATCTCTATAAAAACGCTCGACATTACTTCCTCGCATAAAACCTCCTCCCCCAACTAATTGCTGACAGTCCCTACAGACCTTTTCACTCACTTCCGAAGCAAAGATTTTACTTTGATAAGAGATAATTTTTTGGTTTTCATGTGTTCCTTGAGCTGAAAACTCGACCAGTGCTCGAGCTGCTTCAATATGCATATTTAGTTCTGAGAGTTTAAATTTCATAAGTTCCTTATCCTGTAATCCTCTACTTTGAATATGTTGATAAGCAATCTTATATGCCGCTTGTGAGATACCGACAGATATAGCACCTAGAGATAAACCGGATTCCCGAATACCTGAAATAATTTTAGGAGCTCCTCCAAGAGGACCAATAATACTTTTAGAATCAACTATACACTTGTCTAGCTCAATAAAACCTGTTGATGAACCACGCATTCCTGATAAATTTAGTTTTGAATTTGCTTTAACTCCTGGTGTTGAAGTCTCAATTAAGAAAAATGATTGGCCTGTGTTTCCATAAATACCAGTATTATCTGTATTCCCAGTTTGAACTAATACTAGATACAGATCCGCAAGGCCAGCACCTGTGGTAAAAGTCTTGGCACCGCTAATATCCCAGGTATCATTCCCTAAATAACTTCCTACAGTAGAAAGTTTTTGTTTATTGGCTCCTGCTCCTTTTTCAGACCAAGCAGAAGCACCTATCCATTCACCACTAGCAAGTAGTGGCAAATACTTTTGCTTATGAAAATCTGTTCCCCATTCTAAAACCCTTGAAATAACTGACATATGTTGGAATGCAATAATAGCTATTGAAGGATCTACTGTTGCAACTTTTTGAAGAAATCTAGAGGCGAAAATAACATTTTCGCCCATTCCTCCAAATTCTTCCGGTACAAGACACCCTAGATACCCCGATTTGCGGATTGCGTCTAAAGCTATATCTTGAGTTTCTCCTAATTCATCAGCACGTGAGGCTTGTTCTTCAAGGGTAATTAGTAATTCATCTAATTTTTGATCTAAGCTAATATCTTTTGTGATTGTTCCCAATTTAATTCCTCCTTTTTCTCGCATAAATTTGGTTCGACTAGTTCTACCTTTTTGTTTGATATACTGTTATATAAAAGATAATCATCCATCTCATTTCCAGTAGTAGCACATGAAACAGCTGTAGTTCCGCCCGAAGTTTGAATCTTAAGATTATTATTCATAAAACATTGACTAGCAATATCATAAGCTACGGTACCTTTCATAGAAGCGGACACACCCAGACATGCAACTCCCGTTAAAGCCATTGTAGGATGCCATGTTGGTACGGAAATCGCTCTCACAGATACAGTATCAGATCTAAATCTCCCCAGCACTGCAATTTTAGGGAATACACTTTCTGGATCCCATCCTAATAAATTTGAAGCGGCATAACGAATTTCTTGCAATTTTGTAAAAACATCATTTCCCGCATTAAATAATTGTTCTTCTGATTCTATTCCTAATTCTAAACAGCTTACAAAAACATATGGATTTCCCGCAGATACAATCGAACATTCAAAATTCCCTAAAGGTGTTTTAACTATATTTTTAGTTTGCCCTGTGGGTAGTAATGTACCCAATTTAGTTCCAGGTTTTTCAATAAAATGTGCAGTACATCCAATCGCTGTTCGGCTTATTTGATCAATCTCACATACGAGACTGTCCCCAACATTTTTTATATTTACTCTTACTCTTAATCCGGGGCTTACGGTTGGAATCCATCCCCATTTTATCGCGACATTTATTGCAGCAAGAATTGAGTGACCGCAACTACCTGCATAGTCAAACCTGCAAGGGTTTCCTGGTATTAATTGAAAAAAGAGGTAATCGATGTCGTACATCGGATGATTTGATGGCTTAATTACTGCATATTTTGTAATTTGAGATTTATTATTTACGGATAAATCATCCTTAATTTTATGCAATTCAGGAATAATGTCCAAAGGTTGTTCTCCAAGACCTGCTCCATCAATAACAATAGTTGGTGATACACTCCCCTCTGCTTTCGCGATGTAAGTTAGCATACTTCTACTACCTCTTTCACCAAAGTGTCCTCCGGGCTAATCGAAACATTAAATTGTTCCATCCAAAGTTGGAAAATCATTAGAGACCAAAGAGCCAATGCTGTTTTCCCATTTGGCTTTGTTGCCTGAATGGACAGTAATTTTTCTACCATCTCTGGTTTAAAAATGTTTTGTTTTCTAATAGTATTAGAATTTAATGTATTTTTCACAAAATCAAACAACGGTAATCCTTGTCTCATCATAGCGTCAATTGGTAGCGTAAACGGCTGTTTTTTTCGATTTAAAACTGAATCTGGAAGTTTCCCTTCAGCAGATTTATATAAAACTCTTTTAACTTTTTCATCTTTAATTCTTAGTTCATTTGTTAGTTGTTGAGCGAATTTGACAATGCGTGGTTGACAGAATGGAACTCTGACTTCAACAGAGTGTGCCATGCTCAAATGATCAACACGTCTTAGATGGTATGATGGCAAGCGATAATTACGTTCAAAGTCTAAAATTGTGTCAAGTCGATTACCACCATCCTGGCGTAATTTATCTTCAATAATTTCTGATGTTTTACCATTATCTAAAAGATATGTTTTGTAATCATCACTATATAATTCCCAACGTAATTCTTCTTCTATAGCACTTAGTGATTCTACATAAGGCTTAATCCAATCACCAGCTCTGTTCATAGCCTCCACATAACGTTCATAGCCACCAAACATTTCATCAGCACCATCACCGGAAATAGCTACTTTAAATCCAGCTTGATTTACAGCTTCGAATAATGAATAGCTACTAAGAGTAATAGGATCGGCGTTTGGTTGTCCTAAATGTTTTACTACATCAGGCAATAAATCTTGAAAATGCTTAGGGTCAATTTTCACTTCATGATGATGAGTTTTACAATGATTGGCAACATCCCTTGCGTAAACTTTCTCATCAAATGGCCATTCTCCAGTATACGAAATATTGAATGAATGAATATCACTCTTACATTGACTTGCTAATGAAGTGACAAAGCTAGAATCTAAACCTCCACTATTAATCGTAGAAACTGGTACATCTGCATTTAATAACGCGCTGACTTCACTAGACAACTGTTCCTCTAATAAATTGCTTGCAGTTGAAAGATCGCTTGTAGGATTGTTTGATCTAAGATGTGTCTCATATCGACTAAGCTTTGGTGATTCATTAAGTTCTAGTTGTAAAATTGATGACGATGGCATAACATATACGTCTTTAAACATTGTGTGTTCACCAAAAATAGCTTTAGTTGTTAAATAAGAGTCTACTCCTGCTAACCATAGATTCCTCGGAACTGCATTAAATCCTAATAATGATGGTAGCTCCGAAGAGAAGAATAACGTTTTACTCTCTGGATTCCAATAGTAGTATAGGGACTTAATACCTGTAGGATCAGTAACAAGTGTTAAGCGAGTGGCATTTTTAGTATCAATAACTGCAATCGCAAACATCCCATCTAAATATCGTGCAAAATCTGGACCGTATTCATTATATAGTGCAGGGATAATTGAGCCATCACATCTATCTTCAAATTGATAACCGCGCTCCTGAAGCATTTCTCGTAGTTCATCGTGATTATAAATTTCCCCATTAAATACAACCTGAATATCTTCCCCTAAAGAGTATGGTTGTTTCCCTCCTGCAAGGTCAACAATTGAAAGTCTATTATTACCAATAGCCCAATTTTCTTTAATGATAAATGATTGGCTATCTGGTCCTCCTTTAATTTGTAAATCAGATACCTTACTCATAGTAATAGAGTCTACTTTTTCATTTCCAAAAAAACCAAAAATTCTACACATACCCGTTATTCTCCCCTTATTGTTTAATATGCCTTCAAAAATACAATGCAAACGAATAAATTATTTCGTATTGTGATTTGCTCGGCTTTGATAATTTTATTCTAAATGCTTATACAAAAAGAAAATACTGTAAGAACGGTTAAGAAATTTATTATCCCCGGTAAATACGTGAAAAACATAAGGTATTAAGTAATCTAATAAAATGATTAATATTGTACAGAAACAACTATATTTTAAGCCCGTCCTAAATTTAGAACGGGCTTATGCTTGATTTAGGTTTTAAAATTAAATAACTTTATTGTCTTTTTACTAATATATTTTACAAGCAAAAATTTAAACCTTATGAAATATTTTTATATTTTAAATAAATCATATTCAAATACCAGTTCCGTTATTATATAATAGAGAATATTTTACATTTTAAAATATTTTAGGGGGATACTGTTTTGATTGGTAAAAAAATCAGGGAAGCACGAACGACATTAGGCATTTCACAAAGGCAATTAGCTGGAAATGAAATGACTAGAGCATACATAAGTCTAATTGAAAAAGGACATGCAAATCCTTCTGACAAGACTCTCAGAATTATTGCCAAAAAACTTAACAAGCCAATTGATTTTTTTCTCGGGGGAACACATGAGGATAGTTTTGATGTTTGTGATGCAATTTTAGAACGAGCAAAATTAAAAAAAGACCTAGGGGAATACGAAAGCGCTTTAAATATGGTTAAAAAGGTTTTTACTATGACCCAAGATCAACAGCTGTTAGCAGAGTGTCATTTTGTATCTCTTAATATTAAACTTGACTTAGGAGAATACGAAGAAACCTTAAAAGAATATGAAGAAGCTTTACCACTTTTCCTTGAGTTAAAAGATAGACAGTATCTTGTTGAACTTTACATGAAAGCTGGAAAAGCAGCATTTAAAATTGAAAATTTTCCATTGGCTAAAAAAGCATATGAGTTCGCTATTAAATACAGCGATCAGCTAAAGAAGCTTCAAGATGAACGAATACAAGCTCTTACATACTTAGGAACTACTAATATTCGATTAGGAAATCTTTCAGAAGCAATATCTGCTTATCTTGAAGCTGAAGATGAAGTCTCTATGACTGGTGATAAACAATTACATGGAGATATAGCATTAGGATTAGGGAAAGCGTATTATCGTAATAACTTGATAGAAGATGCATCAAAATGGACTAAAAAAGCAATTAGTCTCTATGATTCAAACGATGAAGAATCAAATGTTCTTGCTCTCCATAACCTAGCAATCATTGAGGCATTTCGTAATAAAAAAGAAGAGATGGTAAAAATACTAACTAAATGCTTAACGATTTATGAAAAACAACGAAAACCTAATAAGCAGGCTTCTGTTTTAGAGGAACTTTCTAAATACTACCTATCATGTAACGATATAAATAAGGCTAAAGAATTTTGTAACAAAGCAATACGATTATTAGATGAGACAGAAGATGGGATTTTACGAGCAAAACTCTATCGTTTAATGGGCGTTATTCTGGCTTGTGAAGATAATTTTGAACAATCCTATTATTTATTAAGAATGAGCTACGATTTACTCATTCGATTAAAATCTAGAGATGAAGCAACAATTAGTTTAGAATTATTAAAAGTTAAGGAATATAAAATCAAAGAACTATATTTAAAAATTATGGAGCTTTAAAATACATTTTAAATAACTATATATTAGAATTTTACCCGTTGATTTGAAAGCGCTATAATAATTTTATTCTTGCTATAATGACCGAAAAGCGACTCTTAATAAGTTGTTTTTTACTTCTCAACACAATTTTATAAAAATTCATCAACAAATCTTTTAAAATATAGTTAACCGATATGTGTGACAACAACTTCCTGTGCTTATGCACGGGTTTTTTTATCTTTTTTCGACAGAAGACACCTTCCCAAAAAATGTGAAGGTGTGAAATTCCAATTTTAGGGAGGCTATGAATGTCGAGAGGCGCGAGCTTAAATCAAATGATTCTCGTCATTGTTCTATAACAAACTAAGAATTCCAGTAATAGTAAGTTTCCTTGCACCATGGCTACTAGAGGTGGCTATGGTATTTAACTTTGTATCCATTGTATTAAATACGTTTAGACTTCACAGAATAAAATTAAAAACGAACAGAGAGAAATATCTTACCTAAACATTGTTTTTTTAAATACTTTATTTCCCATTAATTTTATCGTGATATAATCATTATTATATTTCCAAGGGGTTTTATCCCTTTTTTGGAAGTGTTCATAAAGTTTGTAAGTATTTACTGAGTAGGCAGCTTTAGCATCTTATTTTTTAATATTCCCCTCTGAAATTTCTCACTTAGGTACTCTGTGATTAAGATATGGAAGTGATTACTATAAGTATTATTGTATTATATTGTAAAACCCTTAATTATCATATATAATTAGAATTATTTCCAATTAGGTACGTGAAATTATATGAATGGAACTAATTAAATTAACTTATCAGAATACCTAAAAAATATGCAATATTCTCTCTATTTATACATATGGTAAAGGTGTCACTACCATGGTAGTATATTAAAGAAAACGCTTTCATATATTGGTAATTATTGATTAAGCATTTTCACTTGAAGGTTAGGGCTATTATTTAATTTTTTATTTAGTTATTAATCTGTAACAATAAACTGGAAAATGGCAAAAGAAAAAGAAGTTGTTTCATACTTTGGCCGGTACATAACAACTCCCAATGACTTAAAAAAGCTTCTTTTAGAGCTCGCTTTATAAATTTATTAAGTACATTGTACATTTTTTAAAGCGAATTTTCAAGAGACTTGGTTTCCTATAACCCAAAATAGAAAACATACTTTTTCTTTTGTCCCTATAAGGAGAAGAAAATATCGTGAGTAATATAATTAAAAGACGTCATACGAATCAGTATGCTCAAATACATAATAACCCTTTACAAAATGATTTAGTCGATTTGAGATCAATTGGATTACTCTCTCATCTTATGAGTTTACCAAGCGATTGGGTAATTTATAAAACACAACTTTATAAAAAGTTTAGTAGAAAAAATATAGATGCTGCTTGGAAAGAACTTGCAAATAAAAACTATATAATTGGCTTTAATTGTTACATAGATGGAAAAAAGAAATCTTTTTATAATGTTTCAGATATTCCATTCGTTTCTGAAGAATTTTCCGAATTCATTCATGAGACTATTGCTGAACTAATAAATTCAGGAGCTTCCGTAAAATCTTTAAGTCCAATGTGTGGCGGAACCCTTGATATTACTAAAAAACTGACTGATGTACCTTTAGTACATCAGTCAGTTCCTCTAAAGGAAATTAGTACTGTACCATTAGTACAGTACTCTCAGTACAGTACTAATGGTACATATACAAAGAAAATAAAGAAAAAAGAAAAAATAACAAATATTGATGATGAAGATATACCGAACGTTTTACATTCGGATATAACTAGTATGCAAAATTCGAAAATTGAAACCTACAAAAAAATAAATACTGTATATACATCATCTCTATCTGATGATGACATTTTATGGATAACCAATAAAGTTCGTGATATTTTTAAAGGTAAAATACAAAAAAGATCATTTGATTCTGTATTAAAGAAATGTATTAATAACTATAAAAAAGGTACTGTACCAAATTATGAAAATTATTTAATTACATCTATAGAAAATAAAATAACAGATCTTGAATTCCGAAGAGAACAAGAGAAAAAAGTATTAGATATAATACCTAAAACCAAAATTAATAATCGGAAAACAAAAAGACGAGAACTTGTTCCAGAATGGTTACATAAACAAGAAACGGCAGAACCGATTGGACAACATTCAGAAAAAGACCTTGAATCCGAACGTCAAAGGCTATTTGAAGAATTACAAAAGTACAAAGAAAAAAAAGCTTAATCCCTTATATATCGAGGGGTCTAAGCTTTTTTTCTTTATAAATATTCTTATATCATTTAATTCATGCGGTTTAAGTAATTGAACATCATTCACTCCTAAAAAGAATGCTTGCTCTTAGCATAAAATATTTCATATTTCGACTCTTATCCTTCTCTTGCTCACCTTTGAAATTTTCTCGACGTTTATTCAAATAAAAATAAAAAAGCTGAATCCCTTCTCACAGAAGACTTTTCAGCTTTAAATTTTTCAGCATATCCTTTGCAACAAGATGCAATTATATTTCAGCGTATACGCATCTTGTAGCTATTACTATGAATGCTAGATTCCTCAAAATTATTCCATATTTTTTGATTTTCTCTATATTATTCTATGCTTACTTTTAAGACATAATTCCATATTTATGAACAAACGTTTAGATTTATGGAAATTTGGACAAGTTATTATTACCATAATCTTAATTAGGAGGAATCCCTATGTTTGGGTTAGGAAAAAAGAGAACTCCATTTGGTGACTATTTAGATCGTAGAGGAATTAAACAACAATGGTTAGTACAAAAAACTGGATTAAGTAAATCATTAATAAGTGATTTAGCGAATAAAAAGGATCGTGTTCCCACCTTAACATCCGCAACTAAAATCATTAAAACACTAAGGAAATTTGATAATCGCATTGATTATCATGATTTTTGGGACATCAATATTTAAGATTCCTAGAATATGTGGTCCATCACGAACGTTCTCATAAACACATTTTGTTTTACAGCATATTGTTCTAATTTGGATTGCCGATAGTCTGATAATGTGAAAAAGATAATTACTGGAACAATAGCATTCTGTCTTTTATAGATATCTGTTATATGGCCATATAACTGTATTTTATGTTCGTTTGCCTTCATATGTTGCATACGATCTATTTCAACGAAATGGGGGACATTATCCACAAAATACGTTGCGTCAGGAATGATCTGATACCGTTGACCATTAATTGAAAATTCTATAGGTCTTTCTGTTTTCCATTCTGGAAATCCGAGCCACATCCAGCTTTCGTTTCGCATTAATATGTGCTGTAATTGACTACTTTTCTTTACTTCTCTCGTAATTCCTAATAAATCACGTCCTTTTTTATTTAAATAATATACATGCTCACGAGCTATTTTAGTAATATGACAAAACGGAGTTAAATCTTTTAGTACACGATTTGCATTTCGAATACTTCCTAAACAATGGATTGCTTGTAATTGTCTCCTCGTTGCAAAATCTAACTTACTCAAAGTGTATAAAATCTCCATTTGTCTGGCTTTCTGTTTGAGTGTTTGATGCCTCATTTTGTTTCACCACCTTGTATTGCTTCAGTAACTTCCACATGTCTGTATCCTTTAAATAAGGTACCTGAATTTCCTCCGTCCGATCTGTTTTAAACAATGCTCTTCCTGGAAGGGAAGGCAGATCCTCAAGACCTGGTTCATCCAAAGCAACTTGTGAAGCGACCGCCGTTGGTAATCGAAAGCCTATTTTCGCATCAGCATTTTGTTTAATTTGTCTTGGTAATGTATCAGAAGTAGGATATTGCGTACAAAATAAGAGTCGGAATCCTAAACCACCTCCTATTCTTGCGATTTCAGATAACATCTCCTGGCATAAAAATAATACATCACGTTGTTTTTTAGGTAATCCTTGTGTGGGACAAAGATTTGCTCCTTCATCTACTATGATGAAACATCGCTCTTTTATGGATGTATCTATGATATTAGTAAAGTAGGACTTCTTCATTACTTCAATTTGTTTAACCATTTTCTCACGTACTTTAGCCAACATGACTAGCGCCTGTTCCGGATTCTCAGCTACTTCTACAACTTGGGATAGTTCTTTGTAAGGACTAAATTCTAACCCTTCTTTCAGATCGATAATAAAAAATTTCACGTGTTGAGATTGTTGCAAAATTAAACTAGTCATCACATTTTTTAAAAATACTGTCTTTCCAAAACGAGTCATTCCGCTTACACACATATGCGGTGTTTTCTCAAAATCATGATATATGTGTTTATCTAACGCTCTCCCCATCATAACTCTCCATGTATGCTCTTTTAACAAATCCTTAGACCAATTCCATATTTCAGGTATTTGTTGCTTAAATACGCGAATATGAAGCTCTCTTTGATGAAATGATATTTTAACAGGTTTATATAGTCCTTCTTCTAATACTTCGGCTAACTTCTTGATAAGTTGACTAGGTACACCGAGTGGTAACTTATAAACATAATTAATACTTATGCCATCTTCTATTTCCTTTATAAAAATGGGGTATTGTAGTTCACCTTTATGTTGAACACATATCTTTGCAATTTCAAAAAAAGTTGCAATTTTTTTCTTATCACTCATTCCGTTACTTTGATAAAAATAAGCTACAGTTATAAAGGTTGCTGGAATTAATAAAAGTGACAACATTCCCTCCATACCTCCTTAAGGTAGTTGAGCCTGTATGGAAGCTTAGAAAAAACCGTTTAAGATGCGCTATTATAATCATTTTCAACTACCCGATGTAATACTAACGTAGAAACACATCTAGTATATCCATTAGAACGTACCAAACAGTTCCAATTAGTAGGCATTTAAGACCCGCACGTAGCAACCAACCTGGAAGATAAAGACCTTTCTTCTTCAGCATTTTTATTCCTAAAATTGAAGCTCCCGTTACGCCATATACAATACCTAGTTCTCCAATGATTGTCATATTAACCCCATCCTTTTGGTTTAATGGACAAATCTCCTTTACCATCCTTAAAAAGTTGATATTCATCTAATAGCTCATTTCAGGAGACAGCGTGTTCATCACCATATAGATCTTCTTCGATTTTTTGACTTAAATAATAGTAACCTCGGTATTGTCGGTCCAGGTATACTTCATGTCGTAGCATGTGCCCTCGTATTGTATAAATGTTTTCTTCCTTCTTGGTTCCTTTGTACATTTGTCTGAGCGTTTCTGAAGAGTAGAGATACGGAGTGCTATATAACATTTGATACTGACTCATAGTCTCACCATCCATATAGTTTTCTAGATACATTAAATACATATGATGGTGATTCGTATTTTCGAATTTGTACACAAAAAATACGCCATTCTATATTTAAGAATGACGTTCGACAATAATCTTCAACAATCGGAAACTATGCTATAATGTCTTAGTAACCGGAAAAGTTAGGGTGCATGGTTGTCATTTCTCTTCTTTCCACTTGTAGTGGGGGAAGGGGGTGAAAAAGCCATGGAAACATTTCTCGAATTTCTTAAAGAAATTATTAAAGGCGTACTACGCGAAAGCATAGCTCACCTTTTTAAGAAAAAGTATTTAGAAAACGAGAAATCCACCCTTTCTTATCGCCGTCGCAAGCAAAAGAAAAAGGGTGGATCTCGTAAGACAAAACGTTAAACGATAACCATCACCCTAACGGCTATGGTTACGTAAAAAGATGAGCACATGTTAGCGCATGTTGCTCTCTTTTTTTATTGTATGATTTTATTGACTAGAATATACCTTTGTTTGTACTTATATTATATCATGTGAAAAGTGTTTTGCAATCTATACAGGTTCTATTCGAAAATATGATATCCATCGCTTTCATTCAGTTAACAGGCATATACCTATTTTGTAAATTATTTGTACTGTCTTCGGGATTCTTCCAACCTAGCTCTTTTAACTTCAAGATAAATGGATGCCATTTACTTAGTGTACAATACCATTCTTTTCTTCCTTTAGATTCGTTATAACGTGATTCGATAGAACTAGCTCCTTTAATCCTATAAAAAAATTGAATAACTTTTTCTTGTTTTTCATGTGCAAAAACAAAGGTATCCCCATGTTCATAGCTATTTTCCCATACAATATTTAGTACTTCTGAAAATTCTTCTGTTTCAAAGAACTCTATAAACCAATTACGAATTGACACGTATGTTTTCATAATTTCTCTTGGAAACTTATTCGGATATAATTCGTGCAGCATGAGATATGGATTGTTACTCCAATACTCATATACTGGCATACCTATCCTATGTTTTTTCATCCATTCTATATCATATACTCTTAATAACTGTTCATCTGTTAATTGTTCTTTCTCCTCAATAGTCCAACGTAATGCTTCCAATCCCTTTTCCTTCGTCCAAAAGTTTTTAGAGACTTTTTGTAGTTGCCATTCTTTAAAACGATTTGGGTATAGATCGTTTAACATTTCATAGGAACTATTCCAATGTTTATTTAATGGCGTCATTAGTCTATTTCTCGTCAACCATTGAATATTAAAGATTTGTAATAACTGTTCATCTGTTAATTGTTCTTTCTCCTCAATAGTCCAACGTAATGCTTCCAATCCTTTTTCCCTCGTCCAAAAATTTCTAGGGACTACACTAAATTCCCATTCTTTGAAACGCCCAGGATAAAGTTCATTTATCATCATATAGGGGCTTAAATTCCAATACACCAAAAGAGGAGTTATTAATCTCTTTTTTTTCATCCATGCTATATTGTAAACTTTTTTTAACTGTTCATCTGTTAACTCTTCTTTCACTTCGATTGTCCATCTTAATGCTTTTATTCCTTTTTCCTTTGTCCAAAAATTTGAAGGAACATTCTTTAGCTCCCATTCCTTAAAACGATTTGGATATAGATCATTTAACATTGCATATGGACTACAGTTCCAATACTTACAACAAGGTGTAAGCATTCGTTTTTCTTGCAGCCATTTTTCACCATAGACTTGTAGTAATTGTTCATTTGTTAACTTTTCTTTTTCTTCAATAGTCCATCTTAATGCTTCAATCGCTGTTTCTTTTGTCCAAAAATTACTAGGGGTATAACTTAACTCCCATTCTTTAAAGCGGTTCGGATATAGACCATTTAACATTGCATATGGACTACTATTAAAAAATAGATAGCATGGCGAAGCTAATTTATGTTTCACTAGCCATTTTTGGCTGTATACTCTTAATAATTGTTCATCTGTTAGTTTTTCTTTCTCTTTAATAGTCCATCTTAATGCTTCAATCGCTGTTTCTTTTGTCCAAAAATTACTAGGAGTATATTTTAGCTCCCATTCTTTGAAGCGGTTTGGATACAAATCATTTAACATTGCATATGGACTAGCATTGTATACTATGGTTACCATACCGGCTAATTTGTATTTTTTAATAACTTTTCCACTCCAACTTTTTTTTATCTCCTCAGTATTCCAATTTAAAATTACTTCAATTAAATATTTTGTGACTCTTCTTGCAAACTGTTTATTATCACTTTCACTCCAAATAAAATAAGGAAAGTTAGCTCTTTTACCGTCTAAAATCTCTTGATAAATATCCTCTATTCTAAGCTCATTCAAGAAATCACCTTCTTCTGAAAAATGCTGATATTATTTATATTTTACATGAAAAAAGTTCCTTCATCTTGAAATATCTTTTAAAATAAGGAAAGTTATTCTTCCTTATTTTATATATTGAGGGCTCTCTAATGAAATGGCTGTAAAAATAACAAATTTGGTTATATAAATAAACTTTCATATAACTTGAAGGTGGGATGTTTTTTAAGAAATTGATTATATATTATATTTATATTCATTCAAATTATTAGTATATGTTTTGTTTGTTTATATAATAATTGTTTTATATGTTTTATTTGTTTATATGTTTTAGGTGTACGAAACCTGTTGATATGTAAGGGATTGTGACACTTAACTATAACAAAAATGGTTGTAAAGATAACAAATTTGGTTGTTACTATAACAAAAATGGTTGTAAAGATAACAAATTCGGTTGCTTAACTATAACAAAAATGGTTGTAAAGATAACAAATTTGGTTGTTGCTATAACAAAAATGGTTGTAAAGATAACAAATTTGGTTGCTTAACTATAACAAAAATGGTTGTAAAGATAACAAATTGGTTGCTTAACTATAACAAAAATGGTTGTAAAATATACAACTATGAATTGTCTTCCACTGAGCTCTTAATATGTAGTGATTTACATAATTCTTTTATTTGAAACTATTTAGCTCGCAAAAGTAAAGCGTGAGGTTCGATAAAAAATCAACTATAACAAAGGCGATATATTTGTTATAGTTAGTGTAGTAGTAAAGAAAGGACGTATGTAAGTATGTCTATAAATCAAGATTTACAAATTAAAGAGAATAATATTGTTTCAAAATCGAATACTTTGATTGAAGCAAATTCGCGTTTAAATTTGGTTGAGCAAAAAATGTTGCTTTGTTTGGCTAGTAATATTGAGCCGAATGATCGGGATTTTAAAACATATACATTCCCAATTAGACAATTTCACGATCTACTTGGCTTAAGTGGATCGACTAAATATACTGAGCTAAGTAAAATTACAAAGGAATTATTATCGAAAGTAATTGAAATCCGGGCAGGGGAAGAGCTGATACAAGTATCTTGGCTATCTTCAGCAATTTATAACAGAAATAAAGGAACAATTGATATGCGTTTCGATCCTTTATTAAAGCCATTTCTATTAGAATTAAGCAGTAAGTTTACAAGCTATAGATTGGCTAACGTTGTTAAATTAAAAAGTACATATGCTATACGTATTTATGAGCTACTTAAACAATATGAAGATTTAAAGGAACGTACAATTAGTCTTGAAAATTTAAGGTATTACTTAGATGCAATGGATGTATACCCTAATTATGCGAATTTTAAACAGCGTGTATTGAAACCTTCTCAAAAAGAATTAGAACAAAAAACAGATATTTCCTTTGAGTTTGAAGAAATTAAATTAGGTAGGAAAGTACAAAAAGTTAGATTCATTATTCGTAGCCAGAAAAAGAAAGATACCGATTTAGTTCGTTTTGAAAAAAAATTAGATCAATTTCAACAACCGAATACATTCGAACAAAAAATTAAGAGATTTGAAGAACGGTGTAAAGAAAAAGTATTTCCTAAAGTGTTTAAGAAATGGGAAGAGCATAAAGAAATTGTATTAGAGATAATTGAGGATATACGTTTTCGTACAGATATTGATTCCCCAATTGGTTATGTAGAATTCATTCTAAATTCCCGATTAAAAGAACTGTCAGAAAAAGAAAGAACAAGCTCAAATAGTCAAATTGAAAATAAGTCCCATAATAAAAGTGTACTAGAGATTGATAACATTATAGATTCAGTTATCCGTAAATATTCAACATCTACCGGAGCTGTAGCTACCTTTTTAGTTGAAAATACAACAATCGAAGAATTGGTGAAAGTAGTTACATTAGAAGAAGCTGAAGCTATTTGGAAAGAAAAAGAAACGTTTGTTATGGATAAAATTTATGAATTTATTAAAAAGAATAGAAGTAAGAAAAGATACTAGTTTGACATAAAAAAAGTTCTTTCATTCCGAAGGAACTTTTTTTATAAGGAAAATTGATCATCATTAGTGGGGATACTAAATTTCACCTTATATATAATAGGATATAAGATGAAAATTAAATTTGTATTTTTCCATACTCCTCATTCCTTTTACAATTTAATACCATAGGAGATATTATTAAAAATATTAATAAATTGAATATTCAGTTAATTATTGAAAAATGCTTCTTAGTAATATGGACAGTTGCATTATTTGGTATTATATATTATAAGAATATTCCCTTTATTTTACGGGATTATGGGATGATGGAGGAGAAATATATGAACGTTCATGTGAAAGGGAATGAACAAGTGCTACAAACTTTAAATGAATGGTACTTTAAAATTCGAGCAAGAGATCTTGATGCGGCGATTAGTTTAAAAGATAAGATTGACTTAGTTATAAATGAATTTAAAGAAGATGAAATTTTGATGTTACATTACTACCTCATAGATTTTCGGCACAATTATCTACTTAATAATCTAGGAATTTCTACTGACAGTTTTGACATTATTGAGACTTTTGATATACCACAAGATAATTCTTTAACATATTATTATCATTTTTTCAAAGCGATTTACTATAACGCAATTGGAAATTATCAATCTTCCCAAAAATTCTATGATAAGGCAGAATTATTATTAAAATATATCAATAACGAATTAGAGGTTGCTGAATTTCATTATATGTTAGGATATAAATTTTATGAAACATACAAAGGTTTTTTAGCCTTACAAGAATTATCAAAAGCTAAAAGAATATTTTCTAAATATGCTGAATGTGAAAATAACGTTGCTTTTTGTAATAATCTTTTGGGGTTAACTTATGCAGATTTGGATGAATTTGAACTTGCGAACAAGTACTATACATTAGCGTTAAACGCCTTCAAAAACATTAAAGAAGAGACCTTCATCTTAATGGTAAAACAAAACATAGCCTTAATGCATGCTAAACAGGATCGTCCCGATTTAGCAATTCAGTTTCTTTCAGAAGTTAATAAAAAGATGTTAAACAACTACAAAGCTTTATTCGTTGAGGCAAGGGAATACGTTAAATTACTCGAAAAGGATGTAGCTTGTGAGCGTATTGAGCGAGGGATAAACATCTGTAAAAATCTTGGTATCGAAGAGTATTTACATCATTTCCGCATCTTACAAGCATTAAATGATGATGTAGATGCTTCAAAATTAGAAAATATTATTTTAGAAGGTATTGAATATTTTGAAAAACAAAAAATATCAGAGTATACTAAGGAATATCAAGAGCATTTAGCGCATAAGTATTATGAACAAAAGAACTACCTTAAATCGTGCGAATATTTCGAGTTGTCCAGGAAAATGAAGAATATATTTAAAAAGGGTGATTTAAATGAAGAAACTACATCATAAATCTATTGGACTGTTAATAGCTGTGGCTTTAATATTTAGTGTACAAACTCCGGTAAGCAAAGTTGCCCAAGACCTGATTGTTCAATATGCACATGGAAATGGAGGGGGATAATCCCCTCTATTTTAATTTACACAGAAAATAAATTTTAGATTTAATTTACTTTATTAAAATCTTTTAAAATAAGGAAAGTTGCTCCTCCTTATTTTGGATACTAATTTTAACTTTATATGTATAATATTTTCCCATTCTGGACTCGATCTCTTTTTCCACTTGTTTGATAGCAGCATCAGGGGTCTTTGCTGTAATGTATACAATATCCGGTTCATACACTTCACTATTTGGAGATATAATAATAAATTCCACTGGGGACTTTTCCATAATCCACATTCCTTTTACGCTTCAATATTATAAAAAATATCCTAAAATGCATATGGCAAATATAACACTACCTACAACTATAATTAAGGATATTATGCCAAACAACAAATAACCAAGATAATAAAACCCTAAACAAGTAAAAGCAATAATCAATATAATACCTATGATTTGTAAAAAAACTGATTTAAATAAGAACAATGCAATAAGAATAAATACCCAAAATAGCAAAGAATTAAAAATTTGAGGGCGCTTTTTTTGTTTACTACTTGGCATTTCCATAAACTCACCACTTTCATTGTATAAAAGTATGTATTTGAAAAAACTACTTCTTCTTTAAAATACAAAAATGGAGTGCCTTCTCTAATAAGTAAGCACTCCATCATGTCATTATGCATCTTGTTGTTTTTTGCTTCTTTTCATAAAAATGTTGCTCTTAAAGTTCATTTTTAAAAAATATTAATTCGTCCACTTGTTGATATCTATATTTCTTTCTATAGGCTTATTTACTGGATCTTCTTGAATTTTTTCTTTCGATTTTTCAATATGAACATCTTTCGGCTGATTTTCTTCATTTGAGGTTCCGATTACGCCTTCAACTTCTTCAATTACATTAGCTTCTTCTGGCTGTTTGTATGTTAAAGGTGATTTGGAAGGCAAACCTCTTGGGATATCTCCTTGTAGCATGCCTTTTGCACTTAACAAGTCTTTAGCCATTCCAAGCTTTATTTCTTCGTTATCTACACTTTGTGTCCCGTATAACGATATAAAATGTTCTAACACCTTTCTTGTAGCTTCATTAGGGTTTTCCTGTGATTCTATCCAAACAAATAGTTCTGGACATCTTTGACGCATTTTCTCCGATAATGGAATTTGAATCGCTTTTGGTTTAGCCATCATAATCACCTATTTTACTTGTTCTTTTTGAAGTGCAATTGAACTAAATACTGTCATGCCCTTTACATTCATTTCCGTTGAATTCTTAGGATTAATCCATAATATTTTAATTTTTTTAGAATCACAAATTTCTTTTAAATCCTCGAAAAGATTTTCTTTTAATTGAATACTTCCACCGCCATAGACAACAACGACTTCTACATCATATTTTAAGTCTTGTAATTTAGTTTCCGCAGTATCTAACACTTCATCAGCTAAATTAAATTTAGCTCTTGCTAAGAACTTTTTAGCATCTTCATAATATTTAGGATGCTCTTCTTTTAGATATCCGGCAAATTCTTGTCTTTCTATAGAAAAACCCCATTCATCTTCGAAATCTTTTTTAGCACGTTCAATCGCATGACCTATACCATGTCTTTCTCCCGAACTGTGATCATTATCATAATCATAGCCTTTTGTAACAACATATTCTGTTGTTCCATCACCAATGTCTATGTGTAGAAGACGTTTTTCTTGGAAGTATTCACCCGTTATATCTTTCATATCATAAGTTTCTTTAAACTCATTAAATATGTCATCATTTCTATATTTCCCATTACCATCCTCGATTAAAGCAAATAGAGCAATAGTCCCTTCTTGTACAACAATAACTTTATCAAATTTCAAAGTTACATAAACTCTCAAATCACCCACAGTTACCGTTACATGGTGACTACTATTTGTAAATCTTTCAGAGAGTTGTTTTGCTTTTTCTTTCGTCCATTCACTAGCTGGTAAAGCTGTAACCATCGAAACAATTGCTTCTATATTTGTGCCTTCTTCTATAGAGTTTTGATCTTTAAACATATCTTGAACCGAACGACAAGCGATTGCACTAACTGTTGTCATAATTGTAGTATCTTGTCTATGCTTACCACGGTTTGATTTAATGTTAAGATTCTGAAGATCTTCACCAGAGCGAATGGCACGTTCTCCTACAAACACCCTTTGAGCTACTTGACCTTTCAAAGCTGATGAATTAACAGTAACATCCATATTATGAATTAAGCCATGCACTAATTCTTCAATTTTTTTATCTTGCGGAACAGGCTCTTTATACACATAACTATATGTGTTTGGAAATTTCATCATTTCTCCATTAATTGTAATCTTCTTCTCGGAATTCCCATTATCATCTTCTACAAAATAATTGAATTTCATTTATATTACCCCTTTCTTATTGAAAAGAATTCATTTTAAATCATTTAAACTTATCTTAATTACATTTTACTATAATTTACCGGAAAAAGCAACGAAAATAAATGAAAATAAATTATTTTAAATCAAAATAAATTATTTTCATTTAAAATAATTTATTATTGAGGTGTTACTTCAAAAAAAGAACATCTGGTTAATTTAAAGTAATTTATTCTGATTTAAAATAAATTACTTTAAATGTGTTATTTCCAAAATTCCCACCACTTTTTTTCCTTTTGTTTGTTTTGAGATGCTACTATAAGTTGTTTAGTTTCTTGAATCTCTCTAACATGTGTTAATAGTAATGAATCTCGTTCGTTGTATCTGTTCTCCATGCGTTCTAACCGTTCGGCATTCATGACTTCAATACGTTCGAGCTGTTGAATTTTCTCTTTTAGTAATATCTGTTCTTGAAGTAATTTTTCTATAAAACCTTTAGGAAAATTCATTATGTTCTCTGATAGAACGCTAGGCGTTCTGTTATCGTCTTCTAGATCGTTATCCGTTTCAACTTCAGCCAAAGGAACAGATAAAACAACCTTCACGGCTCCTTCAATACTCATTCCAGCCTCTTGAATCAGCTTTTTCATCTGTTCTAGTACTTTAATATCTTTTCGAACAAAAGCACGACTATTTTTTGCACCTTTTACAAAAGAATATTGTTCCTGTTCTAAAGCTATACACCATTTCCTAAGCGTACTTGTACCTATTTCTAAGTGTTCGGCAACATCTTTTGTCCAAAATGAGCGTTCTTGCAACTGTTCGCCCTCCTTTATTTTTTATATAGAACGCTTCCACATTAATTGTTAAAACTCCTATAATTTAAATTTTTTTCTATATATAGAGAATCCCTAAACTTCGTTAAAAATTGCTATTTAAAATTAAAACGTATGTGTTTTCCACAAAAATTTAAATAATCGAATTTGTAATGTGTATCAAATTGTAAATTTATAGGGAAGATATTTGAATTATTTTAAAGGTGCTGTAATTATCATCAGTAAAAAGTATTTCCTCCCTAAGGAGTGACAAAATTCACTTTTAAAATACAACTTGAAAATGAAATTACTTTATTTATTAAATCTTGTTTTAAAAAATAAAACCAATAAAAACATTAGAAATAAAATATAGCCTTTGACTCTTAGTCTTACAAGCGATTTAGAATTTTAGCTTAGTAAATTTCTAAGTTAATATGTGAGTAAATTTTGGGATTTTTATTTTTAAAAGGGAAGGTTTTTTTACTAGAACTTTAAGCGGAAAATGAAAGTTCTCGATGCAAAATCAGGATATTTTTTCTTTAAGCATTTGAAGAAACTTGAAGAAAGTGGAGGATTAATAATGACATGACGAATAGCCTTGCTATGTGTGATTTTTTCAAGCAAGGCTAAATGATATTTATTTTTTGAAAAATAAGGTTTACGGGTTCGGAACAAGCATTTTTTTGAATAAATCGAATGGGATTGTACTATTATTCTTTTTATCTATCCCCGTATTTGTAAGACGTTTTTGAGATTCATTTATTCTTTGTTTTTGATAAAACTTTAATTTCTCACTAAACATTTTCATAAAATGAGCCGGAGCGCTATAATCAGCTTTGTTATCTCTAAACCATTTAACAGATTCTTCAAAAGCCCACTCACCAGACGTTTCTAAGTTATCTAAATCTGGTGGCAATCTTAAAGCAATGACATAAGCTTCATTTTCAGTTAAATTTGTTACACGTTGACACATTATATGGTGGTAAGCTCTTTTCTGATCTTCACTTAAGTAAGTGTTTAAGTCTTCTTCTCGCTTCTGAGTAGAAGTAGGTTCAGATTGTAATTCTTTTTCCGTTTTAATATCAAAAATATCTAATCCATTAGAGGAAACAGATATTTGATTTTCATCTTCAGATTCACTTTTTTCTTGTGAAGTTTTCTTCTTTAAAAACTCTGTGAAAGTAGAGCATATATCAATAGCTAAAGCCCATTTCACCTTGAAGTATTCAATGATTTTTAAATAGTTATTATGTATGGTTAAGATGTAAACGGAAGGAGCGATTTTTCCATGCCGTCTTACCTTTATTTGTTGGCATACTCCTAAATCTTGCAACCAATTAAACACAAAGTTTATAACAGGCTTTGAAATGCCAGATTTTTTGCTAATACGATCTTGTTTAACTTGGCTATATCCTTCTTGTACTAAATAAGATAAAACAGTCTCAAAGGCTTCGAACTGTCTTTTGGTAAGGTAATCTCTTGTGGTAACACCTTCATCTTCATGGACAATATTATCAATATAAGTAGTAACTTTCTTGATTGATTGATTAATAGTTCCCGGTGATTTGGATAAATGTTTAATTCGAGGACTTAATTCAGCTTTTGCTCGACTAAGCAAAAAGTTGTTTAATAACACGGAAAAAACCTCCTATTTTTTTCCACCACAAAGAAACAGAAAAATGCTGGAAAAGTAGAGGTTTTTATTCACATTATATATATTAGGTGCTATAATGGTTCTAGATAATATATATTTTGATATGGATAAAACCCCTACTCTCTTAGGATTTTTAATTGATTCAGCGGCCAAACTGATAGATCAATTAAAAATGGCTTGTGGTAGGGTTTTTTTATTTGTAATAATTTAAACGATAAATTTATTTATGCATTAATTTTATAACTATTAAGATAGAATATCAATCTAATAATTAGTATTTTTTACTTAAATAGGTTGTTTGTTGATTAATTCAATTAAATTAAGACGTAAATTATACGAACTAAAGGTCTCTAATATTTAGAGACCTTTTTTTGGAGTTCATGTTGAAGATAATTGGTGAAATTAACAAAGTCTATATGTAATTGATCATATTTGTATCCAAAAAATCTAAGGTATTCAGTCAGCTCTTTCTCTAAGCGTTCTTGTTTTTCATCAGGTAATAAAAGAATTTCTTGATGTAACTCTTTTACTTTTTCATATATGTCTTGTTTTTTTTCATGTTCACTTATCGTCAAATATAATTCTACATTATTAATTATATCTTGTTTATGCTCAATTTTTTCTGTAGGTGCTTCATTATTTAGAGTAGCTGTGTCACTTATTCCTATTAAATAATCAGCGCTGACATCAAAAATTTGTGCTATTGCAGCTAGGATATTGTAGGGGGGCTCAGATCCTTTCTTTTCCCAATTCGAAACAGATGCAGAGCTAAAAGAAGATCCTACAACTTCACTTAATTTTTCCCCTAACTCCTTCATTGACCAACTACGTTCTTGGCGTAATTTTCGTAAACGCTCGCTAAAAATATTCATATTTTTAGTCCTTTCATATAAATTCATATTCTGAATATGTTAATAACACTAAAACGAGTATATAATACATAGTATTTGTATATATATTTTAGTAAAAAAAACTAAAATGTTTTAATTTTTAGTAAATTTTACTTGTTTTTCACTTTAAAAGTGATGTATACTTAATTTGTACTAATCGAGAGGAGGTATTTAATACTTATGTTGTTAAGTGAACGGCAATCAAAAGATTACTCTTTAACACAACTCGGTCAAAAAGTTAATATTAAACCTCAAGTTCTTCATGCGATTGAGAAGGGAAAAACAAGTGTTAATTCCGAAAGAGCAGAAAAAATTGCTAAGTTTTTTAATAAACCGGTCGAATACTTTTTTATACCAACGTACTACCGAGTTCGAGAATAAATAAAAAAGTTAAAGTTACTAAATAAAGTTCCAAAGTAACCATATAAGTTTAATTATAGTAAAAAAAACTAGTAATTCAAATAGAATTAATGATTCAAAAATTGATCTTTGAAGTTGCAAAAGGAAAAACGGATGAAAACGGCATTGCAAAATTCAAACTTCCATATGGAAAGTACACATATAAAGAAACATTCGCACCAGACGGATATTTACTGAATGAAGAAGTATTCCCTTTTGAAATTAAAGAGGATGGTCAAATTATTAAGCACACGGTGAAGGATCAGAAGAAACCGACACCACCTACACCAGAGACACCACAACCAGAACAACCACAAAAACCAGATCAACCAGAAGCGCCACAACCACAGGTACCGGAACAACCAAAAGCAACTGAAAAACCTGTCATTCCACAACTAGAGAAACCACAACAGATTGTTATGAAACCACAACTAGAACAAACACCAAAGAAAATCGAAACTTATCTTCCGACAACAGGCGGTAAAGCCGAAAATCCATACATAAAATGGATTGGTCTTGTATGTGTCGCACTTGGCTTAATTGGAGCTGTATTTGCAGTAAGAAATCGAAAAAAAGCTCAATCGTGAAAGGACTAATAGTATATGACAAAATACCAATCTCATTTTAGTAAAGTAGACGAAAATCCGTTAGGCTTTGCTATTGGATTTCGTAATGCATGTATACTCGTAATTCCCATTTGGACAGTTGTTTTTTGGATAGGGAGCAAGATATAAGAAACCGAGAGGGAGATGAAATGAAATGTCAGAAATTTACGTCGGTAAAATGAAAAATTTAGGGAAACCTGGGGAAGGCGTTATGCGGCGCAAGAGTGCTTGGTTACCTGAAGAATTGATGCAAGCAGTTTCAATCGCTCAAACTGTAATTAAACCATTAAAGCAACATGATTATTGGATAGAATCCGCTACAAAATTATTGGCAGGAAGTATTTTGTATCTGGATCAACGTCATAAAAACCTATATTACCTAGATGTGAAAAAAGTTATTGAGTTCACGGAAAAAATGTATGAGAGTGAAGCGAACTTGGTAGAGGTAGTACATTCGCTTGAGAATGAGCATCCAGCTTATCATATCTTCCACGAACTAGGTCTTTATTCAAAAGAAACAAGGGATGCGATAACTATCACTTTGCTATACGTTCTTGAAAAACATCAACGTGAAAAGCAAGAGGAACAAAAAGAGTATTTTTGGTTTCAGTAGTAGTCAGAAGAGGAAAATGAAATAGGAAGGAGTGCAATACATGTTAGGCGTAGCTAAGAATTATACAAAGGTGATTAGAGCGTTGAAAGAGATGAATGAAGGGGAAAAGGTTACAGGTGTGATAAAAGCTCGATTTGGGGCTTATAAATCGGTCATAGAAGGTGTGGAAGAAACAAACGATGATTTTATTTTCATTTTTGATCCGAAAGGCATTTTTTTTGAAGATACACATCATGAAAAACAAAAACAAGGATATCACATCATCAAACATGATTTGCTAACTAATTATGAAACGCTTGAAGTGGATTTAAAACAAAAGTCAGTTGTGTATATCAGTATAGAAACGGAAAGAAGTACGTATCAAGAGAGAGGAGAAGCATTATCAAATTTTCTTCAGTATCTAACAGAATGCAAGAATATAAGACCAATTCACCTGGTATTTCATCAATATGATTTGTACCCAATCCCTCATATGGAGCAGTTTTTAAAAGAAAGCGCAACATACCACATTCAGCATTCAATCGTAGTTGAATCTCAATC
The DNA here is from genome assembly GCF_022663915.1 of Bacillus cereus group sp. BfR-BA-01331. Taxonomy (NCBI): domain Bacteria; kingdom Bacillati; phylum Bacillota; class Bacilli; order Caryophanales; family Bacillaceae; genus Bacillus; species Bacillus cereus group sp. BfR-BA-01331. Next base: position 43,800 of record NZ_JAKUGJ010000019.1, read on the forward strand.
CGCATTACAGCACATATACGGAAAAGAGGCAGCACAACGCATCATAACCTCGTATAATACAACAATCCTAGCATGATTTAAAGCACTCGTTCACTATTTCATTCTATCTAGATGGCTAGAAAACTATACAAGGGAGAAGTATTTTTCTCCCTTCCTTATCAAAAATAGGAGGCGTTCATATGGGAAAAGAACAAAGACTCACATTTTATGATATTGCCGCATCACAAGCTCATAGTGTTAAAACTTTTGATGGAAAAACATACGAACTGAAAGGTACCATCGCAATTGAAAATAACACAGGAAGCATTGAAAATGTAGCTCAAATTTATTATCAAGTGCGTTCTGTCAGAGACGAACATCAAAACTTGATCGCAAAAAGGAAACATAAACAAGCGGAATTAGTAGCCGTAAAACAAAAGTGTAAATAAAAAAAGCGATTTTGAAGTGTGCTGAGAACATAGCACAAAGTAATTTGCTCTTTGACAATTTAGATATATATTGCGTATATCTTCCTTTCAGTAATGATGTAGAAGGATGATATACGGCTTTCAATATATATGCGTGCCTCCCTTGAAACGGTCACTAGAGGGGTTAGGTATACGATTATCGTTAGAAGAGTGCGCACGTAAAACTCATATCTGTGACCATTGGAAATGCATTGTATCAAAAATCTGTTTGCGCTAGTGATCGTGAGGAATATCCCATTTTGACATTCTAAAGAAGCGATAAACCATACAAACAGTAGATACATAAGGTTCTACGTTCATGCCAAAATACGTAGTGCGGTATTGGGCATATAGAAGCTAGGTCGGGGTTAGTTTCTATATGCATACCAATACAGGGTTCGTCATTCCAGCCATAAATGATATTTCCATTTTCTATCCCACTTTCCTTTAAATGTTATAAAATAAAGACAGATGTTGAAGTTTAGATGTGTCTCATCACACTTCAAAATCGCTTATAAAAATATGACATAGGGAGGAACATGCATGAGTCGTAAAGGGTGGATCATTTCCGCTGTTGTTGGACTGTTAATTGCAATTGGTATTGGTTCAACATTTGTCTTTGGTTCGGGAAAAGGGGAAGTAATGGAACTTAGTCCGTTAGAAATGAAGAAGTTCATGAGTGAGGATGGCACAGGTTTTGTTATGTTAAATTCCACTAAGAAAAAGAGAGAAGATTGGCTTCATGCTGTAAAAAAAGTAGCTCAACAAGAAAAAGTCCAGGTACAAGAATTAGATGAAGAGGGTAAAGATATACCAGGTTCAAGTAACCCGTATGATTGGGGATTATCTCAAAAAAGAGATTCACTAGCATATTATGAAAAAGGAAAATTAAAAAAAGATATTAAAATTCCACAAATTAAACCATCAGAACTTGAAAGTGAACTTAGTTTTTTTGTTAAAAATTGCAAAGAGCAATATCAGAAGTAATCACATAATCATTGAAAGGTGGTGATATAGTGACGATTTCACAAAGAGAGTTAAGAAAAGAAAAAGATATGGTAGCAAACCTATTAAGAGCCAATGGTCAGGATTATAACCATTGGCTTCATTTACATCATCAGAAATACATTGAAGAAAATCAAGATTTAGTAATGAAAGCTTTACAAGCTTATAAGGCAACAGCAACAGAAGTAAAAGAAGACAGCAAAGCGAATGAATCAAGTCAACTTAGTAATGTATAAGCATCTAAAAATGAAAAGGGAGTGAATGTATATGTTGGAAACAATAGCTCAAATGTTAGTGTTAGGTGATGCGATGGACGGTCTAATTAATACAGGGAATTCATTTGTTACATGGATGCAAAGAGGAGCAATGGTGAGTACAGCAATTGTTTTTTGTTTTGGCGCTTACCAATTAATATGGGGAGGGGAACGAGGGAGACATAAATGTATTTGGTGGTTTATTGGTGGAGCAGTCGGACTCGTTATTGTAATGGGATGCCAATACTTAGCGGAAAGCGTAAATACTAATGTTAAATTTGGTCAGATCTTATTCCCGTTTTTCTGGAGGAAATAGTGAAAAAATATAATTAAGGCAATGAGGGAGCTATGCAAAGGGTATGGCTTTTTTTGTTGCCTTTTTTTATTGGAATTTGAATCTGATACAAAAAGGAGGGCGGATTATGGGATTTATTATACAGTCCTTTAAAGAGTTTTATAGTAATCCAGTAGGATTCTACTTGATCGTGGCATTGATAGCTATGTTAACATTTACTGTTTGTTATTTTATTTTCATGTGTATGGTGTCAACTGAGCGAGCTTTTGATTTTTTAGGAAGGTTGTTAAGAGACCTTTTACCATTAGCGTTTTTATTTGCTGTCTTCCTTGTATTAGGTTCTTTTTTGTACTATGCATTTTGAGATCAATCGAAATGAAAATAAATATAAATCAAACGGAAGAAAGGAGAAGCCATGTTTGTCATTTTTAAGAGTAGCAATGGAACAGAAATTGAGTCGGGTAAGCAATATTCGTTTCATGAAGCTTATATCTTAACGAAGCGATTAGAACGAGTTTATAGAGAGGCAGGGCGTCAAGAACATATTGATTTCGATTTGTTAGACGGTCATTCTAATGAAATTTATAACGGTACATTATCACTTGGTTCGAGATATGCAGATCATATTTTTGATCACATTTCTAAAAAAATGAATGTGATGCAATTAGATCCGGAACAAGAGGAACAAAAGAAGGAACTGTTAGAAACGTTAGAAAGAGAAATCAATGATTCTCCTTTTCATGAAGAATATGAATATCAAGAAGAATTACCAGAAAGAACGGAAGAACCCTCTTATCGTCCATCGGATGAAATAGAGCCACAAGTAAAGCCTGGAAAGGGAAATAGAAAAGGATTCAAGATTATTGCGAGTGTCATAGGAAGCGTAGTGTTAATTGGAGCTGGTGCCATATTTGCCTTTAAGTTATTCTCTTCCGAACCAGTTTCGAGTGCAAATGCTGGTTCTGAACAATATGTAGTAAAAGGATTACAACAGGCAGCCATTCAACAGTATGGAGAAGCCGTTAAATACTTCGATAAGGTCAATTACACAGAATTAGATAAAGATAGTCAGAAGGCAGTTTTATTTACTTATTTATTAAACGGAAAGGCAAATAAGGCATTACAATATGAGCCTAAATTTGCAGAAAGTGTGGTTGCTTATTTTATTGGGATAGACAACATGAATAAAATCAATGAAATTGATGTCAAAAATGATGTAATCGACTTTGAAAAGGCAGCGCTTAATAAGAAATATGAGGAGGTAATCAAACTTAAGGGGAAAGTCAATATGGATGGTAGACGTGAAAAGCTCATTGTTGAAGCTTTTGTACATCTAAAAAAATATGAAGATTGTTATTCCTTTGCCAAAACACAAGGAAATAAAAACGTAATGAAAGAGATCAAAGAATTAGAGAAACGAGATATTCAACAATCTACGATAAATGAAGAGGAAAAGAAAGCTAAGATTGAAAAAATTGATAAAGATCTACAGAACATCTAAGGGGGAGAGAATAACATGCCTTTAAATTATGAGAATCTGTACAAAAAAATGGGAATTGTTTTTCTTGGTGGTTCATTGATATTAAGTACGACAGGTTGCAGTTGGTTTGGAAGTAAGGAATCATCCAAAAGTAAAACAGCTATTACAAAAAAGGTAGATAAGAATAAGCCGGAGGAAAAGAAAGAAAATCTGAACAAACAAGATTTCGAAGCAATTACAGAGAATGCAATTCAAAGTAAGGATAATGAAGTTGCTTATGTTCTCGAAGAGCTTGATAAATCGAAAATTAATTTTAAAGAAAAATCCATTGTAAGTAATCTTCAAAATGGAGATGAAACCACCTCTCGTGTTCTAGCACTCTTTGATAAAGAAACGACAGATAAAGCAATTCAAGATACAGCAAAAGATAATGTGATTGCAGCTATTACAGATAATAAGCCACAAGTCACCGTGAATGGAGATCACTTTGCATTTGGCAATCAAAATATTGATTCTTCTTTAGCGAGTATAGGAGATATTCTTCCACCAGAGAAGAAACCAGATGCAATTGTGAACCCACCAATTATAACGGAGGGTGAGAATAGTAATACGGAAAATACAGGGACAGAAAAACCAAAACCACCAATAGAGCCGGAAAAACCAACAAATCCAGAGAAACCGACAGAACCGGAAAAACCGACAGAACCGGAAAAACCAACAAATCCAGAGAAACCGACAGAACCGGAAAAACCAACAAATCCAGAGAAACCGACAGAACCGGAAAAACCAACAGAACCAGGTAAACCAACAGAACCAGAAAAACCAACAGAACCAGGTAAACCGACAGAACCGGAAAAACCAACAGAACCAGGTAAACCAACAGATCCAGAGAAACCAACAGATCCAGAGAATCCAACAGATCCAGATAAGCCAACAGATCCAGAGAAGCCAACAGATCCAGAGAAACCAACAGATCCAGAAAAGCCAACAGATCCAGAGAAACCGACAGATCCAGGGAAGCCAACAAATCCAGAGAAGCCAACAGATCCAGAGAAGCCGACAGAACCGGAAAAACCAACAAATCCAGAAAAGCCGACAGAACCGGAAAAACCAACAAATCCAGAAAAGCCAACAGAACCGGAAAAACCAACAAATCCAGAAAAGCCAACAGAACCGGAGAAACCAACAAATCCAGAGAAGCCGACAGAATTAAATAAAAAAGAGTCAAAATCAGATGTAACAGTTTAAAGGGGGATTCGCTTACCCATGTACAAGGATGAAATTTCAATTAAATATAAGTTAGCTGAAAAAAAAGTACTCATTCCATTGAGTACTTTTTTGTTTGTTGGAATGTTTTTAATCGCTAATTTTTTACTCAACTTATCTTTAGAGCTGATAGAAACAACATTTAGTGACTTATTACATCCCAAACCATTTTATATAGAGGTAGGATTTCTTTTTCGGATGCCAATTGCAGAGCATCCAATTTACTACATGCTTGTTTTCCTTGTAGTGATTGGAACCATTGCAAGAACGGTGTATAAATTGAAATCTTCCTTTAAAAACTTAAATAATCATCAGAAAGGATCTAGTCGTTTTACAACAGTTGAAGAGCTGAAAAAGCAATACCGAGCTGTACCCGATAGAGAGGAATCGTTTAAAGGTGGCGGTGGCGTTGTTATCTCACGACTAGGTGACAAGGTATTTATTGATGATAGCCCGGTAAACAATTTAGCCATTGGTACAACACGCTCTGGTAAAGGGGAAACTTTTGTATTTCCTACAATTGATGTCTATTCTAGAGCGGAACATAAACCATCATTAATACTGAACGATCCCAAAGGCGAACTATTTAGTGCCTCAAAAGAAACTTTGGAAAAACGAGGGTATCACATTGAAGTCTTGAATTTGTTAAACCCTCTTGATTCTATGAGTTATAACTTGTTGCAGCTTGTCAAAGATGCCTATAAAGATGGGGATTATTCAACGGCACAGGCATTATGCAAAACACTCTCTCACACTTTGTATTACAACCCAACTGTAAAAGATCCTTTTTGGCAACAGTGCGCTATGAGCTTGTGTAACGCCATGATATTAGCAGTTACAGATAAATGTATTGCGGAAGGTACAGAAGAAAAAATCACAATGTATGCAGTTGCAAATATGTTATCAGAACTTGGTTCAAAAGAGGTAATCGTAGATCCGGAAGCCGATCCACAAAATGCATTAGATTTATACTTTGAAGGCTTACCAGCGGATAGTGTTGCGAAAATGCAATATGCAACCTCGAACTTCTCAAAAGGAACGACACGAGGTGGGATTTTCACCCAAACAATGAATGGGCTTTCTATTTTTACATTTGATGAAATTGCTAAAATGACAGCGAAAAATAGTGTGGATTTGAAACGTGTTGGTTTTGGAAAAACGATAAAAGGAAAAGTAACGCCAAGAAAACGAGTAGAAATTGTATTTCCGGATGGCTCAAAGGAGTCTATCAAGGCAGATATTACAGGACGTTTTGCATTAGATTTTAAGAAAGTAATAAAAGTTGGAGATACGATTCAATGTAATGAAAAGGAAAATCCTCAAACTAAAACCGTTATTTCTATTACGAAAATAGATGAAAAGACGGGTCATACAGAATTTAAAGTAGTAGAAGAAAATGAAGATATGCAAGTAACAAAAGTGGATTATTTCGATAAACCAGTGGCTATTTTTATGATTACACCAGACTTTGATTCTTCGAATCATGTGATTGCTTCAATTTTCGTAAGACAGCTTTATTTTATATTGGCTAAAGGTGCATCCCTTGCTCGTGGAGGGAAATGTCACCGTGAGGTGGTTTTTTTCCTCGACGAGTTTGGAAATATGCCGAGTATTGAAGGAATGGCGAATATTATTACGGTTTGTCTCGGTAGAAATATCCGTTTTAATCTAATCATTCAAGCATATTCACAATTAAAAAATAAATATGGAGAAGATGCAGATACCATTGATGGAAACTGTGGGAATACGATCTACATTCTAACAAACGATCAAGAAACAGCCGAAAAAGTGTCCAAAAAGTTGGGGAATCAAACAATTAATCTACCTTCCCGAAGTGGAAAAGGTCTTTCTACTGATAAAAATAAAACGGAAGGTCTAGATCAACGCCCACTATTAACAGCAAATGAGCTTACGAATTTTAAAGAAGGAGAAAGTGTCGTTATTCGTATCATAAAACGTCAAGATAATAATAGAAAGCGTATCAGACCTCGACCAATTTATAATACAGAAGAAACAGCTTTAAAATATAGATGGGAGTATTTAGGAGTAGAGTTCGATACAGATAAATCTATTTTAGATATAGATATTGATTCCTTACATGATGATGTAGAACCGAAAGAACTTATTGTAGATTTTCTAGGAGAAAAGAAGGAAGAACAAATTGCGAAAGAACCATCAAAACCAGAACAGGAAGATTTGTCACCAGTAGAGACACCGCAGCCAATAGAAGAGCCAACAATGATGGGAATTGATGAAGAGATTCCGGAAGAGGCATTTCAGCAGGAAGATAGCCCGTTTGATTCCCTCTCCATTGAAAATTGGAAGGGAAAAACGGTTAATGAATTTTTCGAATCTGATTTAGCGGTTTTGAAACTGGTTGATAAGTTCTTTTTAGCACAGTTAGGGAAATCAATAGATGAGGTTGGAAATCAAGAAATGGGTGAGTTTTACAGTGAATTTCAAATGTTAGCTCACAATGACCACATCGACAAAAGTGTTTATCAAGCAGTCGAAAACAAGATTAATCGAATCTTACGTGATTTAGAAGAAAAAGAACAAGTGACGAGTTAGAAAAGCACTCAAATGATTGAGTGCTTTTTTGAATCCAAACTAAAGGAGGAAGAGGGAATGTGCGTACCGACAATAACGAATAAAATGCAAATGATTTTAGATAGTTACTCGCCGTTTGTAACAGAAGAGAATGAGGTCATTCTTGGTCTAGAAGATGCGGTTCTTTTCCTTTCAGTAGATCGAGAACAAAAAGGGAAATTGATTATTCGTATCGACAGACTAAATGAAAGGGTGAATTGGACAGCAAAAGAAGTATTAGGGCAATAGCAAGCATGAGAGGAGGGTAAATAGTGAAAGATGAAGAGATTTTAAAGGTTTTAGAAACATTCTCGGATTATCTTCAAGTAGGAGACATCGTGAATTATGTATTGCGTTGGCTAGGATGGTTCCTAATTGTAGGCTTATCTTTAGTTGTAGATGCTTTAGAAGGTGTGACAGATGCCATACTGGGGATTAAAGGATTCTTTAATTCACCGGAAATACAAAATTTTGTTGATATGTTATATCCATTGTTTGTCGTTCTTTTAGCCATATCGTTTTTATATATTGGCTACATGTTTATTATGAACAAACAAATGAACCGTTCTCAAATTATCATCAATATTTTCGTAACACTGAGTGTACTTTGTTTATTAAGTACTGGTATGACAAAGGTTGATAAGTTCACCGATGATGCCATAGCAGTTGTAAAATCAGAACAAAAAGGCTCTTTGAGTGATGAAATTATTAAGAAGAATGTAACCGATATTGCAGTGATAGATCAAAATGGATGGAAAAAGAAAGAGGATACGAATCCGAAAAATCATATTCCAGAAAAAAACATTAGACAGATAGATATTACAGAAAAAATAGATTCGGATTTTGAGTTTGCTAAAGATAAAAAGTTATCAGATGATGGACAAAAATTATTGAAAAATAAAAGAGTGATGGATGGGATGGGAGTCGCATCTCTAGCAGAATTGAAAGATGGTTGGTTTGATTTCTTTCCCGAAAAGTATTATCGCTGGCATTGGAATTTTTGGAACATATTCTTTACTTTACTAATAACTGGCGCAACGTTGTTATTGGTGAGTATTAAATTAGCTAGATTATTTTATGAATTGGCATTTAACTACTTGTTAGCCAACATATTAGCACCAGCCGATGTTGCGAATGGTCAAAAGTTAAAAGCCGTGTTATCCAATATCCTAAATATATTTATAGCAACGATTATGATATTCCTATCTTTGAAGCTATATATAATGGGAACGGCGTTTCTCCATGACAAATTAAATGGTGTGCCGTATCTGATTGCATTAGCGGCATTTAGTATGGCAGTTTTAGATGGCCCGGCAGTCGTAGAAAGGCTATTTGGAATAGATATTGGATTAAAGAGCAGTTGGGGCATGTTAGCAGGTGGTTTCGCACTGGGTAAAGGAATTGGCGCTCTTGCAAATTCAAAACCAATGAAGGGTCTAGGGAATATGATTGGAAAAGGGGCGAAAAGTGCAGCAGAAGGAACTGGTGTTGCAGCAGCTAAAACAGCAAGTGCGGCAGCGATGGCAACAGGTGGAATGGCTGGTCTCATAAGTGGCTTGAAAAATGGAAATGAATCTGAAAATAAAGAATCCTTGCAAGATCAAATGAAAAAAGCTGGTGAGAAGAAAGCAAAAGGAAATGATTTAGCAAATAAGGAAAAAGAAAAAGGTAACTTAAATAAGGAAGAAGATAAAAAGAATGGTGGTACACCATCTATTCAAGAAGACATGAATAAAGGAGGGAACGAAAACCCTGGGATAGCGAATGGGCAAGAATCGGGAACAACAAGTCTTCAAGATGAAATGAAAGAAGCTGGAAAATCAAATGGAACAAGTGAAGGAAATCAAACAGCAGGAGGAGTAAGACAAGGTGCGAGTGAAGGAAATCAAACACCAGGAACAGTAAGACAAGGAGCAAATGAAGGAAGCCAAACACCAGGAACAGCAAGACAAGGGGCAAGTGAAGGAAGTCAAACACCAGGAACAGTAAGACAAGGAGCAAGTGAGGGAGGTCAAACACCGGGAACAGTAAGACAAGGAGCAAGTGAAGGAAGTCAAACACCAGGAACAGTAAGACCAGTACCAAGTGGAAGTAGCCCGGCACCAGTAGAAGCATCGAGACCAGCACCAAGTGGAAGTAGCCCGGCATCAGTAGAAGCATCAAGACCAGCACCAAGTGGATGTAGCCCGGCATCAGTATAAGCATCAAGACCAGTACCAAGTGGAGGAAGCCCGGCACCAATGGAAGCATCAAGACCAGCACCAAGTGGAAGTAGCCCGGCACCAATGGAAGCATCAAGACCAGCACCAAGTGGAAGTAGTCCGGCACCAGTAGAAGCATCAAGACCAGTACCAAGTGGAGGAAGCCCGGCACCAGTGGAAACACCAAGATCAGTACCAAGTGGAAGTAGCCCGGCACCAGCCGACATCGTAACGGTGACACATAGTAGCCCAATTATTTCTTATGAAAGTGATAAAGAAGTGGCAGCAAGTAGAAGTCAAGAAACACGGACATTAGGACAATATACAACCGATAAAGTTAAAAATACTACAGCATCGGTGAAACAAAAGGTAAGAGGAGTGCAAGAACGAATTAATACTTCTGAAACGGTACAAAATACAAAACGTTTTTATCAAATGGGTCAAAATACGGGTAAAAGTTGGAGAGATATCGTGAACAAAAATAAAAATAATACGGATAAAAAATAAGCGTAATCGTACGCTTATTTTTTATTGTCGAAAAGGAGGGAATCCCGATGAGAAGCTATCGGATTCCGAAGGAAATCAGTACAGAATTACGGATTAATAAAGTGCTTTATCTAATAGATTTCTTTTTATTAATTGGTTTATTAGTTGTAACGATGATTCTTAGGAACTTCGTACATGATTCTTTTCAATTACCATTTCTTATTTTCATGGCAGCTATTGCAATTATCATGATTTGGCGACCAAGTACGAATCCTCAAAAACGAATGTATGAAGTATTGATTATTACATTGCTAAGAAGAAAAGGCGCATATTGTGCCATTGATAACGATCAATAAGGGAGGGGTCACATATGGCATTATTCAGCGAAAAAGATGTAGAGAAAGAAGAGCCAAAACAACTAGAAAGACCGAAGAAAAAAGCATTTCGATTTAACGAAAAAAATGTAAAAGAATCAATTTCCGAACCAAAAGAAATTGTTAAGGTGGTACCCAACAAAAAGAAAGAAGAAGAAAAAACAAAGGTAGAAAGAAGCGTAAAAAAACAGAAGAAAGAAAAGCCAAAGAAAGATGTTTCGAAAAAGAAAAATCCAAAACTTTTAGGTTTTTTATCTAGAAAAAAGAAAAAAGCACCACCAAAGGTAAAGAAAAATATTGCGGAAATTATGCAAATCGTAGATATGACGGAGGATGGCATATTTGAGCTGAAAAATGAGGAGTTTTTAGAAATTCTTCAAGTTGAAGGTGACGATATGTTCTCTAAGAATAGCGATGAACAAGCATTTGTTATTTTCTCACATGCGTATTTTTATCAAGCCTACAAACAGTCCATTAAACTCGTTTTTTTAAACTTCCCATGCCAAACTACCGAACAGCAACGATATATAGAGAAGAAAATTAAAGAATGCACTAGTCCTTTGTATGAACGGATTTTAAATCAGAAGTTAAAAGAACTTCAGTTTTTAGAATGGGGAAGAACAAATCGGGAAGCCTTCTTATTTATTTACGGAGAAACGGAATTAATCGTAAAAGAACGTGTAGATGCAGCAAAGCGATATATCAAACGCTCTACCGAACTATTAGAGGTGGATGAAGAGAAAAAGCTAGAGCTTATGTTTAAATTGTTTAATCAAAATGCAAAATTGGGCACGAAAAATATATGGTAGTAAGGGGGAAACAATATGTTTGCGTTCAAAAGTAAAAAATCAAAAAAGGAAAAACAAGAAGAACTAAAAAAGAAGAAAGGTTACAACCCTTATTTAGTGGCTAGAGTTCAGCCACAAGGAGGCGTAAGTTTTAAAGAAAGTTATGTGCAAACAGGTGATGGATTTTCTACTTGTATCCATGTTTTTGATTATCCAACAGAAGTAAATGATTTTTGGTTAGAGCAAATCATGAATATGCCAAATGTGATTACAACACTAGATGTGATGAGTGATGACCGAAAAGAGGTTGTTGAATCTATTAATAAATCCATGAGTGAACAAAGTGTTCGGCATGATACAGCGAAAGATAATATAGATCGAATTGATGCGAAAAATGAATTTTTAGAGCTGGAAGCTCTTTATACGGACTTGAAACAAGGGGAGGTCATGAAGCGTATTCACATACGTATCTATGTCTCCGCTAGAACATTAGATGAGTTAGAAAAACAAGTAAAAGAAATCATGGAAACATTAGAATCCTATAACTTTCGAGGAGCTGTCTTTTTAAATGAACAAGAGTATGAATGGGATGCACTCGTAACGAGCTTTGATACACAAAAAAACTATGTGAACAGAAGAAAAGGAAAAGAAATACCAGCGGTAAGTTTGGCTGGTGGATGTCCATTTCACTATTCTTATTTGAACGATCCATACGGTACGTATTATGGAACAACGAAAACAAAAGGAAATGTTATTTTTGATATTTTTCATAAAGACGAACAAAGAAAGTTTTATAACGGTGTAATGATTGGAAAGCCTGGTGCTGGAAAATCAACATTACTAAAAAAGAAATCAGTAGACTATGCAAGTAAAGGTCATTTTATTCGTATTTTTGATATTGTAGGTGAATTCGAGGAAACAGTACGTGATCTGAACGGGAAAACAATTGCATTAGATGGTTCGCAAGGTCAAATTAACCCACTTCAAGTATATAAGACAGCAGAACTTGAAGAAGTTAGTTTCACTCAACATCTATCTAAATTGACAATTTTTTATCGATTCATTGCGCCAGAAGCAAAAGATGATGAAATTAAAGAGTATGAAAATTTGCTTCGAAAATTATATATTCGTATGGGATTATGGAATGATCAAAAAGGAGCAACAAATGAAATTACAACAAGAAAACCAAATGAGTATCCCATTTTCTCAAACTTTTTATCTTTTGTTCGTGATGAATTATATGAGAATGTAGAAAATAGAAAACACCATGAGAATTTAGGAGAAAGCAGAAAACATCGTTTAGAGTTGATTGAATTAAATCTTGTGAATTTAGTAGAAGCATATGCACAATTATTTGATGGTCATTCCACTATTGAAAACTTTAAAAAAGAACAAGTTGTATCGTTTTCCTTACGAAACATTTCAAATTTCAAACCGGAAGTATTCCAAGCGCAAATTTTTAATGTTTTTAATTTAATATGGGATGAAATGATATCCAATGGTGCGCCACAATTAGAGGCATATACTAAACAACAACTTGCTTTTGAAGATGTAATTCGTTATTTCATTATTATTGACGAAGCGCATCATATCATAAACACGAAAAAAGAAAGCGCTCATGCTTTACAATTTTTAACTAAATTTAGCCGAGAAGATCGAAAATATTTTGCAGGTCTTTTATATGCAAGTCATACAATTCGAGATTTTGTACCGGAAGGATCTTCACAAGAAATGATTGATGAAATTAAAAAGCTATTTGAACTTACACAGTACAAATTTATCATGCAGCAAGATAATAACAGTTTAGATATGTTACGAAAAGTATTTGCAGGACAATTAAGTGAAAGTGAGATTGCAGCGATTCCACATTTGCCAACAGGGGATGTCATCTTAAGTATTGGGGCTGTAAAAAACATTCACTTCCATGTAGAAGTAACGGACGAAGAATTGATGTTATTCGGGGGAGGTGCTTAATACCATGCATCTAGTTTTAAAGATTATACCAAAGAAATGGCTCATCACTTTAGCACTAATTGTGATGGGTCTTTTTTCTTTTCTTCTACTTGGAGTAATGAGTATTTTTATTGCGGCAATGGGTGGAGAGAGTGGAACAGACACAGGTGATATTACGTATACAGGTGAAGGGCAAGTCATGAATGTTTCGCCTGAAGTTCTAAAATGGGAACCTACGATTCGGAAGCATGCGAAAGAGTTTGGCGTGGAACCGTTTGTTGCTTTAATGCTTGCACAAATGATGCAGGAAAGCGGAGGCCGAGGTAGTGATCCGATGCAATCATCAGAGGGTGCATTTAATACGAAATATTGTAAATCACCAAACTGTATTACTGATCCCGATTACAGCATATGGGCTGGTGTACAGGAGTTTAAACATGCGATAGAAAGAGCTGGTGTAACGAGTCCTGGTGACATGGATCATATCAAAACAGCCCTCCAAGTGTACAACTTCGGAACAGGATTTTTTGATTTTGTTAACTCAAATGGTGGTAAATATACAAAGGAATTAGCGATAAAATTCTCACAGGAGCAATACAAAAAAGTAGCCCACACGGGTATGTATCATTGTCTTAGACCAGAAGCCGTACCGTATCAAGCATGTTATGGCGATATCCTGTACGTCGATGCGGTTTTGAAATATTATCAACCGGGTTCTGTCGTTTCTGGTGGTGGGGGAAATCCAGGAAGTGGAGGAAGTAGCGGTTCAAAAGTTGCCGATGTAGGTCGTCAATGGATAGGGCGTTCTACATATGTATTTGGTGGAGGACGTAACACAAATGACATTGCAAGAGGGATTTTTGATTGTAGTAGTTTTGTACGATGGGCATTCGAACAAGTAGGGATGTATACCAGCCCAATAGGAGAGGTAAGTACGGAAACATTAAATAGAATCGGTACAAAAGTATCAGCAAATGATATGAAACCGGGTGATGTTATTTTCTTTGATACCTATAAACATGACGGGCATGTTGGCATTGTAATTGATAAAAACACATTCATTGGATGCCAAACAAATAAAGGTGTTTCCATTGAAGATTTAAATAATCCGTATTGGCAAAAAGTCTTTTCTGGTCATGTAAGAAGGTTCTAAAAATATGAAAAAGTAAAGGGGAAATTACAATGAAATTAATAGAAGCGCCAGTTAAGGGATTTGAAAATGCAGTTATAAAACCATCGAATTATTTGATTGAAAAAGATGGTGATAATTTTCTATTACATCGGGAATTGAAAGCAAACGAGATAGCACACTTTATAGAGCACAATATATTTGACTATGAAGGGAAAACATATTTATGGGTGGTAGCAAATTCCCCTTCAGAAGAAGCGGCTAAAACAGGAATACAATCCTACTGGAATGCTACTAAACAACTAAACGATATTACGAAGTAAAGGAGGAATGGATATGAAAGATAAACGAAAATCTTTGTTTATTGTGTTTGTCATTTTAGTTGTAGGTGTGACAGCTTTTAATATCTATTTGAGCAAAAAATCAATGAGTGATGGAAAAGAAAAACAGTTAAAACTTTCAAATGAATTACTAACAAAACAAAATGAAGACTTAAAAAACCGATTGGATAAGGTGCTTCCTTCCGCACAAGAACAACAGAGAAGAGCGTACTTATCGACAGCCGAAACGTTTATTCAATTATCATTTCATCGAGAAAAAGAAGGTTACAGTGAGCGAAAAGAAAAAGCAAAATCCATTATGAGTGAAGAACTATTACAACAATTTTATCCCACTGATAAATACGAATTAGGAGATACGTATAAAACGAAACCAATAGAAATGAAGTTTTATTTACAAGAAAATGAACCAGATAAAGAGGAGATAAATGTGTTAGCTGAATTTATAAATGTCACGACAGATTCAACGCAAAATCGAGAAGAAAAAGTAAACAATGTGTTGCGAATCATCATAAAAAAAGAAAAGGAAACATGGCGAGTTACGAGTGTAGAAGAACTCAATATGAAAGTTTTATAACGAAATAAGGTGGGGTGAGAGTGTGATAGGTGCAATTAGTAAGAAGAGTGAAAGAATCAATCTAAGAAAAAATAAGTCGTGGATTTACTTAGCAATTATCAGCTTTCTATTTTTGGGTTTTTTCGCTTTCTTGACATCTAAATTTTACATGCCGAACGATGAAAGATTGTTCCATACGGAAACAAATAAAGTAATTAAGTTGTCGGGAATGGGGAAATTGATTGTAGAAAAAAGGGAATACAATCCACACAAAAACTTTATACAAATTCGCTTTCGGATAGAACGATATGAGGAAACAGGATTTATATTTAAGGCACAGCAAAAAGCAAATCCAGGTGTTCAGTTACCTGTCAAAGTATTGTATGAAGAGAACGGAAATTACGTGGTAGAGGTAAAGGAATTATCTCCGAATTGGGGAGCGTTAGCTTTTGATATTTATAATAAAAACAGTGAAAATGAACAAATGGATATTCGTAAATTCACACAGGATGTTAACGAATATGAAGAAGAAAATGCATCAACAAAAAGTCCGAATAAACTTGTTCAGTCGATTTTTACCGATCAAAGAAAAACAAAGGCAAACGATGAATTGTTAGCTGAAGACAAAAAAACATATGAGTTAGATTTTATAGAAAGAGACAAAAAAGATATTGAAACAAAGATCAAAAATTATGGGAAAGCAATCAAACTGGAAGAAGAAAATGCGAAGACAGTTTATGAAAAAGTAAAAGAACTAAAAGATGAAATGAAGTATCAAACCGATGGGGAAAAAACGGAAACGCAATCGAAAATAGCATCCTTAGAATCAAAAGTAAAATCATCAGATAAGAACGTGGAATTGTTTAAAGGAGAACAAAAAATTGCACGAGATAAGATCAAAAAATTAGAGCAAAAGGCACAAGAAATTAATAAAAAGTGAAAAAAATATAGGGACACGATGGAGACGTTGGGGTGAAATAAGGGGACATGAAAGGGACATTTAGAAAAAGTAACGGGACATAGTGGAGACATTAATCATAAAGATAGGGACGTAATGGGGACATTCAACTTCTTTTCTTGCCCCCATCGTTTCGCTAGGCTCCGCCTAGCCCCACACCTTCGGTGGGGGCAGAAACCCCTTATGCTCTTCTCACTATTTTTGGTTCTCTACCCATAATTGCAGAAAGGAGTGGAAAGTGTGCATCTAAAAATAAGAGATATAGATCCGGTTGCCTTAAAGAAAATAGATGAAATTGCAAAAGAAAAGGGAATATCCAGGCAAAAGTTTTTGAAAGCACAAATTGAAATGTTGGCATTTTTTCAGCAGCAAAATAAAAGGGAAATGGAATTAGAAAATCTCATTGAAAAGAACATCCATATGATGAGTAATTGTTATAGCGCAATGGAAAAAATGAATGAGTTTATTCAAATGATGATGCAGGATGTTGAAAATGAATAATGCCGTTCCTGTTCAGTCCTCCGTCACACCAGGTGTTGTTTTAAAAACGAAATTTGTATTGCCAAGTTCGGATGCTTTTCAGAACTACATTGATTATGTAGATCGGGAGGAAGCGAAAAGTGAAGTGAAGCTGAATCCGAAAATGTTCGAAACGTATCAAGACTACATGGGGAATTCAGAAAAGACATCAGCACTATTTACGGAACACGCAAATCGTTTAACAGAAAGCGAAAAAAAGTCCTTAAAGGAAATGTTTAAAACCGCTCATGAGAATGGAAGTATCATGTGGCAAGATGTCATTTCTTTTCATAATCCCTGGTTAGAGAAACAAGGCATTTATGATGGGAAAACAAAAACGTTGGATGAAAAAAAGTTAATGGATGTAACACGGCTGGCGATGAAGGAAATGCAAAAAAGAGAGGGGTTGGAAAAAAGCTCTATCTGGTCGGCAGCCATTCATTTTAATACAGATAATATTCATATTCATGTCGCAACTGTTGAACCATTTCCAACGAGAGAACGTGGTAAAAGAAAACCAAAAACATTAGATGCGATGAAGGGGAAAGTCGTAAATAATCTATTAGATCGTAAGCAGGAACAAAAACAAATTAATGATCTGATTCGAAACAATATGGTGGGAAAGAAAAAAGAGGATTCCGTTTTTGATTGGCGTAATCAACATCTTAAACCGTTGTTTTTACAAATCTATAAACAGTTACCAAGTGATAAAAGACAGTGGCAATATAGCTACAATACAATTCAACCATTGAAGCCGGAAATTGATGAATTAAGCAGTCGATATATTCAACATCATCATAAAAAGGATTACGATCAGTTTCTCCAAAAGTTAGATAAAGAAGTGCAAGTTTTTAAAGAAGCTTATGGGGAAGGAAAGTATGATAAGAAGCAATATGAAAATTATAAAACGAATAAAATTAATGACCTATATAAAAGAATGGGTAACGCCTTTTTGCAAGAAATGAAGGCATATGATAAAGAACAAAAGAGAATCCATCACACGAAAAAATCAAAGCCGTTTCAAAAATTTCAACAGAATGTATCTATTCAGTATTCTATGAGAAAAGTGGAACGTGCTTTTAAAAGTGAATATGAAAGCTGGAAGAACCAAAAGTATTATGAGCGTATGCAAAGGGAAAATGCATATGAAAATGAAAGGGGTTAGATTATGGAGAATAAAAAAATACGAATGAAGTTATCGTTAAATGAAAATGTCCATCAATACATTCAAGACTATATGGATGAAAATAATATTACACATCCAGGGGATGCTATATCAAAAATTTGTATGGAACATCAAGCATCAAAAAGTACAGAATGGTCATTGAATTATATTTCCGAAATTGTTTCTAAAAATCTTCATGACATATTAAAAAGTGAGCTAACAAAAATTCGTCTTGGTGCAAATAGTGCGGATCGAAATACACAAGTTTTAATTGAATTAATGAATGGATACTTCTTTGCCAATGACTTAGATTTAGAGAGTATTATTACTACGGATAAAATAGAAGTCGGTGGCGTGAAAATAGCAAAAGAAGTCGTAGCGGAACGAATTAGTCATGCAAGACAAAAACGTATAGATCACGAGGCATCAAAGAACAATGTAACATAAGCTACATTGTTCTTTTTTATAAAAAAAATAGGAGGTTAGTAGGATGTTATTATTTCATGAAGATATCGCATTAGGAGCCATTAAAGAGATTGGAGAAGGTGAACTTGTTTTACTTGTAAAAGATGAAGAATTAACAATCAAAATTACACGAGAACAAGAGGAAGAACTTGCAGTTCATGTTATGAATCAAGAGAATATGTTAGTTCCGGTTAACGTAAAAACACATGCGCTTTTCTTTGATACAACTGAAAGATGGAATGAAGAAGACATGGAGGAATTGCAAAAAGCGAGTGAAAGCGTAGAAGAAGATCATGAGTAAAAGTTATAAGAAAAAGTATCAAACGAAATCACCAGAAGAAAAGAAAGAAGCGGTGCAAGCTTTAACAAAAAAGATGGAAAAAAGCGTAGAAGGTTATTTTCGTACACCGGGAGATTTAAAAGAGTACTTAACGTTTATGGCAAAGTTTTATCACTATTCACCATCTAATATTTCATTAATACAGAGTCAATTCCAGGGAGCCAGTGCAGTTGGTTCCTTTTCTTTTTGGAAAGAAAAAGGCTTTCCGGTTAAGAAGGGTGAGAAAGGAATTAAAATTCTTGTTCCAAACCGAACTGTAGCAAAATTTAAGGACAAAGAAGGCAGTTGGAAAACAGTAACTAAAGCAAGTGAGGAAGAGAAGAAACAAATTGAATCTAAAAGCGTAGAAGTGATGCCTGGTCGCTTATATTTTGCTGTCGGTCATGTGTTTGACCTGTCTCAAACAAACGCAAAAGCGGAAGATCTACCTCGTATTTTTCCGAATCGTTGGCTAGAAGGGAGCGTTACGGATTACCAGAGTTTGTATAAAGGCATGGAAGCCATTGCGGAAAAAAACGGTGTAAAAATTATTGAGCCGAAGCAAGAACTTGGGGTCGCAAAGGGAGTTAGTTACACCTTAACAAAAGAGGTTGCGTTGAATCCTAGAAACAGTGAATTACAAAATGTTAAAACACTTCTTCATGAATTGGCACATGCCAAACTTCATACAGCAGAGACACATATGAATTACACAGCACCAGAAAAAGAGTTTCAAGCAGAAATGACAGCTTACGCCGTTTCTTCTTATTTTGGAATTGATACAAGCGAATATTCATTAGGATATTTAGCGAGCTGGACACAAGGAAAAGAAATGAAAGATAAAACGAGATTATTAAAAGAAGTACATGAAACTTCGATTGAATTTATTGAAACAATTGAAAACACACTAGAAAAGGACAAAGAACAAATAAATGAAAAAGAGGTGGAAAGTATGGCAAATAGAAATGAAAAGCAGGGCGAAAAAAATATT
Organism: Bacillus cereus group sp. BfR-BA-01331; assembly: GCF_022663915.1. Classification (NCBI taxonomy): domain Bacteria; kingdom Bacillati; phylum Bacillota; class Bacilli; order Caryophanales; family Bacillaceae; genus Bacillus; species Bacillus cereus group sp. BfR-BA-01331. The sequence continues at coordinate 63,377 of NZ_JAKUGJ010000019.1, forward strand.
TTATTAGTGGAATACATGAGTTTAAGTAATACGACACAAGAACTTGTTTCTATTTCAGAGTTAAGGGAACAAACAGATAGGAATCGTGCGTTTGAACCAGTAGATGGTGCAGAAAAATTGAGTGATAAAGAATTTATTGATGCATTTAACGAGGCGAATCGAGAAAAGTATGCAGCACTTAATCAGAATGAAATTAATCGTCCAACTATGTTAGTTCAATGGAGCGACAATGAAACTTTTAAGAATAATCAACTGTTTCCATTTGGAGAAGCAAATGAAAAAATGGCTGAGGTTATTACAAGTATTGAAAAAGCAAGGGAAGAAGCTAGAAAAAGAGGTGAAACCATCCCTTACGATCAAGCTCGTTATCATATTGCCATTCCAAAAGAAGTCGATAGGGATTTTGGGAGAATGGAGCTTGTGAGTATGGATCGTTTCAATATGGGGGATGGTGACTACAAGACACCATATGAACAAGTATTAAACGAGAAAAGGTATCTATCGGATGAAGTAAAACAAGCGTTACGAGATGAGGTAGTGAACCATAGAAATAACAAAGAAATACCGATGGAAAAAGCACAGGAAAATACATTAGAAAAATCGAAAGAGACACCCAACCATTTAGTAACAATTGAAGTATTAGCAAACGGTTTGCACGATGAAGAAGAAGTTGCAAGAATCCACATGATGGATGCTGTTACGAAAGATATCGATTATTTGTCTGTATGGAATCAAGATTCAACAAATCGGGAGGATTTATCTGTTTTCCTAATGGAAAAGAACGGGAAACGGGAAAATTACTCCTTAGATAACATTTTGAAACCAGATTTATATGAAAAGGTTCAAAGTTCTATCTTTGATGGGAGAGGAAATTTGTCATTTGTTGTTTATGAAAAGGATGCAAATATGAGTCTAGATGAATTGGTAAAAGATGAACGATATGGACACCTAGTTGATAAAGCGGAGGGACAAAAAGATTACTCATTTAATGAAAAAGAAGGGGAATTATATAAAGAAATGAAAAAGGAAGGATATGCACCTATTGTCTCTTTAGATCAACAAATTCAACCTTCAAAAGAAAAAGAGTCAACTACATTAGATAAGGACTTAAGCCGAAAATTCGAAGCATACAGACGTTCACAATATGAAGAAACACCAGATAATATTGATAGTATTGTCACTCGTGTAAAAGCTGAAGAGCGGTATTATACAACAAAGTATGTTTCGATTGATAATGAGCTGGTAAGCCAGGAACATATAGTGAAATTAGAAAACCAGGTGGATGAGAAGCTTGGGAAAGAAGGAATAACGGTGAATCAGTCTACAACTTCAAAAGAAATAGATGTAGATAAAAAATTTCAGTCATTAAACGGAAAACAAACGAATAATAAAGAAAAAGACAAGGAGCCAGATCCAGGTAATGTAGAACAGTCGAAGGCTACAAAGAAATCAAGTAGAAAAAAAGAAACAATGGAAATGGAACGGTGAAAAATTTTATAAATGGTAAATCAGTTTAAATCATTTTTTGTTACTCAATTGAGAAACGGAAAGTGATTTTTTTATATCTAAAAATGAAAGAGGGTAAAAGTAAAAGCCCTCTTTCTCATTTGTAAAACGAAAGGAGCGAATGTCATGAATGTATGGCTGTTTGGGGGCTGTATGTTCCTTGTAGCGGTCTTTTTGAACACGTTGTTATTATTCGGTCACAGAGTAATGAAAAAGCGGAGAAATAAGAAATGGAAGCGTGAAACTGAAATTACAGATTAATAGGAGGTACTACGTATGGGGAAAACATTGTTTATTGCAGAAAAGCCGAAAGTAGCTGTTGAATTATTAAAATCACCTAGATTTAGAAACTCACAAAAGCATCCAGGAAGCAAACCATATTATGGATACTATGAAAATGAAAATTACATTATTAGTTGGTGCCGAGGGCATTTATTAGAACTAAAATATCCGGAGGAAATGGATGAAAGATACAAAGAATTTAATTTTAATCACTTGCCAATTATTTTAGAGCCGGAATATAAAGCGAAATCAGATAGTCTTGAACAAATTGAAATACTGGTTAAGTTGTTAAATCGTCCCGATGTAGATCATGTGGCAAACGCTTGTGATGCGGATAAGGAAGGTGAGCTTATCTATCGTGAAATAGTTGAATATGCAGGTGTGAACAAGCGAGAATCTCGCCTTTTTATCTCTTCCTATGAGGCCGCAGAATTAGAAGGAGCGTTAAACCGATTAGAACCAGGAACAGAATATGACGGGCTTGCTCAATCCGCTAAAGCCAGGCAATACCTGGACTATATTCTTGGAATTAATGTTACGAGGGGCTGTACATCAAAACTAGCAAGAAACCAATTCTTATTGGCTTCTGGTCGTGTTCAAATGTGTATCTTAAATGAAATCCGTCAAAGGGAAATTGCTATCCAAAACTATAAAGAACAAACCTATTACAATTTAAAGCTACTAACGGAAAATGGTTTATCACCAGTAATGAAAACAGAGGATCAACTGATAGATCCATCGCCACTACAAAAGCTTGGAGATAGCTTGAAAGAAACAAATGTAATCGTAACGGAATTTAAAGAAAGTACGAGAAAAAAGAAACCAAAATTATTATATAACTTAACGGATATTTACAAAGATGCTCACGCCAAACTGAAAATAAATGCAGAAACAGCAAAGAAACATATTCAGAGTTTGTATGAAGAAGGTTTTATTACTTACCCTCGCTCTTCATCTAGGCATTTACCCACTGAGCAAGTGGAACGAGTGAAGGAAGTAATGGCAGCGTTAGAAAAAAGCTCCTATGCAAATCTTGTACAACAAGTAATCCCATCTTCTATTACGAAAAAACACTCTACATTTAATGATGAATTAGTCAGTAGTCACTTTGCCATCATTCCAACAACAAAATTATATATCGGGACCAACCGAAATCCATTAGAAAAACAGTTATATGACTTAATTGTAAAACGATTTATCGGGAATTTTATGAAACCAGCAATCTATCTGGTAAGAGAAGTATATTTTATAGATCAAGAGGGCAACACATGCAGTACAAAAGAAAAAATCCTACAAGAGAAAGGGTTTCTAAGTGTGTTTCAAGAGGATATAGAAGAGGGCTCGGTTGAAGCATTTCAGATACCTATTTTACGAGAAGGAGATTCTTTCAGAATCGTTCAGTATGACTTGATTGAGTCCCGAACAAAGAAACCAGCCTTTCATACGGAAAGTTCCATTTTAACCTTTATGGAGACGGCAGGACGTAAATTGGATGATGAACATTTGAAAGAACTTATGAAAGGAAAACGGATTGGGACAGTCGCAACTGAAGAAACGTTTATTCCGAAACTGTTAGAGCGAAGCTATATTGATGTTACCAACAATCAGATTCGAACCACTAATATTGGTCGTGCGTTTATAGATGCTTTTCCGGTAGATGAAATCAAAAATCCAGCTTATACGGCGGAAATGGAAGGGATGATCTACATGATCGAAAAGAAAGAAATGAAATATGAGGAATTTGTAGAGAAAACAAATACGTTTGTAAAAGATACAGTGGAACAATTAGGCGTAATGGATGATAAGGTGTCGGATAGCATTATTAATACTTGGAATCAGCAAATTGAGGTTTGCAAATGTCCTTGTAGAAAAGGAAAAATCCTTCATAAAGGCAATTTTTATGGGTGCAGTAATTATCCGGAATGTGAAATCTCCTTACCGAAAAAAATTAAAGAAAAAGCGATTCCGGAAGCGCAAGCGAAAAAGCTGTTCGAGGATAAGAAAACAGATCTTTTAAAAGGATTTAAGTCCAATGAGAAAGAGTTTGCCGCTTATCTCGTGTTACATGAAGGAAAAGTTAAATTTCAGTTCCCAACACAAGAGGAGCTTTCATTTGGTAAATGTCCAAAATGTAAAAAAGGGGATATGCTTCATCGTAAAACATTTTATGGATGTACGGAGCATAAAAATGGATGTGATTTTATGTTACCAGCCAAGATGAAAGGGAAAGCAATCCCTGGCAATCAGATGAAAAAGCTAATTCAGTATAAAACAACGGATTTTATAAACGGCTTTCAAGGTGAAAAGGGAGAATTTACAGCAGCTATCTATATGGAAGCGGACGGAAGTTTGAAATTCCGTTTCCCAACAACTGAAGATCGTACCATTGGTAAGTGTCCATTATGTAAGAGTAGAGTTCTTGTAGGGAAAAGTAATTACTTATGTGAGAAATACAAAAAAGGCTGTGACTTCATTATTTTTGGTACATTCTCTGGTAAAAATCTAAGTAGCAACCATGTGAAAAAGTTATTAGAAAAGAATGTGACGGATCAGATTAAAGGGTTTATCTCGAACAAAAACGGTAAAAAATTTGACGCTCGTTTATCATACAGCGTACAGGAGAAGCGATTAAAATTCTTATTCGGCAAATAAAAATTGAATGTATGTAAAAGAGGACTAGGAAACGGAATAGTCCTCTTTTTTATTTCATTTTATAGAGTAAAGGGGGGATTCCGTAATGGCACGTGTCAGTACGGAGGATGCGATGAAAGCAAGAAAAATAGACTTGATTTCATATCTGGAAGCAAAAGGAGAAACGTTTAAGAAAGAAGGAAACTATTATCGTCATACGGAGCATGACAGTCTCATCATTAAAGGGAATCAATACGCCTGGAATAGTCGAGGGGAAAAAGGATATGGAGCGATTAGCTTTGCCATGATGTACTATGACATGACATTCCCTCAAGCCGTGATGGACATTCAAAAGGGGGACTATAAAGAGTATGATCGTTCAAAAGCTGAAGAGGAGCGCAAAAACGAGCAGCAGCCTTTTAGTTATCCCAAACACCTGGAAGTAAATAAGCAAACAGAGATTAAAGAATATCTAATTCATGAACGGAAAATAGATCCTCGCTTGGTGAATTGGCTGATTAATAAGGATCTCATCGCCCAGGATAAGAAAAATAATGTGGTGTTCAAATGGAGAGAAGAAGGAGGCAAAGGGCAAGTCATTGGAATGAACCGTCAAGGGACAGTCAAAATGGAGAATAAAAGGGGAAGCTTTAAGCAAATTGTCCCGAATTATGAAAAAATCAATGCCGGTTTTACGGTTGATGTAGGTAAACCGGATAAGATTTATTTTTATGAAGATCCAATCGACATGTTATCGCATTGGAGCATTAAACAAAATAATATCCGAAACGCTCGCCTGTTTTCTATGCATGGATTGAAGTCAAAAACAGTGATTCAATCTTTAATGGATGCGAAAAAAGAAGGGCACGATATTAAAGAGGTCATCATGGCAGTTGATAACGACAAGGCTGGGAAAGACTTCATTCAGACAATGAAATGCTTTGTAGATCTTAAAGAGGATATTCCAACGAATGAAAAAGATTGGAACGATGTCCGGAAGAAACAAGTGAGTGAACAACAGGCAAAAGAAACAGCACAACCAAAGAAAACGAAACCAATTAAAGAGGTGGAGCGAAGTGTCTAATCTACCAGAAATGCCAAACATATTACAAATTTTGATGTATGGTTTTATCCTGTATGTTCTTTTTCGTATTTGTAAATTCATGTACCGGAAGATCCAGGAGCGAAGAATATTAAAGCGAATGGCTAAGTCTGGTATTCGTTATATAGACAAAATGGACGGACATCAATTCGAAGTATACCTAAAAGCTCTCTTTCGAGAGTTGGGTTATTCTCCAACAGTCACAAAGCAGTCAAATGATTTCGGAGCGGATCTGATATTGAAGGGGAGAAATCGTATTGTAATCCAGGCAAAACGCTATGGGATGAAAAATAGAGTCGGCATTAGTGCCGTACAAGAGATATATGCAGCACAAGCCTATTACAAAGCAAATGAGGGCTGGGTTGTAACGAACAGTGTGTATACAAGGCAGGCGAAAGAATTAGCAGAAGCTTGTCATGTAAAACTAATAGATCGTGTAGAACTTCAGAAATTGATTAATAAAATCAATCCCGAATATTCGGCTGAAGATGTGTATCAAGGGGTAAAACCTGCAGAACGGAAATGTCCAACATGTAAACATGATTTAGTCGTTCGTAATTCAAATAAAACAGGAAATAAGTTTTTTGGCTGTTCACAATATCCCACATGTACACATACAGAACCAATTCATACATGAGCTGTGATGAAAATCCGGCTCTTTTTTCATTTGTTTAAAGAATACATGAAAAAAATCAGTTTAACTAAAAAATGACCCTTCAGATTTAGTTGTATGGGGTTTTGATGGAGTTATTAATATAATAAGTCGTATTTGTTATAAAAACGCATGTAAAGGGAGAAGGGGAATTTAAATGCGTTTTTAGGTTTTTCAGGAAAAATAAAAAGGGTAGCCATTATTTACGACTTAACCCTTTGTCTACGATTTGACGAATTGCTTCATTTCGATTCTTCAGCTTATTTTCATGCCAATAATTTTCTATTTGTTCCACTTGTTCTTTTGTAAAAGTAACTAAAATTTGAGTGTACTTGTCTTTATTAACAGCCATATTACAACCTCCTCTATAAAAGTAATTATAAGTTATATAACTTATATTGACAATCGGGAAAATGAGTAATAGAATAGTTATATAAGTTATATAACTCTATCAAGGAGGTTATTATATGGAACGGAAAGTTAAAAAGATGATGGCTGATCTTCAATTTATTATGAATCATGGTCAAATCAGTGTAGATTTTATGGATCAAGGATATAAAAGAATGCTTTTTGGGGTACGGAAACGATTCGAGGTATGAGGGGCCACTATGAAAGAAAATCAAATTGATACAATAAAAAGCGTAGAAATTAATTATTTCTACGCTTTTTAAATGCTATTAAATTATTTTACTTTAATGAAAAAATTTCCTGGCATTTCATTTTGGGCATCTTGAAATGTTTCTAAAATCAAATCTGCTTCTTGTCCTAACATATTCTGGCTTTCTTTGAAAAATTCCCATTCTATTGTTAAAGGAAGAGTAACCCATGCAGTTAAGCAATCCCACAACGCATTAGCATTTTCACCATAGTAATCTGGAAAATCTAATTTGTTCTTTAATGTTTTATGCAGTGCATCTTTACTTGTAAACATCCGTCCATCTAAATATATTTTTTCCATAACTAAATTCCTTTCTACTTTATTTCAGTAAACGTTTTGTAATGATCTGAAGTCTTATACACCAATCCATCACTAGAATAAAGAATTCTATCATTACCTCGATACCCTGATAAATAATTAATATCAGCTTCATACCAAACTCTACCTGGAGCATTTGGTAAGGGGTTTCCTTTATTTTGAAATATATTACCACCCATACTTTTTCCAGGGGCTACTTTATGAAGGTTCCCATCCTTACTAACCCAACCAAGTGCTTGTGCTTGTTCTTTCGTAATATAATTATCCGGTAATTTTTTATGTTCTTTTACATATTTAGCAACTTCATCAAAACCAGTAGGATATTTTGTGAAATTAGTTGTTTTTGCAGCCTTCTCAAGGTTTTTCGCTTTCTTTTCAATATCTTCAACAGTACCAACTACTTTGCCGATAGTTTTTACTGTTTTTATGGTTCCACCAGAAAATACTGTTGCGATACCCATGACATAATCTGACGGCTTATATTTTTCTTCCTCAGCTATTTCATGTCCTTGTACCATTTGGATTATTTCTTTAGGGATATTAATAATTGGCACAAGATCTAATGTTACATTCATGAATTTAGTTGTATCTCGATTGGATTGTGCAACCTCTTCCAATTTTCCTGGTGTAACACCAAAATCACGGAACGCATTACCTAATTCAATATTCCCAATATTTCTTGCCGCAGCAGATATATCAATCTTATGACTTGCTATTTTATTAGCGGAGTCCATGAATGTATTTGCAAGATCTATTCCCATATTGAAATCTGTGAAGAATCCTGGGACTTTGGCATCCAATGCTTGTAAATCTTTCGCAATGATTGGAGCGTTTTCTCTTGTTACTTGTACAAGTTCCTCCATCCCAGGTTTCGCCTCATCAATGGAATGTTTCAGATTAATAGAGCTATTTACAACTGGTCCTAAATCTTTAACTACACCAGATAACCCCTTCGATAACTCTTGCATATTCAATGTGATCTGATGAATATCTTTATTTATCTCATTTTGACATTCAATCGCTTTGGCCGCAACCACATCTAATGCTTGATAATAACCAACATAGGCCTCAATAAGTGATTCATAATACTGAAGTATAAAACTGTATGTCTCTACACCAAAATCTAATAATTCTTTTCCATCAGCTCCAAGTAATTTTACAAGTTCTTTCCTTTGGGTAACGGTTAAATTTTTTATGTCACCTTTCATTGCATTTACTAGTTCTTGTAACTTACCATGTGCTTCTTTCATTACTTGTATTTTATACTGTACATCTTGCTTTGCGTTGTTTACGTTCCTTGAAATACTTTCCCAGTTCTCTGCATCATCTACCAAACGTTGCTCTTCTTCTTCTAAAATCTTAATCGTGTTATTTATGAGTGTTTCATCACTTTTTAAATAATCTAATACACCTTCAAATATCTTTACTTTTCCATCAAGCAAAGTAAGTGGATTTTTAGCCTCCTGATCAAAAATAATGGCATCATGAATACGCACATATCCTTTTTCGCCTTGGTAATTAACCTCATACCAAGAACCGACTTTCCCCACTACTTCTATCACTTCACCCTTATTCACACTTTTTGCACGTAATGCTTTTTTTAAGTCTGCCTCAGGATATACTTTTTTAACAAGGGATTCTAATGTAACCCACCCTTTAACCATTTCTCCATCTTGATTAAAAGAGAATTTCTTATCTTTATATGTAAAATCTCCTGTTTGTAATGCACCTGATGGCTGTAGTAAATACCAATTAAACTCTTGCTTCATCCAGCCATTTTTTGATTCATGGGAAGCATCAAAATAATATGGTTTCCCATCAACAGTTGTAAATCCTGATTGTACAAAACCTAATGGATTAAAGTAATAGATTTTTCCGTCAATATGTTGGATTCCAGTTTGCACCACGCCATCGGTCCCCAGATAATAATCATATCCATTTGTATGTACCCATCCCGTTTGCATAAAGCCATCTGTACCAAAATAATAACGTTTCCCATCAATTGCTTGGAAATCAGTTATTTTTTGTCCATCTTTTTTATAATACGTCCATTTTCCTTCTTCTTGTACCCACCCTTTTTGATTATCTAAATAGAGTGCTTCTTTTAATTCATCAATCCATTTTAATCCATTCGCAAGAAGATCTGTATCACTATCTAATTGTTTATCAAATTTCTTTTGAATATTTTGCGGAAAGTACTTTTCGGGATCTTTATGATACTCAGTTATCATAAAATGAGACAAATTCGTTGCTTCCTTTGCTACATCCCATGAACGAACTGGTGATTCACCAATTATAACTGACTCTAGTACCCTGACATATCCGATTTCCCCTTGATACTTGACCTGATACCACAAACCTTGTTTTGAGATGACTTCTAAAACATCTCCATCCTTTACAGGTTTAGACTTCAATAGAAATTTTGTTTCTGGCTTTGGATAGATTCTTTTAACAGCAGAACGTAGAGTAATCCATCCCTTTTCCATATCCCCGTACTTATTAATTTCAAATGGTTTTCCTTGATAGGTAAATGTTCCTGTCACATACTTCCCATCTTTTAAATAGCTCCATGAAGTTGCAGAAAAACTCCATCCAGTCTTTAGTTTACCAGGTTCACTATAGTATAAAGTATCTTTCCCTACTTGTTTTCTCCCTTGGTATAGCCTTCCATCTTTAAAAAAGGAGTACTCTATTCCATCTAACGTAATGTTATCTCTTTGCTTACTACCATCTTTGTTGTAATAGTACCAATTCTCTTTCTCCTTCACCCAGCCAACTGATTCATCATTTTGCATATCTGTTACTTTCATAATCGTCCTATATAAGAACATAGAAAATTGCTCTCTTGTGACAAATCCATTTGGATTAAAATTGCCGTCACCAGTACCACTTGTTATCTGGTTTCCAGCTAGAATTTTCACATATTCATTGGCCCAATGACCTTTCATATCGGTAAATTCATAATTTCCTTGCGGTTTTAAATCAAATGTTTTTACAAGTACAACAGCCATTTCAGCGCGGGTCATATTATTCTTGGGATTGAATTTTTTCTCAGCATTTACGCTGAAAATCCCCCGTGCTGTAAGAGCCAAAATTTCTTTTTTGAAATTGCTCTCACTAATATCTACAAATGGGTTATTGGCACTGTCTTGCGGTTTTAAGTACCTATATAAAAAGGCTGCAAGATGTTCGCGTGTGATTTGATCCGTGGCACCAAAATATCCATTTCCATAACCAGTAATGATTTTATTTTCAGCCATGTACATCATTTCTTTATACGCCCAATGTGTTTTTGGCACATCGATAAAGGATAATGTAGTTTCTTGATTATTTTGTTCTGCATAAGCTGTTCCTAATGTACTGAATAATAAAATACATACCATAGAACTCAAAAATAATTTTTTAATTGTGTTCACAATAGACCTCCTATTTAATTGTTAAAGATAAAATTTCAAAATCAGCACTTATTTAAAACTTCGGTTTCCTCTGTAAGCATTGGTGCATAGGTAGAAAATAATGATATTATAAGTCCTATGATTTTCTTCATACTCGCATCTCCTTATCAATTCGTAAAAAACCTTTTAATTATATATTAGATTTCATTGCTATTAAAATAAAAAATATAAATATGCATAATTGCATATTTATATTCTCAATAGAGTGTACCCTATTGAGAAGAAATCCTTTCCTTGATATTATTAGTCTCAGAGACTCTCAATAACACTTATCAAAAATATATTTGAAATGAGGAGAAAAATGTAACTTTAGAAGATAAATTGCATAGTTTTTAAGCAGTAAATTGCATATAGACCAATAGAAAACTCTGCAAAATTACTATGGATTCAAAATAAAGTTTAAGCGTAGCTGGTTATAAGAAATTGTACTGTTTTATCCCTTTGGATTTAGTATCTTAAGGGATATTTATTTTTAATGGATTTTATAAGGGCTAAGGTATTTTTTGGGGATTAAAAAACATCTTAGAACACAGAACTGTTTTTAAATATTAATGCAATTTATAATTTACATAACGCAACATATAAGTTACAATATTTTGTGGAGGTATGATATGAAAAACCACGTGAAAATTGCTCGTGTAAAAGCAGATTTGACACAACAACAGCTTGCTGATGTTGTTGGAATTACAAGACAAACTGTCAGTCTTATTGAAAAAGGTAAATATAACCCGTCACTAAAGTTATGTTTACAAATTTGTTATGCCGTAAATGCAAAATTAGATGAGATATTTTGGTTGGATCAGGAGGATTTTAAATGAAGAAAATTACAGATGAAAGACTCATTTTAAGGAACTTAAAAAATATTAAAATCACGTATATTGTTCAGACCATAGGAATCTTATCCATTCTTGGTTATGACTTTTTTCAGGGGGGACTTGATAGAATGCGCGAGAACCCTCTTTGGATGGTATTTATTTTAACATCAATCGTATCTGCCTATTTATCAATGAGTATTAGTGTAGAACAAGAAAGGGCAATAATAAACCCTCAGAAATCATTTATTATTCGGCTGGTAGTATTAGCTGTTATTGTAGTGTTTATTGCCTACCTTATTTCTATTACACCAAACTATGGCTGGAAAGACGGCCTATTATTAGGAAGCATTCTACTTATATGTGGTTTTATACCGATGTATTATGTATATCGACTAAGATTGAAGCAAAGACAGGATTTACAAGATGAATAGAGGGCGGTGATAAAGTTGTTATCATTTTTCAAAGAAACAAAACTTATTTGTTCTATTTGTTCTAAAGAAATAGGTGAAGGAGAAGAATTTATTGTTCGATTAAATCACCCAACTAAATCACGAATGCCAGTTGGGGTATTAGATAAGGTATTAGTAAAAATTGCAAAAGAAATTTTGTGTGATCGATGTCATCAGAAAAATACAATTTAAATAAGCATTTGTTGAAGTTGAAAATTTTTGAATAATTGATAGAGTTGCATAATCAAACTTTTTTAATATGTCTAGATGTAGCGTAAAAGAATCCATTTTGATAAAGTTTTTAAAATGGATTCTTTTTACTTCGTACCAAATAAAAATGTGCAAAATATTTCTAATTAAACTTATTTCAAACTAATAATTGTAAATTTATTTTTTTGATTATTCATTTCCTCCGATTACTAAAGAATCTCTTGCTACATCAACGACTTCTGTAGTGATTTTGTCTAAATGATTGATTGTCATTATTCTTTCAATTTGAGAGAATAATCGTTCAAGTAATCGGAAATTCCCTCGACTCATCTTTATAATAGTATTCACTGCTTCATAATCTTCAAAATTCTCATATTGTAGTTTGTTTCCTAATTTCTCCCACTTATATGTTAAGATATGTTTCATTTCTGTTGGAGTTAATTTTTTAAATTCATGAATAAAACCGACTCTGGAGTAAAGCTGAGGATAACGTGCTAATCTTTTTTCAATTCCTGGCATACCAATAAACACCATACCTACGTTGTGCTGGTCATAGATATCTCTAAGAATTTCAAGTGTCGGAAACTTTAAACGATCGATCTCATCAATGATAATGAGATCAATCGCACTAAACTCATCTGCTTTTTTAAATGAACTTGTCCAATTATTTTCATAGTTATCTCTTATCGCTAGATAACCATCTTTAGACATTTGAAGATTGAAGCATGTGTGCTTAATCATGTCATATAACCTTGAAGGTCGGACAGATGGAGCGGTGTGAAAAACAGTATTACTTTTTAAAATCGTATCATCTTTTACATTTTTCCCTTGGTCACTGTAAACAGAAAATTCGTTAATCTTAGAATGGGTATAATCCCAATTAGCATATTGACGAGCTGAAATTGTTTTTCCCACACCGGGTAATCCATGACAGATACCGATATATTTAAATTCAGCACATGCATCACAAAATTCAGCGAATTTTTTATATTCTTTGGTTTCAATGAAGTGGCTCTGTTTATTCATTTTTATACCTCTTAAGTTTTGAAGTGATAGGCTTAACTTGCTTCACTTTTTCTAATGCGTCTTTTTCAACCTTTAAATGCTCAACAACCGATTTTGTCGTGATAATAACGCTATTTTTTAATTTTCTGCGTTGTTTATTTCTTGCAGCTTGAAGTTCTTTCAAGCCTATTGAATACCCATCAACTGTAGAAGATATTGCAGTACATAGATAGGTACCTTTATAAAAAACACGAATCTCAGCAATATCTCTTGGATCGTATCGAACAATTACATCTTCACCAACAAACGCTGAAAGGTTTGTATGCATATACTTTAATCCAAGAAAATGGATACCATCTGAATGGATTTTGCGTGGCTTAGCCGATGACAACAAAAGTAAATCTAAAGACTGCAAGCTTTCAGGCATATTAGGAAGAAATCCAGATTCATTCCACATTTCAATTGGACGTTTATTTGTTGTCCCATGAATCCTATAATGGTAAGTATTTAAAACAAATTGGTGGAATTGTTCTATTAATTCATCTAATGTCATTAATTTTTGTGATGTATGATTCTTTATATATCCTGGTAAATCTTGAAGAAACATCGTATTAACAGTTCGAAAGAATCGCTCTATTTTTCCGCGTCCTCTAGGAACCCCTACCCGTGAAAATGACAGTACCATTTTTAAATCTGCTGAGATTTGTTCCATATGTTGAGATGTATAATCACTTCCGTGATCTGTATAAAATGTTTCAGGTATACCACAAATCGTCCAATTTTTATCTCCTTTTCTCCAAATTGCCTGACGTAGTGTTAAAGCAGTTCGAATAGTATCTGGTGCACCAAAATCGATGTAAAATCCCGCAATTGCTCTACTATAATCATCTAGTATTACAGTTAACCATGGTCTTTCTGGTTGACCTTTTGCATTCAAAATTTCTATATCTAACATAGTGTGGTCTGCTTGCCAGAATTCATTAGGATGTTTAGCTTCACGCAAATAAACTAAATCATATTTATTCTCATAATGTTTTCTTCCGTAATGAGCTAATTCAATTAAGTTCTTAGGGATGTTCCTTATGAAACTCCAAACTTGATAATAACTAGGTTCAGCAAGTTCATTTTCTTCACACCACTTTTTTATTCTTCGATGCATAGAAGAAATAGAAATGTTTTTATTTTCAAGATAAATTTTTTGAATCTGCTGTTGAACTAAGTCGGGTATTTTAAATTTCCCACAATCAGATCGTTCTTTTCTGACAAGACCCAATAAACCATTTTCTTTGAATTTGCAAATCCAATATTGAATGATACGAATTGATAATTTTGTCTCTTCACTGATTTGTTGAACAGTTTTTTCATTTTCTAAATAAGGAAAAATAATTTTATATTTTTTGTATGCATCTTCCAATTGTTGTTCTGTACATTGTGTTAATGAGTGATAATGTTCTTTGTCCATTTATTCGTTCTCCTTTCCATAAAATGTAACACAATTATTTCATATACTTTGTTATGTGTCTATTTTGGGTGTACCCTAATTTTACACGGGTCATATATTGAGAAACAGATGTTTTAAGTGTAAAATTAGGGTGTAAAATAAATGGTGGGAAACTGGAGGGTTTTTGAGAGTGAAAGTTGCTTATGCGAGAGTCAGTTCTATGAATCAAAACTTAGATCGACAAATTGTAGAATTTAAAAATCATGGTGCGGAAAAAATATTTGTAGAGAAAAAATCCGGAGCGGATTTTATGAATCGTGTAGAATTTAAAAGAGCTTTAGATTTTGTACGAGAAGGCGATTTTTTAATGGTAGAAGCAATTGATCGATTAGGACGTGATTATAATGAAATCATTCGTACAATAAATTATCTGAAGCAAGAAAAAATCGGTTTACTTGTTACAAGTATGCCTATATTAAGTGAGCCCCTAGGTGATCCGCTATTAGACCGTTTTGTCAAAGATTTAATTCTTCAACTTTTGGCTATGATTGCGGAAAAAGAACGTACAGAAAGTAAACGACGACAGGCACAAGGAATAAAAATCGCGAAAGAAAAAGGGGTTTATAAAGGGCGACCAACCCTTTATGGGCCAGGTGCGCGAGATCCGCAAAAACAAGCTGTCTATTATCAAATCGTACAAATGTTAAATTCAGGATTACCTATAAAGAAGGTTGCTGAAAAGAACGGCGTGACCAGACCAACGGTTTATCGTATTCAAAAAGAACTCGAGGAAGATATTAATTGACAATAAAGTTTAATCAAAACTAAAAATGTTGATTTTTTTTAAAAAAATCCCTGCATTTTTAAAAATATTTGAGAAAAATGCGGGGATTATCTTTTATATGGATGTTACGATTTGAAGTATTATCGTTCATTTAAAGAGTGTTAAAATGATACCTCTACATTGTAAGCACTAATTATTCATAACTAATTTTCATCTTCCATTTTTCGAAATAGTAACCATTCGACTAGTGCGTAGAGCGCAATAGGCACAATAATACAAAGAATGACAAAAGTTTGGTTTTTACCACCCTGAACTAATTCTTTCGTTTGTGGTATCCTTAACAATAAACCGAATATTCCTAAAGCGACAACGTAAGTAAGACCCCCAAAGAATTCACGTTTCTTCTTGAATATAACATAAACGATAGACACGATTAAAATAACAAGAATGGCAATCCAATCAAATGGGGTACCAATTTTTAAAATTCCTTGTTTTGGTGTAAAAAGTCGAATGAGGAAAAATACCCCAAACGGAATCATTGCTATTATCCATACTACGAAAAATTTAATTAACCTTGGTAATTGCGTTTTCATATAAATACTCAGGTGTAATAATTTAAAAACACCATAAACGAATGCAATGGAGAATATTCCATTCAACAATATAACCAATCCATTTATTTGTAATGATGGGGCTGTAAAACTACCTACAATATCGTAAAACATACTAATTAAAAAAATTAAACCACTAATTTTAAAAATCGATTTCCATGAAGGTTTATCAAATTGCTGTGTCAGTTGATCGACAACCTCTTTTGGATTTTTACCTAAATACTCTTCTGCCGATTCGCCATGTTTTTGTGCTTCTAAAATATCTTGTAATATTACCATTAAGTGTCGTTCTGTTTCTAATTCTTCATAGAAAAAACCAAATGTACGCATATACAATAAAATATCTTCATAATATATTTTATTTTCTGGGGATAGCTGTTCTCTAAGCTTGTTATTTTGCTCCACTAATTGTTTAGCGGTATTATTTTTCATCCAATTCACTCTCCACTTTTGTCAAAATCCGATTCACTTTTACAATCAATGAACCCCATTGTTCTTCAAAACCCTCTAGTTGTTCTTCTCCTTCATGTGTAATAAAGAAGTATTTCCTATTTGGTCCATCAGGTGAAGTGAGCTCCTTACTTTTAATTAACCCTTGTTTTTCTAACTTTTGCAGTAGAGGATAAATTGTTCCACCTACTATTGTTGTAAACCCATAATCACGCATTATTTGTACAAGTTCATAACCGTATACTTGTTGTTGTTTAATAATAGATAGCACACAACCTTCAAGTACCCCCTTTAGTAGTTGTGTTTCTTTCATTTACTCACCTCGCTAATTTGTAATACATATTAGTTAGAAATGCAGTATCGTTCATTAACTAGTTTGTAAAACATACTAGTTAAAAACACTGTAGCATATAATGACTAGTTTGTAAAACATACTAGTCATTATATGCTACCTTTTTTGGATTAAAGTAACGTTTAGTCAATAGCATGCTATAAATGTTATTTTTGGATAAATGTCTAGAGTTTTTTCTTCAAGTCAGACTTTTTAACAACTTTATCTTATTTTTTGTTCGGTGAAGTATTTTTCATCCAAAATAAAGCTTTTTTATGTGCAAGTTATCATTTGAAAACTACGCAAATTATCTCCTAAAGTTACAAACGCTTTTGTTAAAAAACAATCAAGTCCCATAAACGGTCGTTTTTAGAACTATTAATAGTGTTTAATACATAATCAATATGGATACTTATGGTACGGCGATAGGAAGAGTGAAAAGAAATATACTTAAAGCATTTGTGTAAAATAATGAAATAACACTCTACGATATGATAAAATCAAGAATATACGTTCGATTGTTGTGGGGTTATTATAATTTAAGGGGGAGAAATAATTGAAAGAAACAAAATATCTACAAGTTTGGAACTTAGACAATCTATTCCCAGGTGGAAGTGAATCATCTCAATTAAGTGAACATATAAAAGATTTAGATGTTCAGGTCAATAAATTTGAAGACAAACTAAATTTTTTTAATACCCCGCGAAACATAAATGAATCAGAAAAAGTTGCAGATTTACTTGATTACATAGGAGACATTCAAATTTATATATCACAAGCTAATTCTTTTATTACCTGTCTTCTTGCTCAAAATCCTAAGGATCAACATGCTATAACATTAAAGGGAAAAATAACAACAATACATACTCGTTTTGAATCTGCATTGAAAAAAGTGAAAAATACTTTAATAAAAACGAATCAATATTTGTGGGCGGACTTACTTAATACTGATGTTTTAGCAAATTACAAGTTCATACTAAATGAATGGCGTAAAGATACTAAAATGAAACTTTCAGATGAAGAACAAAATTTAGTGTCAGACCTTATGGTAGATGGATATCATGCTTGGGGGCAATTTTATAATTCACTTATAAACAATATTAGAATTAAAGTTCAAATAAATGGTCAACAAAACGAATTATCAGTGGGACAAGCTATAAATTTACGTTCACATCCTAACGAAGAAGTTCGTAAAAAATCTCATACTGCTTTAGAAAATAAGTGGAGAGAAAACGAAGAATTATTTGCGAAAATATTAAATCATATTGCAGGATTTCGATTACAAGTTTACAAAAATTGTGGCTTAGATAATGTAATAGAAGAACCCTTAATGAAAAATCGTATGAAAAAGGAAACGCTAAATGCAATGTGGTCTGCGGTTAATAAATTCAAAACCCCCTTCACTAACTACTTAAATCAAAAAGCAAAAATGAATGGTCATGAAAAAATGAAATCATTTAACTTTTGGGCACCTGTTACAAAGAGTGATCAAAAAATAGAATACGAAGATGCTGTTGATTTCATATTGGAACATTTTAGTCAGTTTGGAACAAAACTAGAGAATTTCGCTAAACAGGCTTTCAATAAAGGTTGGATAGAATCAGAGAATCGCTCTAATAAGTCAGCTATTGCTTTTTGTGCTGGGTTTCCACTTTCGAAGGAATCCAGAGTTTTTATGACATATGACGGTACTTTTACAAATCTATTAACACTAGTTCATGAGTTAGGTCATGCCTTTCATAACTATGCAATGAAACCTATTAGTGGAATGAATAAACAGTATCCAATGAGTATTGCCGAAACTGCTTCAACATTTTCTGAGATGATTATTTTAGATGCTGCAATGAAAAAAGCGGGATCAACTAATGAAAAATTGTTTTTACTTGATGAGAAATTAAAGCGTAGCGTCATGAATTTTATGAATATTCATTCTAGATTCTTGTTTGAAAAGAAATTCTATGAGGAACGTAAAAAGGGAATTGTTTCATCATCACGCTTAAATGAAATAATGCAAGAAGCAATAGATATAGGGTATGCTGGTTCCCTTGATGATGCTTCACTCCATTCATGGATATGGACACCACATTATTATATTACACAATCGCCTTTTTACAATTTCCCATATACATTTGGATATTTATTTGCATTAAGTATATTTGCAAACGCAAAAGAAAAAGGTAAAGAATTTGAAAAAGACTATTTAAAATTGCTTCGTGATTCAGGAAGTATGTCAACAGAAGATTTAGTAATGAAACACTTAGGAGAAGATATCACATTAGAAACTTTTTGGGAAAAAGGGATAAAATTATGTGTTAAAGATGTTAATGAGTTCATAAAATTAACTTCTTCACAAAGTAAAGTGTTTCAATAAGTATAAAATACTGGAGGAAATAAAATGACTCAAAATGGGATTGTTTTAGTAGTTAGTATATCAGTATTTAAAGACGATAAAGTCTTAATAATAAAAGAAAATAAACCAACTGCCATTGAGAAGTGGAACTTTCCAAGTGGACGTATTGAATATGGTGAAGACATTTTCCATTCAGCTTGCAGGGAAGTAAAAGAGGAAACAGGCTTTGATGTAAAACTTCATAGCACAACTGGTGTATATAATTTTATCAGCAGTACAAACACTCAAGTTATCCTATTTCATTTCAATGCCGAGGTTATTGGTGGTTCATTGTATCTTGAAGAAGAAGAAATCTTAGATAGTAAGTGGATTAATATAAATGAGCTAGTGAAATTTGATAATAAAGAACTACGCGAGCCAAGGGTATTAAAGCAAATAATAGATAATTTATTAGCAGAAAAGGTACACTCAATTAATATTTATAATAAACAATTGGGTAAATAATGATTATTTTGCTAATTGTAGAATTCTAATTTGAAAGAAATCCCAAAAGTCAATTTCTTAACGTATAGGAAATCGGCTTTTTCTTTATGACATTTTGCTTAGCGTACGAAATTCGCGTTTTGTTGGTGCTACCCCATAGAGGAAGAGTGAAGAAATACACAGATAAACATCCTGGCATGAACCATGCAATTGAATTACGAAAACATACCAATAAAACAATAAAGGAAATATGTCAGATTACAGGAGTGAGTCAGGCCGCTCTATATCGTAGATTAAAAGAACTTGAATAAAGTTTTTTATATTTGTAATTAAATCCCAGAGTGGCCCCTCATCCCTCGAATTGTTTCCGTACCCCTTTTTAGTGCATTAGAAGCTACAGGAAAAAGGTTTAATGTGCATACCAATGAACATAATGAAACAACCTTGTTCTTAGAATTAGTTTAGTAAATTTACGCAATGAGGAGCTGTTAATAATGGAGCAGTTAACTATCTTTGACGTAATGGATGAAACTAAAAATAAGCTTTATGAGGTATTAGAGAACAATGGATTAAATTATAAAATTCATAAATACTATTTATATTCGAATTATGAGGGAGCTGTTCAATATTATTATATAAGAACAACTGACAATACAATTATTGATTTGTGTATCTCTGATTTTCCAGAAATCTTCGCTATTCATAAGGGGTTTAGCGATAAACAAATTAGAAAGATTTACAACTGGAACTTATAAGCTATAGAAATAACAAATTTATTTATTGGAGGAATGGAAAATGAAGATTGCTGTATCGGAATGGAAAGCGTTGAAAAAAGAAACAAAGTTAAAGCTATTGCGTTATGCGATGTTAGAAAGCAAATATAAGTATGCAAAATAAAAGCTCTTCATTTGCAATAGCAAACAAAGAGCAAAAGTCTGAGTGACCGTAGAAGAAAGAAATTGACTGATTTTTTTCCTATTTATTTTAACACATATAAAGATATTAAGAAAAGGGGCATGTAGAATGGAAGAAGGGCGTATTTCCTTTCAGCAAGGGTTTAAAGAATTTCTTATTATGATTGTGTGTTTTTGGCTCATTATGTTTCTCATGTATGGTGAAAGCCTGTTACAATAGAATGGAGTCGAAAGTCTAAATACCCTTAGGTAGCTATGGGGGCTTTTTTAACAAGGAAATTTAAAATTTCACGTACCGTAATGTTTAATAAAAAAACAAACTAAAGAATCAATAGTCTACATTAAATTTTTGTACCTAATTAATCCGCTTAATGGATTCGGTCTCGTCTGATTTGGATACTATTTTGTGTGAAATGGAGATATTATTTTTATTTTGGATAGATTTTTTGCGAAATATGTACCTAGAGCCTTATTTCAATTAAAATGTGATACGATAGTTATATATTCGTTTTGCTAGTAAAAGGGGATGAGTGTCGATGAAAAACCACATAAAAGTAAATGGAAAAATCCTTCAAACAAATAAAAAATGGTCACATCTCAAGCAAAGACAAAGACAACATATTTCTAATTGGTTACGTAGAGAATATACACAGTTTGTAAAAACACATTATAGAAAACCTAAAAAGTATGAACATGATGAGATTCTTCATGAAGTGATGAATCAAATACAGGAACATGAAATTTGGATTCCTAATGGTGAAGTAAAAAGATATTATCTAAGTAAAATAGGAAAATGGTTTAGAAAAATAGAAGGTGAATGGGAAATACAAATAGACAACAAAGAGATGCAGCAAGCATTAAAAGAAAAGTAGATACAAATTGGGGGCGTATTTCATGTATAACTTACAAGAAGATATGTATAAACAATTGAAAGAGAAAAAAGGGGATGTTACTGTATTTTTAATGAATGGCGTTCCAATACGTGGGCAGATCCTTGCAATGGATAAATTTACGGTTCTTATGATGGTTCATGGAAAACAACAACTAGTCTACAAGCAAGCTATTTCCACAATTCTTAAGTAATTCTTATTCCTTCTTCGAGGAAAGAGGAACTAACAAAAAAAAGAAGATTGAAATCAATCTTCTTTAGAAAAAGGAACAGATGACAGATTAGTACTCCAACTCATAATCAATTATAAATAAGGGTTCAGAAATATTCAATGCGTTCTGAATTTTCTCAATATATTTGTCTTATTTTTAAATTATAATATAAGTAATTCTTTTTATTATTATATATTTGTTCTTTCCTGTTGCAGAATCCTTATAATAAATAAGGGTTCTCTTTTTTGTATTACAAATTAACAAATAAAAAAATCAAAACTTGTCTTTGCAAATAGGGGTTCAGCCGAGATACGTGTAAAAATGGGTCATAGTATGGATTTTATTTCCATAACATGACCCATATATTTTTTATACAGGTATATTCTCTTCTATTGGCTGTGGGATGTTTTTTTATGTTATTTAGTTGGTAGCCCCGTGGTGTAATTAGAAAAAGGTAACACTGATAAAAACAGGTTGCCTTTTTCTTTATATTCAATTAAATTATATCATAATTTTTCGTGAATTTTCAGACTTTGTTTTTTCTATTTTGTTGGTAAACTTATGCTTAGCATGAATTGGAGGGATATATATGATAGATTATAGAATAATTTCAAGAGAAAACTATTCAAATAAGATTGGAG
>NZ_JAKUGJ010000020.1:0-81337 GCF_022663915.1 Bacillus cereus group sp. BfR-BA-01331
AAACTCTCCAATAAAGTTAGTTTGTCTAGCATCTAAAAATAAAAATTGACGTTCACGTTGTTTGTTTCGTTCAGTTTTCAAAGAACTACTTCGCCGCTCAATTGCGACTTTCTTATGTTAACATCTTCGTATTCCGATGTCAACTAAGTTTTTCAAGTTTCTTTTTTTGTCGTTCACTGCGTTTCCGCATCAGCGACGTTTATTAATATATCATGCAGTATATGTAGGGTCAATACTTTTTATAAAAAAATTTCACATCCCGTTAAATGTTAAAAAACTCGTTTCAAAAATCATTATAGCCTCCCTTCATTCTTCATCATACTCCACATTTCATATCTTATCGCTTTATCACGTTTCTGAACGAGTGAAAATTCTAAATTTTATGTTATATTATTATTATAGGAGCGTGGTGAGAATGAGCATTAAATATTCGAACAAAATCAATAAAATTCGGACCTTCGCATTAAGTTTAGTATTTATCGGCCTCTTCATTGCATACTTAGGAGTCTTTTTCCGTGACAACATTATTATTATGACAACATTTATGATGGTTGGCTTTTTAGCTGTTATCGCTAGTACTGTCGTTTATTTTTGGATTGGTATGTTATCTACTAAGACTGTACAAATTATTTGTCCAAGCTGCGATAAGCCAACAAAAATGCTTGGTCGTGTCGACGCATGCATGCATTGCAACCAACCTTTAACACTGGATCCGAGTTTAGAAGGAAAAGAATTTAATGAGAAATACAATAAAAAAAGCTATAAAGGATAACACGTACTTTCACTTTAGTATTTTTTCATCCCTATATAATAAAGAAAGAGGGTGACTTAATCGTCACCCTCTTTCTTTATTATATATTACGCCTTATGACACTCTGGACAAACGCCATAAATTTCTAAGCGATGACTATTAATAATGAATCCTGTCGTTTTCGCAGCTTCCTCTTCAAGCTGTTCCAAACCTCCATAAGGAAAATCAACAATCTTACCACATTTTTCGCAAATCACATGATAATGTTGACTTGTAACATAATCAAATCTACTTGAAGCGTCCCCATAAGTTAATTCCTTTACAAGTCCAACTTCTTTAAACACACGTAAGTTATTATAGACAGTTGCAACACTCATATTTGGAAACTTACCTTCTAATGCTTTATAAATGTCATCCGCTGTTGGGTGCGTCATAGATTCCACAAGGTACTCTAAAATAGCATGACGCTGTGGAGTAATGCGTACACCCGTATTTTTCAGCATTTCTAGCGCTTCTTTTAATTCTTCTTTGACCACCGTCATGCACCCCGATTCTATACGGATTATTATTTTATAATTCTTATAAAGAGTGTACTCCTTTTCTTATAAATCGTCAATATTTCTACTATAAGTATGTGGTTTATTTTTGTATATAGCCTTATTCTTATGTAACTTCCCGTATTTCCTATACATTCACATAGAAAAAAGTGCGACATAATCGCACTTGGAATACTATCATCTGAGGAGGTATGCCCTACACTTTCACTTTATGTATCGCAAGAAAATATGTATAGACGCATGCCTTACATATGTATTTTTTTCCACATTAATATAGATTTATTTTATATAAGAAAGAACGTCCTCAATATGTCCTTTCACTTTCACTTTACGCCATTCTTTTACAAGTTCACCATCTTTATTGATAAGGAATGTAGAACGCTCGATTCCCATGTACTCTTTTCCAAAGTTCTTTTTCAACTTCCAAACATCGTACAATTCTGCTACTTTGTGATCTTCATCTACTAAAAGTACAAATGGAAGCTCATGCTTCTCGATGAATTTCATATGTCTGTTCACCGAATCAGGACTTACGCCAAGGATGACCGTGTCCTTCTCTTGGAATAATCCATATGCATCACGAAAATCACATGCTTCGGTTGTACACCCTGGAGTCATATCTTTCGGGTAAAAATATAAAACTACATTTTTACCTCGGAAGTCAGCTAAGCGAATTTGTTCTCCGGTACTTCCCTCTAATGTGAATTCCGGTGCTATTTCTCCTACTGTGATCATTGTTATCACTCCTTTTCTTTTCTATTACTATAACAAATGCTACCTTATTTTTCATTGTCCATTACAGTCCTTACCACAAAAGCAAACGGTAATGTATATCCAATTAATGCTTCTCCAATTGCAATCCATCTTCCGATTCCAATCGGAGCTATATCACCATATCCAACGGACAATAAAGTAACCGCGCTAAAATATAAACATATTTCAACGAGTTGAAAGGAATGAGCACTTAGCCTATCCCCATCTTCTTTTAAAACCGCAAAACCCATTTCCTCTAGCACAACATAACTTAATCCAAACGCAATCAGTACCGTTGTATAAATTAAAAACAACGTAGCTAAATTATACAGCGAAAAGAAACGATTGGAATTTGAATATGAACTCCATAATAATTGGACACTTCTCAAAATAGCGATTGCCGCAATTAATAGAATAAATCCCCATAACATGTCCTCCACCTCATTTTATATGTATGAGGACTATAGCGGATTTATCCCTTAGAAACGAACAAGCTTCTATAATTAATTTCCCGCACCACGATATCGTTTAACCCCTTGATTCCAGAGGGTAATTGCAATAGTAAAACAGATAACACCAACAATTGGTGTTGCGAAAGCATAGCTATTCCACTCTGTTTTTCTTAAAAAGTATGCTGCTGGATATACCCCAACAAATGCAAACGGTAAAACAAACGTTAAAACAAAGCGAATAACACGGTTATAAATATCAACAGGGTAGCGTCCATAATTCCCTATGTTATACATAAGCGGCATAATGGAACTTTTCGCATCCGACCAAAAGCCAAGACTTGCAAGCGTAACAAATATCCCGCCGTACACAAGTGCTCCTCCCCCTGCCATAAGTAGGAATAAGAAGAAATCATACCAGTAAAAAGATAGTTGCAGCTCCATTGCTGCATAACCCATCACAATAATCCCCGTAATAGCTCCAATTAAAGATTCAAGTTCCATTCTTTCTAATATAATTTGAAATAAACTATGAATCGGTCTCGTTAATATACGGTCCATTTCTCCTTTAATAATGTAACGATCATTAAAGTCCCATATATTAAAGAAAGCTGAAAAAATGGCAAACGGTACTAAAAAGAACCCATAGATAAAGATTACTTCTTCTCGGCTCCACCCTTTTAGTACTTGAGTATGCCCAAACACAACGAGAATGAAGATTAAATTAACAGCTTGTAGTGATAAATCTGAAAGTAATCCGACGATAAAATCGCCACGATACTCCAATTTTGTTTTTATATATTGACTTGCATATTGCAAAAACAATTTTATATATATCATCTCATCATCCCCCTTGTACAATTAGACGTTTTCTCGCCGTTTTCCACATGAGTACAATTGGAATAATAAGTATAATTGCCCACATCACTTGAAATAATAAAGCTTCATATAACTTACTTCCTTGTATACCTTCAGAGAAAATCATACTCGGAATATAACTAATTGCTTGAAACGGTAAAAACATCATTGTTTTTTGGGCCCATAACGGATAAAAACTAATCGGTAATAATAAACCAGAAAATAAATCAATCACGACACGTTTCGCATACATAATTCCACTATTATTAAATAAGAAGAATGTAAGCATCCCTGTCATTAAATTTATTTGTGTATTAATGATAAAACTAAATATTAAAGATAAGAAGAAATATAACCATGTTTGAAAATTCGTTGTAATTTGTAATGAAAATAATAACGTAACAATAACCATACCTGGAATTGAAAAGAAAGCAAAACGAAATATCCCTTCTCCAAGACCTTGCATAACTTTCATACCTAAATAGTTATACGGACGAATTAGCTCTACCGCCACACGTCCTTCCTGAATTTCCATCGCAATTTCTCTATCTATATTATTAAAATAAAAAGCACGTGCCATCCATGCGATCGCAATATAAGTAGTCATTTGTGAAATAGATAAACCTTCAATGTTCTCTTTCCCGCTATAAATCGCTTGCCACAAAAAATAATACGCACCGATATTAATCGTATAAATTAAAATCCCGCTGTAATAATTTGTACGATAGGCAAGCATCATTAAAAAGCGAATCCGAATCATTTCAATATACTTACCCATGCATAATACCTTCTTCATAAATGTTACGAATAATTTCCTCTGTAGACACTTCGTTAATTTTTAAATCTTTAATTTGAAAAGCTTGTACCACTTTAGAAATCAGCATAGAAATGATAACTTCTTCATTCGGTATTTTTGCAACCCACGCATTTTCCTCTTTTGCTTTTGACCAAACGACATGACTATCAGGCATAACCATTGATAACGCCTGGTATGAAACCGGAGCAACAAACTGAAAATGTATTTCCTTCTCCGCTCCCCACTGCGTGCGAAGGTTACCTAAAGATCCATCATACATAATACTTCCTTCATCAAGCATAATAACGCGCTCACATAAAGCTTCAATATCAGTAATATCATGTGTTGTTAACAAAATTGTTGTTTTATAACGTTCATTCATCTCTTTTAAGAATTCTCGTATTTTCAATTTCACAAGAACATCTAGTCCAATTGTTGGCTCATCTAAAAATAATAACGGCGGATTATGAATTAACGCCGCTGCTAATTCACAACGCATTCTTTGACCAAGAGATAATTTCCGTACAGGTTTATCTAACAAAGGACCAATATCTAACGTTTCAATAACATGTTCCATATGTTCCTTATACTGAGCATCCGATACACCGTACACTTTCTTCAATAAACGAAATGATTCTTGTACAGCGATATCCCACCAAAGCTGAGAACGCTGACCAAACACAACACCGATTGTTCTTACAAATTCTTCTCTCTGTTTGTGTGGGTTCATTCCGTTCACTGTAATTTGCCCTGATGTCGGAGTCAAAATCCCCGTCAGCATTTTAATTGTCGTTGATTTACCAGCACCATTTTCACCAATATAACCAACCATTTCACCTTGCTTTACAGTAAAAGAAACATCATTTACTGCTGGTACTATTTTATAATTACGATTTAATAAATCGCGAAATGCACCCTTTAAGCCCGGACGACTTGAATAAGCTGTAAACTCTTTACGTAACCCTTGTACCTCAATTACCGATTTCATAATCGGACCCCCTTCCTAAATGTCACAACGAATAGTTTACCCAACTGCTCCTTCTATCACAAACAATACGTCTTTTCAAAAAACATGTTAGAATAATACATAGATTTTTGTAAGGAGATGAATTGTAGTGAATTTCACAAAATCAGAAGCGTTACATAAAGAAGCTTTAGAACATATCGTTGGTGGTGTTAATAGTCCTTCCCGTTCTTTTAAAGCAGTTGGAGGCGGTTCTCCTGTTGCAATGGAACGCGGAAAAGGTGCTTATTTCTGGGATGTAGATGGAAATAAATATATCGACTATTTAGCAGCGTATGGCCCTATTATTACTGGACATGCTCACCCACACGTAACAGAAGCAATTAAAACAGCGGCTGAAAACGGCGTACTATACGGTACTCCAACAGCACTAGAAGTAAAATTCGCAAAAATGTTAAAAGAAGCAATGCCCGCTTTAGATAAAGTTCGCTTCGTGAACTCTGGTACAGAATCCGTTATGACAACCATTCGTGTTGCTCGTGCTTACACTGGCCGCACAAAAATTATGAAATTCGCTGGTTGTTACCACGGTCATTCCGATTTAGTACTTGTAGCAGCTGGCTCTGGTCCTTCTACTCTTGGAATTCCTGATTCAGCTGGTGTGCCACAAAGTATCGCTCAAGAAGTTATTACTGTTCCATTTAATAATGTAGAAACTTTAAAAGAAGCGTTAGATAAATGGGGACACGAAGTAGCAGCTATCCTTGTAGAGCCAATCGTTGGAAACTTCGGTATTGTTGAGCCAAAACCTGGCTTCCTTGAAAAAGTTAATGAACTCGTTCACGAAGCTGGTGCACTAGTAATTTATGATGAAGTTATTACTGCTTTCCGCTTTATGTATGGCGGCGCTCAAGACTTACTTGGCGTAACCCCAGATTTAACAGCACTTGGTAAAGTTATCGGCGGTGGACTTCCAATTGGTGCTTACGGTGGTAAGAAAGAAATTATGGAACAAGTTGCACCGCTCGGCCCTGCATACCAAGCTGGTACAATGGCTGGGAACCCTGCTTCTATGGCATCAGGGATTGCCTGTCTAGAAGTACTTCAACAAGAAGGCGTATACGAGAAATTAGATGCACTTGGCGCAATGCTTGAAAAAGGAATTTTAGATCAAGCTACAAAACATAACATCGATATTACAGTAAACCGTCTAAAGGGTGCATTAACTGTATACTTCACGACAAATACAATTGAAGATTACGATGCAGCCAAAAATACAGATGGTGAAATGTTCGGTAGATTCTTCAAGCTGATGCTTCAAGAAGGTATTAATTTAGCACCTTCTAAATATGAAGCATGGTTCTTAACGACAGAACATACAAAAGAAGATATTGAATATACAATTGAAGCTGTTGGCAGAGCATTTTCTACCCTAGCGAACAATAAATAATCTCTTCATTACAAAAGGAAAAAAGAAAGCCCATCTTTCTTTTTTCCTTTTTTCTATTTCATAAATCCCTCATTAATAGTATAATTATTCATAATTATCTGTTTTATATCCTTTTATATCTTTACTATCCATGTATACAAGGCAGTTCACGCCTTAAATAGTAAGATTATTCAAAATTCATTTTCCAGAGGGGGGATTGACGGATGCTCAATAAAAAAAATAAATGGACACCGTCTTTATTTCGGAATTATAAAAATGCAGAACATGATGCGTGTGGAATCGTTTCCGTTATGGAAAAACGAAGAATTCCTACAAAAGAAAACATCGATCTTTGTATACAATCTCTAGTCAAAATGAATCATAGAGCTGGTTTCATTAACGGAGAAGGAGATGGTATCGGAATTCATATCGACATGCCAAAAGCACTTTGGAATGAAAAACTGAAAAGTAGCGGATATAATCCAACGATTGTGGATCATCCCCACTTTATCGTTGGACATTTTTTTCTAAATAAAAAAGAAAACATTGCCGAGTTAAAAGATTACATTCGTACGCAACTAAACAATGAAAGCTTTACAATTGTTCTCGAAAATGATGATGTAATAAACTCAGATGCACTCGGTCCTCTTGGTAAACAAGAAGAACCTTTATTTTGGCAAATTGCCCTTATCGCCGAAAGTGAAGTTAAAAATATTGAACAAACATTATTTTCTGTAACAATAAAAATCGAAGAAAATGAAGCAATTCATGTTGCCTCATTAAGTCATGAACATGTTGTATATAAAGTTCTCGGTGCTGGCGATACACTCGTTGCTTATTACAATGATTTACAACACCCACTTATTGCTTCAACTATGACACTAGGACATAATCGCTATTCTACTAATACGTTATCTAATTTTTTTCGTGTACAACCATTTAGCATTCTCGGACATAATGGCGAAATTAACACGATTGCAAAATTACGCGATCAAGCTGAAATGATTAATGTACCACTTACTGCCGGGGGCAGTGATTCCCAAGATTTAAACCGCACCTTAGAAACCCTTCTCGTTCAGTATAACTACAGTTTATTTGAAGCAATGGATATATTATTTCCACCAATTATTAATGAAATAAAGCTTTACGAAACAAACTTACAAAACTTATACACTTATATACGTGAGGCTTGGGGGCATTTCGCACAAGGTCCAGCTGGTATTATTTCACGTTATAAAGATGAAGCTGTTTTCAGTGTCGATTCCCTTGGATTACGCCCAGTTTGGAAAGTAGAGACAGAGAGCTCCTATATTTTCTCTTCTGAACCTGGAGTTGTATCACCAACTGAATATGTAGCAGAGCCGAAACCACTCGCTCCTGGAGAAAAAGTTGGATTAAAATGGAATCAACAAGATGAGCTCGTTCTCTATGAATACGACAATTATCAAATTGAAGTATATAACCGTTTTAAGAAACGAATCGATGTTACCAATTATCATGTAAACTTATCTATCCCTGAAACGAAAGAAACTGAGGGATTATGTGATTCGGTTCAAGTTGAAACGAATCAATACGTCGCTTTCGGCTGGGATCGAGAACATATTCAGCTCCTTGAACAAATGGCGACAAAAGGCGTCGAACCAATTCGTTCACTTGGGCATGACTCACCACTTGCCGCACTTGATACAGATAGACGAAATATTGCTGATTTCATTAAGGAAAGTGTAGCCGTTGTTACAAATCCAGCAATCGATCGCGATCGAGAAGTTGAACACTTCTCCACACGTACTGTACTCGGAGAGCGTCCGGGTTTATTAGATAACTCTAAACAACCATTTGTAATCGAGATGCTTTCACCCATTATTTTAGAAGGGAATTTAGCTCAATCTATCGCGGCAGACTTACACACGATTACGTACGAACAACTTATACAGCTATTCATTACTCATAGCTCTGTCTCTACAATTTCTGTTACATTTAGTCCATCAGAAACTCTACAAATCGCATTAAATCGAATTAGTTCCGAAGCGATAGCAGCCGTTAAAAATGGTGCTTCCCTACTATTATTAGATGATGCTAAATCTCATCAAAATGAACTGTTATGGATTGACCCACATTTAGTTACTGCCAAAGTACATCAAGCATTAACTAAAAATAAATTACGCCGGAAATGCTCTCTCGTTATACGTTCCGGTGCCCTTCGCTCCTTACACGATATCGTCACGCTATACGGATTAGGGGCAGATGGTATTAATCCATATTTATTGTTCGCAACGGTAAATGATGAAACAAAAGTACCAATTACTAATTTGTATACCGCACTTAATAAAGGACTAGAGAAAGTAATTTCAACGATTGGAATTCATGAATTACGCGGTTACGGTCGCCTCTTCTCCTCTATTGGATTACATGAGGAAATCGCAAATATATTACAAATTACAAACTTCTGCGGTTCAAATAATTTAGCTTTTTCACTTGAATCACTTGCTGAAGATGCAAAAATTCGAGCTGAGGATTTTAACAATCCAAAAGTTAGAATGCGAAAATCATTTCATATATTCCCGCGGATTTGGAAAGCAATTGGTGATGTTGCAAAAGGAAACTCTTATGATGATTACCGCGACAAGTTAAGTGAATTAGAAGAAAACACTCCCATCGCAATCAGGCACCTTGTTCAAACAAAACAAGCACAGCATGTAGTTCCGACTGAAGAAGTGTCCATCGGCATTCACAATCATGATTTACCATTTATTATTAGTTCTATGTCATTTGGTTCTCAAAATGAAATTGCCTTTCGCGCGTATGCAGAAGCTGCCGATCAGCTAAATATGATTAGTTTGAACGGTGAAGGCGGCGAAATTAAAGATATGATTGGTAAGTACCCACATACACGCGGACAACAAGTTGCATCTGGCCGATTTGGAGTAAACGCTGAACTACTAAATTCATCAAATTTAATTGAAATTAAAATAGGTCAAGGAGCGAAGCCTGGTGAAGGTGGACATTTACCTGGTTCAAAAGTGACTGCCAAAATTGCGGAAGCACGTAATGCTACAATTGGTTCGGATTTAATTTCACCTTCTAACAACCATGATATTTATTCAATTGAAGACTTAGCTCAAATGATTACAGAAATTAAAACGGCTAATCATCTTGCAAAAGTAGCTGTAAAAGTTCCTGTCGTTCCTAACATCGGAACAATTGCTGTTGGTATCGCAAAAGCTGGCGCTGACTTTATTAACATTAGTGGATTTGATGGCGGAACAGGTGCT
Organism: Bacillus cereus group sp. BfR-BA-01331; assembly: GCF_022663915.1. Taxonomy (NCBI): domain Bacteria; kingdom Bacillati; phylum Bacillota; class Bacilli; order Caryophanales; family Bacillaceae; genus Bacillus; species Bacillus cereus group sp. BfR-BA-01331. The sequence continues at coordinate 9,830 of NZ_JAKUGJ010000020.1, forward strand.
GCGCGTATTCACGCATTGCAACATGTTGGTCTTCCTGTAGAGATTGGTGTTAAAGCTGCTCACAATGCGTTACTAGAAGCAAATATGAGACATAAAGTAGAGATTTGGGCAGATGGCGGTATTCGAAGTGTAAATGACGCCTTAAAAATCATGCTCCTCGGAGCAAACCGAATCGGATTTGGCACATTATCAATGATTGCAATCGGCTGTACAACTTGCCGTGGTTGTCATCTTGATACGTGCCACGTCGGAATTGCAACACAAATTGAATCTGAAGCTCAAGCGAAAGAACATGGACTGCGCCGTTTCGTTCCACGTGAATTAGAAAGCGCAGTTACAGGGCTATTAAGCCTATTCACTACTTTCGGTACAGAATTGAAACGTTTAACAGGACAGCTCGGTTACACAAACTTGCAAGATATTATCGGACGATCAGATTTATTAGAACAAACTCGAGGCAAAGACTTATTAGACTTACGTAATTTAATACACACGATAGAAGATTCATCTGTGAAAATAACGGCATCTGTACAAGAAAAACAATTTGAAACAACAAATTCTCTCCAGTCAAAAGAATTAGTAAGCGTCGGCGTAGAGCAACGCGTAATGGGCGGTCTAGAATCCTGTTATCGTATTCGTAGTAAATTATATGAAAACACTCATCTTGAACCACTTACATTAAAGTATACAAACGGTTCTGTTCCCGGAAACGGATTAGGCGCGTACAATAGTGAGAACTTATTTATACACGTAAATGGTGGCGCGCAAGATGGAATTGGAAAAACTTCATTTGGCGGTGGCATTTATATAACGAAAGCAAAAGGAACAGATGGAACATATTATAACGGTTCTGTCGGAAAAGGATTTGGATACGGCGCTCAAAAAGGTGCATTATACGTGCAAGGTAACGCTGATGCTCGTGCTGGCATTCGCCTTTCTGGAGCAGATATGATAATTGGCGGCAGAATTACAAAACCACTCCGCGAAAAAGAACAAGGAAATATCGGAGTATATTCTAATATAAAAGGATTTGCTTTTGAATATATGACAAATGGTCGCGCTCTTGTTTTAGGAGATCCTGGTCCATGGATTTGTGCCGGTATGACTGGTGGCGTTGTTTATTTACATCATGATCCAAACTTAGGTTTAACAGAACACGCTTTAAAAAGAAGAATTGCTAAAGGTGCAAATGTAACATTGCAGCCAATTAGTAAAAATGGTTTGCAAGATGTGAATGAATTATTATTAGACTACATTCGTGTATTAAATGAGCACGAACAATATGAAGAAGTCGCTTTGTTAACACCATTATTAGATGATATCCAGCTTCACTTCTATGAAATTATCCCAAAAAAAGAACAGGCGGATCCATCTATTTCAACTGAATGACATGTACAATATTTATTTTCATAAAAAAATTGACGAAGCGAGCATCGCATAGTAATCTAGAATAACAATTTGAAACCTGCTGAAATTCAGCAGGTTTTTTTATTAAAGAATAGATGTTTAAAGAGAATTTGGAGAAATTATAAATTGATTGTAATTTATTTATTAAACTTTTTAACGTCACTAAAATATCACTTGCTAACATATTGTAATGAATGTATAGTATCATGTTGTACATTCATTATGACAAGAGAAAGGATATCAATAAGGGTATGAAACTTGGTGCTCGCATTTTAAAAACGGGTATTGCCATTACATTAGCTTTATTTGCTTGTATTTTACTTCAATTACCGAGTCCTGTATTTGCGGGAATCTCAGCTATCTTTGCTGTTCAACCGTCTGTATACCGCTCGTATTTAACTGCTCTTGAGCAAATTCAAGCAAACGTAATTGGTGCTGTATTCGCTATCGTATTTGCTACTGCTTTTGGACATAATCCTTTTATTATTGGATTAACGTGTATATTAGTAATTGCTCTTACTTTGCAATTACGCTTAGAAAAAACAATATCACTCGCTTTAGTAACAGTTATCGCCATTATGGAGTATCAAGGCGAAGATTTCTTTAATTTTGCCTTACTTCGATTCGCGACGATTATGATTGGAATTATTGCGGCTTCTCTTGTAAATTTAGTATTTATGCCGCCAAAATATGAAACAAAACTTTACCATCGCATCGTTGATAATACAGAGGAAATTGTTAAATGGATTCGTATGAACAGTAGGCAAGCTTCTGATTTTACAACGCTAAAAACCGATATTGATCGCATGAAAGAAAAAATGATTAAACTAAATCATTACTATTTGCTGTATAAAGAAGAAAGAAGCTATACGAAAAAAATACAATTCGCGAAAATTCGTAAGCTCGTTTTATTCAGACAAATGTTAGCGACAACAAGCCGCGCTTTAAGCACGTTAAAATCATTACATCGCACCGAAAATGAACTGCGCTATATGCCAGAAGAGTTTCAGGAATCTATTCAAAACGAACTTGATTCATTGACGCATTATCACGAACAAGTGTTATTAAAATTTATTGGTAAAGCAAAGAAACAACAATCCGTTGAGATGCTTGATGAAGTTGAAACAGGTAAACAAGAATTGATTGATATCTTTATGGATTATCAAAATAAGGACGATGAGGAAGCATATAAAATATGGTTACACCTCTTCCCTCTTATTTCTTCAATTATTAACTACAGTGAGGAAGTAGAGCATTTAGATTTACTTGTGGATAGCTTCTACACATACCATAAACCAGAAAGCGAACTCCAAATCGAAGATAAAAAAGAAGACGAATAAAAAACAGCTCCTTTTACGCTAAAGGAGCTGTTTCTGTTATATGCTGAAGTTGATATAGATTGTAATAAAATCCCCTCTTTTTCATTAACTCTTCATGAGAACCCTTTTCTTTTATTTCACCATCTTCAACATAAATAATTGTATCAACATGCGTAATCGTCGCTAATCGATGTGCAATAATAATTGTTGTCCGATCTGCAGCTAACGTTTGCAGTGCCTCTTGAATATATCGTTCATTTTCTAAATCTAAAGCGGAAGTTGCTTCATCTAATATAAGTAAAGACGGATTCTTTAGAAAAACCCGTGCGATTGCTACACGCTGTCTTTGTCCACCAGATAATTTCACACCACGTTCCCCAACGACAGTATCATAGCCCTCTGGCAACTCTGTAATAAAATTATGAATTTGTGCAGCTTTGGCAGCTGAAATCACTTCCGCCTCTGTAGCTTTCGGATTGCCATATAAAATATTAGCCCCGATTGTATCGCTAAATAATAAATTATCTTGTAGCACAATTCCAATATGACTACGTAAATTTCTCATATTATACTTTCTTACATCTATCCCGTCTATATAAACTGCACCTTCAGAAACATCGTAAAAACGCGGAATTAAACTAGCAAGAGATGACTTTCCTCCTCCACTTGCCCCTACAAGCGCAACCTTCTCTCCCGGGCGCATAGTTAATGACAGATTATGCAATATTTCTTTTTCATCCGCATTATAACGAAAAGAAACATTATCAAATATAACTTCCCCATCTAGCCTTTTCGTTTGCACCGCATTTGGCACATTAACAATATCGTATTTTTCATCCAACAATTCAAACACTCGATCCATCGAGGCGAAGGACTGTGTTAATGTTGTAGATGAATTAACAAGGCGACGAAGCGGACTATATAAACTATCCATATATCCAACAAAAGCAACCATCGTACCCAGTGTTAACGACCCTTGAATTACCTCATATGCCGCAAAACCAATAACAAGTAACGGCCCTAAATCCGTTAACGTATTCACTACTGAAAACGTTCTCGCCGTCCAACTCGTATGAGTTAGTGCTTTCGTTAAAAATTCATTATTTCTCTTTTCAAACTGTCCTCTTTCATACTCTTCTAATGCAAAACTACGTGTCACTTGCATTCCTTGAATACGTTCATGTAAATACCCTTGCATAGTTGCTAACGCTTGCGAGCGCTCTTTCGTCAATTTTCGAAGGCGCCCGAAAAAATATTTCACTGCAACTACATAAATAGGTAAAATTAATAAAGCAACAAAGGTTAATTTTATATTCATAGAAAACATAACGATAATGGCAATAACAATTGTTGCAGTATCTAACCAGACATTCATAAGACCAGTAATTACAAAGTCCTTCGTTTGTTCTACATCATGGATTACACGTGAAATAAGCTCCCCTGTTTTTGTGTTCGAATAATAACGTAAGCTCAATTTTTGCAAGTGCCCAAAAATGTATTTTCGTAAATCATATAGTATTGTATTGGCAATGCGCTGTGCGAAATATTGACGATAATATTCTATCGGCGGTCTTACTACTGCAAAAATAAAAAAAGCAATCCCAATTGCGGTTATTAATTGAGACGTTTTTTCTTGAAGCGATCCCGTGCCTTGAATAACATCATCAATAATATACTTTAATAACCATGGCATAATAAGCGGGATACCGAACTTCACAAGACCAATAATAATTGTAATAGCAATAAGCCATCGATATGGTTTAACAAATTGTAAATATCTTTTTATACCTTGCACATAATCCCCCCTCTAATAGGACAAACCTGCCGGGAAATTCCCTGCAGGTTTGTTTTAATTTCTGTACATTAAATATCTTTCGTACCACATATCTACGAAATCCGGTGCGAATGGACCTTTCCTTTGATGAATCCACTGTGTTAAATGCGCTACATTTCGTTTTAAAATTGTATCAATAACAGGTGGATACTGCATGATTTGACTATGCTTCTCATACTCATCTTCATCTAAAAGTGTATATGTCATATCTGGATACACTTTAATGTCTAAGTCGTAATCAATATACTTTAATGCTTCAGAGTCATATGCAAAAGGAGAACTTAAATTACAATAATAATATACTCCTTCTTCTCTCAGCATTCCAATTACATTAAACCAATAATTAGCATGGAAGTAACAAATCGCAGGTTCGCGAGTAACCCATGTTCGGCCATCTGATTCAGTAACTACTGTACGATCATTCGCTCCGATCACAAGACTCTGCGTCCCTTTTAAAATCGTTGTCTCTTCCCACATTCTATGAATGGCGCCATTATGTTTATAACTATGTATTTGTACCTTTTCTCCTTCTTTGGGAAATCCCATATATGCTCCCTTCTTTCAACTGCAAATGCCATTCTTAAGTTGTCTTAACTACCCCTTGAACTGCATTCACTTTTTTTCTATTATAACTTTTTTGTCAAAATTTTAAAACTAAAGCGATAGGACACTTGTTTTCATGAGGAATATAATGAAGTTTGTATTATTGAATACCACATCACTAACCCTTTTAACTAAGGAACATTTCCTATGAATTAGCAATACGTATTTTAGAAGATTAAACGAAGATATAACAAAAAGAAAAGTCCCCCTCATCTCTGTTTAAGAAAGGACTTTTCCCTAAAATCAACAACATATCTCACCCTTAATTTCAAATTATTTTTTCGGTTTCAAAAGATTGAATCACATTATTCGTTTGCTGTTCAAATTTTTCATGTAAAAGTTTTAATGCTATTTCTGTTCTGTATATTTCTTGACGGATAAAATGCAATTCTTTTTTATCGCACGTATCCCTTCCACTCATTTCAATTTGCTGATACTTCTCTAAATGTGATTGTAACTTTAAAAGCTCATCCATCGTTTCCAACTGCTCTCCTACCAACTTATCAAAATCGTTCATCACTTACCCCCTTTTTGATTCATTCGCCATTTATAATTCCTATTACATATTTCTAATCGTGAACTTCTTTCTCCTTTGACTACATTTGTTGACTTATTAGAAGTTATGTCGTTCCCTTTATTTTCATTACAGTGACACGCACACAAAGAAAACACTTCTCTCGAATTGGAGAAGTGTTTTTCTTTCATTACTCGTTTGAACTAGAAGATTGTGATTGTTTTGCAGCTGATTGTGCATTTTGTTTTTTCACTGCATGCACATCTGTTTCAGTTGCAAACTCTGTACCATAACTAGCATTTGCACTTTGAGCACCAGAAGCTTGTGCTTTCTGTGCCTCTGATTGTGCGTTTGCTTGTTTTACTGCTTGTACATTCGTTTCAGTTGCAAACTCTGTACCATAGCTAGCATTTGTACTTTGAATGCTAGCACCAGAAGTTGCCTTATTATAACCTTGTTGTTTTTTACTCATCTTTCTCACCTCCACAATCAATAATGTAACCAATTCACTTAGAAGTTATCCTTAATTTTCTTTTAAAAAATTCACGCATATATCTCTTATCACTCATTCAAACTACATATGATGGAGGTGGGAATATGTATACTGGACGTGATATGACTGAGCTAACTATGATTTCCAAAAATGAATGGAAAGCGGATGAATTAGCTTATTTTCATCATTCATTTCAGCAAATTATGCCTTATCTAAATGTAGAGGGCCAAACGATTTATAAAGAAGTTGTGAAAGAAATCGAGTCACGGGGCGGATTATAAACGCGTGGATTTTCAATCTCAAAATACAAATTTATTTTCAATATAAAAAACGTGTTCCAAAGTTCTGGAACACGTTTTTTATTATTTATCCCGCTATTTGCCGGGCAGTAAGACCCCACCTCAAAATGCAGCGAAAGCAAAGAAGGTAGGTGGGAGCCCTGCTGCCCATAAAAGCCCGATTGGTGAAGGCTAATAATCAGTGGGGGATGAAGAAAACCCCCACTGATTAAAGTTTCACTTTACTGCATTGTAATTTTCTCAACACACTTTTCGTAAATTGTACGATGTGATTTCGAGAAAGGTAACTGTTCAAACGCTTCTTTCGACACAAACTTTAATGTATCCGTTTCGACAATATTACCTGTTACTTTTCCGTAAAATATAAATATATCCCAAGTACGATGTGTAAAAGTATGTTGTACATTCATCGCGTATTCATCAATAGAAACAGAGAGATCAAAGCTCTCCTTCATATAATCCGTAAGCTGTTGTTTTTGATTACGAATACCTTCACTTAGTTCAATATTCGGGAACTCCCACATATTAGCCAGTAATCCCGTACTTGGGCGTTTATTAATTACGTAACGGCCATCTTCAGTTTGAAGTACTCCTGCAACGAGCGGTACCATTGTAGGTGCTTTCGCTTTACTCTTCACTGGTAGTTCTTTTTGAACACCTTCAGCATACCCTCTGCAATGTTCACGTACAGGACAAAGTAAACAAGATGGATTTTTCGGTATACAAATTAATGCCCCTAATTCCATCAAACCTTGGTTAAAATAAGATGGATTTTCTATAGAAATAATTTCACGCACAATCTCTTCAAAAACTTTTCTCGTTTTCGGTTTTGCAATATCATCCCACACTGATAAAATACGAGATAATACGCGCATAACATTTCCATCAACCGCTGGCTCTGGTATTCCATATGCAATGCTTAAAATGGCACCTTTTGTATATGGTCCCACTCCTTTTAATTTTTCAATTTTCTTTACATCGCTCGGTACTGTCCCGCCGTATACTTCTTTTACCTCTTTTACTGCAGCATGTAAATTTCGTGCTCTAGAATAATAACCTAAGCCTTCCCATGCTTTTAATACTTCTTCATCATCGGCAGTTGCTAGCGCTTCAAGCGTAGGAAACTTCCCCATAAAATTTGCGTAATATGGTTTTACAGCCTCTACCCTTGTTTGCTGTAACATAATTTCTGAAACCCAAACACGGTATGGATCTTTATTTTTTCGCCACGGTAAATCACGTTGTTCTTTTTCAAACCAACCAATTAAATCATTTTGAAACTGTTCTATGTTAAACTCATTTAATATTTCAAGTGTCAAACTTGATCCCCCTCATTTTTTTGCATATACGTACTATTATAAAGATTTTAGGAAAAAATTTAAGTAAGATGACATAGGAAATAGAAGGCAAAGGACTTGAGGTATCGAATAAAAAGAGTTACATTAATAAAAAACGGAGGTGGATTTCTATGGACACAGCCACTCACCTTGTTATGGGCGTTACTTTAGGCAGTTTGGCAACATTAGATCCAGCTATAGCACAAAGTGATATTGGGCCACAAGCAGTAATGCTTGCAACAATTGCCGGTTCCAATATTCCTGACATCGATACAGTTTTAAAATTGCGTAATAACGCTAAATATATAAGAAATCATCGCGGGATTACTCATTCCATCCCTGCAGTGATCCTATGGTCACTCCTTATAAGTGGCATCTCTTTCGCCTTCTTTTCAGACGCTCCCTATCTGCATCTGCTACTTTGGTCATTTATTGCCGTCTTTCTTCATGTCTTTGTGGATATTTTCAATGCCTATGGTACACAGGCATTAAGGCCCTTCACAAAAAAATGGGTAGCGCTCGGCATAATTAATACGTTTGATACTGTCATTTTCTTTATCCATATACTAGCTATCGCCTGTATGCTTGTCGGAGCACATAAAGGCTATACTGCTTTAGCAGCGTATATATTAATGTTTGTTTACTACATTGGCCGCATTATGATGCATCGAAATATCAAAAGTGTAGTATACAAACGTTTCAAAAATGTAGAGAAAGTAATTATCTCTCCTTCTTACAAGTTTTATCATTATCATTTAGCCGTCGTTACAACTGAACATTACTACGTCGCAAGATGGCACCGCGGTAACATCCTTGTATATGACAAATTCGATCGCGTACCGTTCCCGAATACCGCCATTATGCAAGCTGCTGTGCGAGATGAAAATATATCTGCTTTCTTATCTTTCTCGCCTGTATATCGCTGGGATATTTTCGATTATGATAACTATTATGAAGTTCGCTTTATTGATTTGCGGTATCGAAGTAAAGATTATTATCCATTCGTCGCAATCGTTCAGCTCGATCAAAATTTGAATATTATTAGTTCATATACAGGATGGATTTTCAGCGAAGAGAAACTTCGAAAGAAACTGGAATTGCTTCCACATTAAAAAAAGCGACCTACGTCGCTTTTTTTAATGTTTCAAATGATCTTCTTGATTGATTAAATGGCTATACTTCGGATTATTTGTACGCATTTCATGAAGGCGCCCTCCATGATTATTAACCCATGTTCGTACCACTTGTTCAGTCATTTCCTCACCTTGGTAACGACCTGATTTAGCATAAGTTGTTCGGAAGTCTTCCCACAGTAATTCAACCCATGCACGAGCTTGTGCGTAAGAAAGGTTGTCATTTTTATCTAATAATTCTTTCGTTAATGTTTCATAAATATCATTCATGTTCTATTCTCCTTTTACCTATTTATTCCCTTAATTTCTAAAGGATAGTTTCTTCTATTTTGCACATTCTATAAGTGATACTTCTTAAAGAGGTATCAACTGATAATGAGGGGGCGTTCTTAATGGGTAGACAAGCCGAATTTTGGTCTGAGTCAAAAAACAACAGCAAAATCGACGGTCAACCGAAAGCGAAATCACGCTTCGCTTCGAAACGACCTAACGGCACAATTAACACGCACCCACAAGAACGTATGCGTGCTGCAAATCAGCAGGAAGAGTAGTACAAATTAAATTCCTACACGAGGTGATAAAGATGAGCTACCGTGATCGTTTAGATAGTCGTTCTGAATTATTTAACCATACGTGGACTCGTCCGAAACATGCGAAAGCGCAAGTTAACGGACAGACGCAACAAACCCAGTCTCTCATTATATTGGCAAACGAATGTAAAAAACGCCAATTTTAGAATCTCCTATCTCCTTTAACGCCTACCAAAGATAAAAACCAGAGAGAGATTCACTCTCTGGTTTTTATTTTTCTTGCAATAGGGAAATCGGTATTCCAATTTCTTCCTTATCATTTTGCTTATATCCCCAAGCAAATACCCCATTGAAATACGTAATTTTAAATACCACACCAGGTTCTTCTACTAATTCATATGTCTCACCAATATGGAATTTATTTATATCTATCATATAAGCACGAGCCATAGCCATTTTTCTCATTAATACATCGAATTCATTTACAATTCCAAGTTGCTCAGCCTTTACTGCTTGCTCCTTCAAAACCCCAATTTCTTCCCTTAGCTCATGTGGTGTCATTTCACTGTAGCGTTTTGGCATACCCATCTTATTTCCTCATCCCTCTTCACGTTTCATTTGTAAAAATATATCTATCTCATCAATAGAGAATCCTTTTCGATATAACGCTTGCTTCACCTTATTTTCGAATGTCCAACCATCATACTTCTTATATTTCTCATAATATTTATTCCCATGATAGTGTAACGCTTCTTGTTGCTGTTCGTCATCTTTTTCGTCTTTCAATTCTTCCAAACAAATTTGAATCACATCTCTAGAATATCCTTTACGAACGAGCATTTCGTCTAACTTTAGCTTCATTTGTAAAAAGGAATGCTTTTGATAAGATTTTTTCTTCTTTTCTATAAGAATTAAAGCATTCTCAATTTGCTTTTCCTTCGGATATTCTTGTAAACTATGCGTAATAATTAGATCCTGAACACCTTTATTTAATAACTCTCTTTTAATAACAGTTGGACCCTTTCGATTCACATTACTTTGCGTTCTCGTATATAAAACAGCGTACTCTTTATCATTAATATATCGATCATGTAATAATTTCGAAACGACTTCAGAGATGACGGCCTGTCCCACTTCTTTTTTTCGTAAGAAATCTTCTATTTCTTGTTTCGTTCTCATTTGATAGGATAAATAGGAAATTGCTTGTAAATATGCTTTTTGTACCTCTTCATTGTATAAAATATTTCCTAACGCCATTTCATCAATTTCTAAGCCTTTTTGTAATCCATGTTTCATTAAGATTACTTGATCCACACTAAATCCGTATTCTTCACCTTGACCTTTATCAATATAAATATTAAATCGTTCTTTCGATCGTTTTTGCACTTCTATTTTTGTAATGACAGCCATACTCTCACCTCTCTATTATTTTAACGTATTATCCGAAAGAAGTCTCCTTCCTGGGGCGTGTGAAAGACGATAGTCTAGCGGTAGGTGGGGGATGAATTTCGGTTTGGCGTAGTCAGAAATTTGGTTTTCTTCTTTATTTCGCCTCTGATATAATCATTCTTATAAGAGGTAAAGTTTGGTATAACAATGAAAGTAGATAATAATAATAATGTAATGTTCAGGTTGTGTGCGATGAACCGAGAGGCCCCCACTTCGGGGTAAGCTCGTAAGAGATACTAAGTGGTGGGTAGTTCACCATAGTCAAGGAACGTTTTTGCTTTTCAAGAATATATATAATGAGGAGGAAATAATTGTGAGAATCGCAATTTCTGGTGGTACTGGCTTTATCGGTACATACCTTTCTACTTTTTTTATTCAAAAAGGATATAATGTTTCCATTCTTACTCGAAACGAAACTACTGAAACTTCCCACCCTAACCTTCGGTATGTACAATGGACACCAGATTTACAAACCTTTCCCCTCTCTTCTATTGATGTAGTTATTAATCTAGCTGGAGAGTCTATTAATAGTAGATGGACAAAGAAACAAAAGGACTCCATTTTAAACAGTCGAATTCAAACAACAAAAGGGCTCATTAAACAATTGCAGACACTTGGTACAAAACCAAATACATTTATTAACGCGAGTGCTATTGGATACTATGGAACGTCTGAAACTGAGTCATTTACAGAACAGCATGAGATTCCTGGAAGTGACTTTTTAGCAAATACAGTATATTCATGGGAACAAGAAGCATCTAAAGCACGTTCTCTTGGAATACGAACAATCTACGCAAGACTTGGAGTTGTATTAGGCGCAGACGGAGGAGCTCTTCCAAAAATGCTACTCCCTTATCAATTCTATATCGGAGGTACAATCGGATCTGGAAACCAATGGTTATCATGGATTCATATAGACGATGTAGTTCGCCTAATTGATTTCATCATACACAAAGAAGAAATTGATGGACCTCTTAACATTACAGCTCCCCTACCTATAAGAATGAAGGAATTTGGCGAAAACATTGCAACTATAATGAAAAAACCTCATTGGTTACCTGTCCCTTCATTTATGCTTCACACTTTATTAGGTGAGATGAGTATACTCGTACTAGAAGGACAACATGTATTACCTAGTAAAGCCATTGAACATGGGTATCAATACACATTTCCGGCAATAGACCATGCATTACAAAATATACTTTCGCATACAATATAGTACTTCTAAAACACAGTTTTACAGGGGCCCCTTTCAAAACTTTCATTTTCTAGCATCCGGAGCATTATTACACAAATAACCTTTCAGTTACTTTCCCTTAAATTCCATTAACCTTGTAAAGTAACAGAAATGAGGTATCTATGAAAATATTGCTCAAACAAGCCATTGTATATCCTATTACATCCCAAAAGTTTCAAGGAGATGTACTCGTTATAGGAGAACGCATTGCCGCGGTCAAACCTCATATCGATACTACTCAGGATATGACCGTTATAGATGCACGAGCTCTTCATCTCTTGCCTGGATTTATTGATGTTCATACTCACCTTGGCCTCTACGATGAAGGGACTGGTTGGGCTGGTAATGATGCAAATGAAACATCCGAAGTTTCAACACCACATATCCGTTCTTTAGACGGGATCCATCCTTTTGATATTGCATTTCAAGACGCTGTACAAAATGGTGTTACGACTGTTCACGTGATGCCTGGAAGCCAAAACATTATCGGCGGTACTACTTGTGTAATAAAAACTGCTGGAACTTGTATTGATCATATGATTATTCAGGAACCTGCTGGTTTAAAAATTGCCTTTGGAGAAAATCCTAAAAAGTTCCATAGCAACGGCACAAAAGAATCAATAACACGTATGGGAATTATGGGTTTACTTCGTGAATCATTCTACGACGCACAACACTACGGGCATGAAGCTGATTTTCGAATGCTACCTATTTTAAAAGCACTCCGCCGAGAAATACCGGTACGTATCCACGCTCACCGCGCAGATGATATCACTTCAGCTTTACGCTTTGCGACAGAATTCAATCTTGATTTACGTATTGAACATTGTACAGAAGGACACTTTATTGTTGAAGAGCTTTCGAAACACAATTTAAAAGTTTCAGTTGGACCTACTCTTACACGACGTTCGAAAATCGAATTAAAAAACAAAACGTGGGATACTTATCATATTTTATCGAAAAATGGAGTAGAAGTTTCTATTACAACCGACCACCCTTATACACCAATTCAATATTTAAATGTTTGCGCTGCTATTGCAGTAAGAGAAGGATTAGATGAGAAAACAGCGTTGGAAGGAATCACTATTTTCCCAGCTCGAAATTTACGTTTGGAGGATAGAATTGGAAGCATTGAAGTTGGAAAAGATGCTGACCTCGTGTTATGGACACATCATCCTTTCCATTATTTAGCCAAGCCTGTACTCACTATGATTGACGGAAAAATAATTTACAAAAAAAATAAAAAAAACTAGTTTATTTTTTTGACTAGATACAGTATTATACGATTATAAACTGAATGAAACCATAATCAATTTGTGTCGTGATTATCATTTTCAAATTGATGAATGGGGAAGGCAAATGGTGCGCCACCAGCGTTAGAAACTGGTTCTAGTGGGTTCGATTCCCACCCCGAAATTTTTTAAAGATTGATATAAAAATTTCGAGGGTGGGTGCTTTTTCGTCATGCTACCCTCGTGTGAGGAGGAGTTAGTGTGTTGAAAAAACGCGACTTACACGACAGCCACGTTCTATACGAATTAATGGTGGATCCTGCTGTCTTCCCTTTTGTGCGTCAAAAGGCCTATTCTTATGAAGAATATTTATTTTTAACGAAACAAACAATCGAAGCCGAAGAGCGTGGAGAATTAATCTCACGCACAATTTTAGATGAATGGGGTAACCCCATCGGCACAATTACTTTATTTGATGTGCAAGAAAAAGCTGGATTCCTCGGAACTTGGCTTGGCAAACCATATCATGGTAAAGGATATAATAAATTGGCGAAAGATTCATTTTTTAGCGAACTTTTCTATGAATTAGATATTGAAACGATTTTTATGCGTATTCGTAAAATAAATATTCGGTCTATTAAAGCTGCCGAAAAACTACAATATGTAAATCTAGCAAACGAAACAAGAAAAGCCGTTTATGATGAAATTAACGCGCATGAAGAAGTATATAATTTATATGAAATTCCAAAAGATCAGTATACACTTGCAACAATGCGCGATACAACATTCCAAGAAGCACACCAATTAAAAGAGGCGTAATCTAAAAATTCAGAAATGATAATTAATCATTGCTAGTTTGACATATATGTATATCACCCCATGTCTTTGGAAACGATAGATAGTGACTTTAGGACACGAGGTGATTTGTAATGGATAAAAAGAAACGTGATAAAGCAAAAAACACATTATCTAGTACACAAGAAGTTCTCTATCAGCGAGAATTTCGAAAAGCAGATCGTGCAGCGGGCTATCGCTCAAAAAGTATTTAAAGTGAAACTGAATAATTAGAAGGTTTCCCCCCTAATTATTCAGTTTCATTACATAAGATTTTCCAATGAATTAGCAAAAAAGGTTCCTTATTTATAAGGAACCTTTTTTGTGGACAACCTTATCCACAAAAACCGTAGAATTGTGCATAAATTACAAAAGTATTTTACGAATTCATTTATTTAAATGAATTCTAAACGTGAGAATTGTGGATAATTTTCTAAAAATTGTGGACTATGTGGATATAGTTGTTAATATTTCGACTTTACTGTCTAATAGAAGCGCAATCCTTTGTGGATAAAGTACAACTTTAATCAGTCGGAGTTTTGTTTATCCCCACTGATTATTAGCCCTCACCAATCGGGCTTTTGCGGGATAAGTTAATAATTCACGTTTATTTTTTTTACAACAATAAAAAAAACCCTCTTTAAATGCTTAAAAGAGGGTTTCATATTAAGTAAAAGATTCGGCAAGAACTGGTGATTTAATAGGTATATGATTCGGCTCTGCATGATTTTCTGCCAAAATTGTATCCACAATATGACCAGCTGGCTCAGGACGATAAATACTTTTCATTGCTTCTTTCATCTGAAGAAGCTTCATATCATCTTGTAATAACGCCTCTGTTTTTGCAAAAACTTCACTATCATCACGAATTACAACTGCAGCCCCTTGTTTTTCAAAATACAACGCATTTTCATTCTCTTGTCCTGGGACAGGTTTATATAAAATGACAGGTACTTGTAATGCTGCTGCTTCGCTTAATGTAATACCACCTGGCTTCGTAATCATACAAGAAGTAACACGGAACAATTCATCAATGTTTTCAACATAACCAAATACTTTTAAAGCATCAGAACTTTGTTCCTGTAGTTCCATTAAATCCTGCTTTAAAGCTTCGTTTTTCCCACAAACGACAACTACTTGTAAGTTTGGTACTGACATAAATGACTGGCATAGCTCTTTTACACTCCCTAGCACACCATGAGCACCTGCTACAATTAGTAACATCTTTTTATCCTTACATAACTGATATTTATTATATATAATTGCTGGATTTATCTTTAGCTCAAAACTGCTACGAATCGGAATCCCTGTTTCAACAATTTGTTCTGCAGGTACACCGATATCAACCATCACTTTTTTCACATGATCGGTTGCTACAAAATAACGATCTACTTCTCGATGGATCCATATTTTATGCACGCAAAAATCCGTTAATACGTTATAAACAGGAATAGAAATACCTATTTGCTTTTTCAATTCTGGTACAGCGATGATTGGAAAGGTATTAATAACAATATCCGGTTTCTCCACCTGTAATAGCGTCTTCAAACGCTTTCTCCCAAAATTCGCATACCAAGATGCTATTTTTTTATCGTAAATTTTCTCTACACCATAATAAAACAAACGATATAATTCTTTTCCTACCGTATAGCTTTTTAAATATAAATATTTTGTAATATCGGTTATAACTGGATGTGATTCTCCAAACAAGTCGCATACAATTACATCTTCGATTCCTTTTTGGCGAAATGTTTGTTCTAATGTTTTTGCCACTTGCACATGACCGTTACCGTAATGTGCAGTTAATATTAAAACCTTGGGGTTTTTTATCAAACAAATCCACTCCTAGCTTTTTGTTTCTCCATATTGCATATACGACAATAGGAAAAACATTTTCCTTAAAAACTACATACTCGGATTCTAATACTTTCCTGTTAGCTATGTATCTGTCGTGGATATGCAAAGCATATAAGATTGACCCCTTAATCCTATCTGTGCTCATATCTTTACATTATACTTTCCTATAAGAGCTTTCGCAATAACTTACAAATGTTCTATATTCCATAATACTCACTCTTTTACTTCTTAATTCTTTTTACTATTTTGATTTCCCTTTACAATTATGTAAATTTCTCCGCTTATTCTTTACAAAAATATGGATATTCCCTTTTCAGTATACTCTTTTCTAAATATATACTCTAGATTTTATTATGAAGAAACAAAAAGCCTAACCAAATGTTTAGGTTAGACTGCTTGTAAAATATGTTTTGCATGTTCAACATTTTCTTCTGTCGGTGGATTCACATCCGCAAGTGGATACTTATGTCCAAGTGCCTCCCATTTATAAACACCGAGCTTATGATATGGCAGCACTTCCACTTTCTTAACATTAGATAGACTTTGAATAAAGTTTGATAATTTTTGTAAATCCTCTTCACCATCGGTAACACCGGGAACCAATACATGTCTTACCCAAATTGGTTTCTTTCTATCCGATAAATAACGAGCAAATTGTAAAATGTGTTCATTTGGTTTCCCTGTTAATTTACGATGTTTCTTTGAATCAATATGCTTCAAATCCAATAAAACTAAATCTGTATACTCCATTAAAATATCTAGCTTATTTTGGAATTCTGGTTCTTCAGAATAACAACCGCCAGAAGAATCGATTGTTGTATGGATACCAGCTTCTTTGCACTTTTTAAACAACTGGGTTAAGAAGTCTAGCTGTAATAGTGGCTCTCCACCGCTAACTGTTATACCGCCTCCAGAAGCTTCAATAAATGGAAGGTAACATGTCACATCCTGCATCACTTCTTCAACTGTTATTTCTTTACCTTTACCGATTTCCCATGTATCAGCATTATGACAATATTGACAACGTAATAAACACCCTTGTGTAAATATGACATAACGAATCCCTGGGCCATCAACAGTACCACAAGACTCTACAGAATGTATTCTTCCTTTTACCATGTTACTTCCTCCTTTATTGAAACAGCCTCCCTCCGCTATATATTAAAAGCGGAGGGACACTTTTTTCACTTACATGCTTTCATGCATTGTACGGTTTATTACATCAATTTGTTGTTCACGAGTTAATTTAATAAAGTTAACAGCGTAACCAGATACACGAATTGTTAATTGTGGATATTTTTCAGGATGCTCCATTGCATCCATTAATGTTTCACGGTTAAATACGTTAATATTTAAGTGGTGTCCTTCTTTTATTGCATATCCATCAAGCATAGATACTAAGTTGCGTACTTGTACATCATCTTCTTTACCAAGTGCTTTTGGAATAATAGAGAATGTATTTGAAATACCATCTTGTGCATCTTCATATGGTAATTTAGCTACAGATAATAATGATGCTAATGCACCTTTTGTATCACGGCCATGCATTGGGTTTGCGCCCGGTGCAAATGGTTCTCCAGTACGACGTCCATCTGGAGTGTTACCAGTTTTCTTACCGTATACAACGTTAGATGTGATTGTTAAGATTGACATTGTATGAACAGAATTACGGTATGTTTTATGTTTGCGAAGCTTGTTCATAAATGTTTTCACAAGATTTACTGCAATTTCATCTACACGATCATCATTGTTACCGTATTTAGGGAAATCTCCCTCAATTTCGAAATCAACTGCAATACCATTTTCATCACGAATTGGTTTTACTTGTGCATATTTAATTGCACTTAAAGAATCTGCTACTACAGATAATCCAGCGATACCTGTTGCCATTGTACGAAGAACATTTGTATCATGAAGTGCCATTTCAATACGTTCATAGCTATATTTATCGTGCATATAGTGAATTACATTTAATGTATTTAAGTATAGACCAGCTAACCATTCCATTGTCATATCGAATTTACGCATAACTTCTTCATAATCTAATACTTCAGAAGTAATTGGTGCGTATTCAGGACCAACTTGTGCTTTTGACTTTTCATCTTTACCACCGTTAACCGCATATAGTAATGCTTTCGCTAAGTTTGCACGTGCTCCGAAGAACTGCATTTGTTTACCGATTCTCATTGCTGATACACAACAAGCAATACCGTAGTCATCACCGTAGTCAGGACGCATAATGTCATCATTTTCGTATTGAATTGCTGATGTTTTAATAGACATTTTCGCACAGTAGTTTTTAAAGTTCTCTGGTAATTGTTTAGACCAAAGAACTGTTAAGTTTGGTTCTGGAGCTGGTCCTAAATTATCTAATGTATGCAAGAAACGGAATGAGTTTTTTGTTACTAACGGACGACCATCTAACGCCATACCACCGATAGATTCAGTTACCCAAGTTGGATCTCCAGAGAATAGTTCATTGTAATCAGGTGTTCTTGCAAATTTCACAAGACGTAATTTCATAATGAAGTGATCCACAATTTCTTGTGCTGCTTCTTCTGTTAAAGTACCATTTGCTAAATCTCTTTCAATGTAAACATCTAAGAATGTAGAGGTACGTCCAAGGCTCATTGCTGCCCCGTTTTGCTCTTTAATTGCTGCAAGATAAGCAAAGTATAACCATTGGAAAGCCTCTTGTGCATTTGTAGCTGGCTTAGAAATATCGAATCCATGAGAAGCAGCCATCTGTTTTAACTCTTGAAGTGCACGCATTTGCTCAGATAATTCTTCGCGTAAACGCATTGTATCTTCGCTCATTACACCACCAGTTAAATTATAATCAGCTTTTTTCGCTTCAATTAAATGATCTATACCATATAGCGCTACGCGGCGATAGTCACCGATAATACGTCCACGTCCATATGCATCTGGAAGACCAGTAATAACACCTGATTTACGAGCCGCTTTCATTTCTGGTGTGTATGCATCAAATACACCTTGATTATGAGTTTTACGCCAGTCTCTGAAAATACTGCTAAGTTCTTTATCCATTTCATATCCATACGCTTCACACGCTTGTTCCGCCATACGAATACCACCATATGGTTGTAAAGAACGTTTAAATGGTTTATCAGTTTGGAAACCGACCACTTTTTCAATATCTTTATTTAAATATCCTGGTTCATGTGATGTAATAGAAGAAACAATTTTTGTATCCATATCAAGAACGCCACCGTTTTCACGTTCCTTTGTTGTTAAATCCATTACTTGATCCCAAAGTTTTTTCGTTTCTTCAGTTGCTTCCGCTAAGAAAGAGTCTTCTCCCTCGTAAACGTTTACATTATTTAAAATGAAATCGCGAACATCAATCTCTGCTTTCCATTTTTCACCTTTAAAGTTTTCCCACGCGTTTTTTACATTTTCTAATACTTGAGTCATCCTAATCTCCTCCATTTTTGATTAGTACAGGACTACGTTTTTTTATATAACAGCTTACACACTTAGAATACTACTTTTTTTCGAAAGTGAACGAAATAGTTGTGACATGTTTGTGAAACATTGAGCAAACCACTGTATACATAGTGTTAACTTCATATAAAACTCTTTATAATTAACCCTTTCTTTAATTGTATTTTTTTGGTATTCTTATATACGAGTCCTATTTTGTAATATAAGAACGATACCCATTGTAGATCTGTAATACTCTTATCTCCTAATCTGTTATAGTTTTTATAACAGAGCAAAAAAGTGTACATACGTTGTACACTTTTTTTGTTACTACTCTAAAACATCTCTTTTTCTATTCCCATCATAGAATCCACCACGACTACCTTCCAATACAATTAATTGCTCTAACCCTTCTATATGATCACCTATAATTCGAAGGACAGCTGGAGGATGACCTATTTTTGCAAAATGTTCACTGGGACGAATACGGTTCATCTTATCGACCTCAACACGACTTACACATGCGATTTCGAATCCTGAAAGAATAGCTTTCACTTGCGCTACGCAAGGTGACAGTAAAGATCTATACCCAATTGCTTGCAAACATGTACGGCTAAACGCATTAGGTACAGCAATAAGAGAGCCTACTCCTAAATCTTTTCTATCACAAGCTAAATTTAATGCATATTTAAATGCTGTTACAAGATGAAGTGGTACTCTCAAATCTAAATAATGATTTAAATCATTTAATGCGACATCCGTTCCATCTGCAATAGCTTTTGCAAAGGGATATAGCTCACTAGCTGGAATAACAAAATCACCGTCTATAAATAAAACAATTTCTCCTTTTGCAAAATAAGTTCCAAGCGAACGCCCCACATCGTTTCCAAGTGCTTCTTTATACACAATTGTTGTTGCTCCCTTGTCTTTTGCAATTGTTGCCGTTTTATCGGACGAACCATTTACAACAACGATGATTTCAAAAGCTTCAATTTTGCGAAGCTCTTCTATAAGGTTTCCAATTGTTTTCTCTTCATTTTGCACAGGAATAATTACCGATAATTGCTCTCCTTTATACAACTTAGATGTAACGCCCCATCCTTGATAAAAATCTTCAAAATTTAGAGTATGATAGACACTCTCTCTTTTCCTATTTCCATCATAATATCCTCCGCGCCCATCGCTGCCTAATATCCGCTCTGCTACAGCTTCTATATGATCACCTATCATTCGTTTTTCAGATTGAGAAAGATCCGTGCCATATGCAGCATGCTCGAATGGACGAAATTTATTTGGCGTAATAACGTCAATTGCACAATGACGACTAATTCTCCATTTACTTTGTGCTAGGCGTAGATGAGCCACAATAGGATTAACAAAACATTCGTATCCAATACTTTGCACAACTTCCTTCGTCAGCGCATGAGGTACAGATAATAAAGAATCAATTTTTAATTCTTCACGCTCTAACATTGCATTTAATATTTGGCGCCATACTGTCACGGAGTGCGGTTTTTGTTTCTTTAAAAATAATGCGTCTACATTATTTAAAACGATGTCCGCCTGATCATGTAAAATCGGATTAAGGAATAATTGTAATTTTGAAGTTTGAATAGCAAAATCTCCATCTACAAACAGTAATACATCACCTATCGCATGTTTTGCACCAACTGCGCGTCCAACGTCGTTACCAAGTGACTCTTTATACTGGATTACTGTACATCCTAAGCTCTCAGCAATCGCTTCTGTACCATCATTACAACCATTTGCTACTACAATAATCTCTACTGGATTCAATGGTTTTACCGATTGAACCACATCTGAAATCGTATCCACTTCATTACATACGGGAATAATAACTGATAACGACTTAGCCATTGTTTTCTTCACGAAACCATTTAATAGTTTCTTTCAATCCTTGTTCCCACGTTACTTTCGCTTGAAACTGAACAAGTTCTCTTAATTTCGTTACGTCTGGTCTTCTATTTGGAATCTCTTCAAATCCATGTGGATATACTTCCTCAAATGGAACGTGCACAATTTTGGAAATAGACTTCGTTAATTTTTTTATATCTTCCGCTACTACCCTTATATTTTTTTCATTCTCAGAACCTATATTAATAATTTCACCATTTACCTTCTCATCCATTGCACGAATTGTTGCCTCGACCGCATCACTTACATACGTAAAGCAGCGTGTCTGCTTTCCATCTCCATACACGAGAATATCGTCACCTTGCAAAGCCGCACGAATAAATCGTGGAATTACTCCTGCGTACGGACCATCTTTCGCTCTTGGACCATAAATATTAAAATACCGAACAATCGTTACAGGTAAACCTTCTAATGCGTACCCTAAACATAATGTTTCCTCTAACGTTTTACAAATTGCATAACTCCAACGTATTTTGGAAGTTGCACCGTATAAACGATCTCCTTCTTCAGAGAATGGCGGCTCTCCCTTTCCATATACTTCAGAAGTAGATGCAAATACTACTTTCTTCTTCCCTTTTAACGCTGCTTGTAAAATATTTCTCGTTCCATCGAAATTTGTTTCAATAAGCTCTACACTTTTTTCCATTGTAGTTTTGACTCCCAAAATTGCAGCTAAATGAAACACCACATCATGTTGATTCACTAATTCATAAATTGAATTTTTATCTAAAACGCTTATTGGAATAACCCGGAGCTCTTTCATTAACTCATTATGATATTTATTTTTTCCTTTATAGAAGTTATCCACAATAGTAACTTCATAACCTCTTTTCACCAACTCTTCAGCTAAATGCGAACCAATAAATCCTGCTCCACCTGTAATTAAACATTTTTCACTCATACACTCACCTTCTTTACGATTCCACGTGTATCTATTAATCGCTCAATTCCTTTAAAAAGATTCCAATCGATACTAGAGTGATCCGTTACAATTAAAATACAATCTGCTTGTTTAATTCTTTGTTCATCTAATGGAACAGATTGATATAGTGTATCTCCAATTTTCGCTGTAGAAATATACGGATCATGATATTCTATCTTGTATCCTTCTTTTATTAATAATTGAATAATTGGCAACGCCGGTGATTCTCTCAAATCATTTACATCTTTCTTATATGCAATCCCTACTATTAAAACCGTTGCGGGTGATTGCACCACACCTTTTACTTTCCCGATTATTTTCGCTGGCATTTCTTCATTAATTACATGTGCTGCCTCAATTAATTGACTAATTGCTCCATTCTTTTTTATTCTCCATTGAAAATATAAAGGGTCTACCGGTATACAATGTCCCCCTATTCCTGGTCCTGGCCAATACGGAGTAAATCCAAATGGTTTTGTAGATGCTGCTTCAAGTGCCTCATAAAAATTAATATTCAAACTTTCACAAAGTATATTTAGCTCATTTACTAATGAAATATTAACTAAGCGCTGAATATTTTCAAATAGCTTACACATCTCGGCTACTTTTGGGGAGCTAACTGGAACGATTACATCAAATATAGTGCTATACAAATCCTGTACTTTTTGTTTACACTGCTCGGTTTGTCCACTAATAACTTTTGGAATTGTTTCGACTGAATACTGGCTATTCGCTGGGTCAATTCGCTCTGGTGAATAGCCAATATAATAATCTTCTCCTACCTTTTTACCTGTTTGAGAAATAATCGGAATGATAACTTCCTCCAGTGTACCTGGATATGTGGAGCTTTCAAAAATGAAGGTTTGTCCTTTTTGAAGGTTTTGTTGTATATAATGGGAGGCTGAAATGAGGGCACTTAAATCTGGTTCTTTCTGCTCATTAATTGGGGTTGGCACGGTCACAATAACATAATCGCTACGCTTAAAATCCGCAACACCTTTATCTGGTGTATTCACTATTAATCTTCTTTCGTTTATTAAGCCTTGTAATACTTTAGAAGAAACATCAGGAATATAACTTTCTCCTTTAATTATTGATTCTATCTTCCTAGTATCTTTATCTAATCCAAGTACAGCATGTCCTCTTTCTGCAAAAAGGACCGCTAAAGGAAGGCCAACATATCCTAATCCAATAATGGTTACTTTACTACTAGCATTCATCTATATTTTCTTCTTCCCTTCTCAATTGTAGTATTATATCTCTATCCCTTTCTCCGTCTGTAAAACTCCCGCGCCCATTCGTATGTTGTAATAAATAAGCAATCGCCTCAAGCTGATCACCGAAAATACGATCGAATGCAGGAATTCGTCCATTTACAAACCCATGTTGCTCTGGACGTACTCGATTTGTTTTTATAACATCTACGAATTCCACTGCTGTAATAGAACATTCTTCTAAAATAGCTTTCATTTGAGCTAGTGGTGGAATGATAAGAGAATCATATCCAATTTTCTCTATTACCTTTTTATGCATAGCATGTGGCACTGCCGTCAATGAGTTGTTCCATAAATCTGGTCGTTTCGCTACCAAATTCACGAAATATTTGCCCATACTAATTGGATCTGCCGGGTGAAACATATCTAACAAACATTGCAAATCATTTAACGCCACATCATTTCCGTCTTCAATAGCATGCAAAAATGGAATTAGCTTTTTTGCCGGAATAACAAAATCGCCATCAACAAATAAACAAATATCTGCCGTAGCATGCATAGCCCCTATCGCTCGTGCTACATTATGTCCAAGTGCCTTCGCGAATTCAACTACAATAACATTCTCTAGCTTTGCTTGTTTAATTGTCTCGGCATCTGCTCCATTCGCAACAACTATAATTTCATCTACACCTGCTTTTTTCACTTCCTGTATGACAGATCTTATAGTCATTTTTTCTTCTGATACGGGTATAATAGCACTGTATTTCGCTTTTTCCTTTTGTAATAAAACTAGCTTATACTTCCCTATAAACTCTCTATCCCTGTTTCCCTCCGAAAAACCGCCACGTTTACCATATGTTTCGATTACGTATTGCAAAGCACGTAAATGATCACCCATAATGCGACTAGTCGCTTTCGGATAAGGAGAACCAGGTGATGTACCAGTATGCACAGGACGAACTTTATTTGTATGAATTACATCAACCGAAGCCATATCGACAATATCTACTCCTCTAGACATAGCCATCGCTTGAAATAGTGCTGGATCTGCTAAGTTCCACCACCCAAGCTTCTGAATAACTTCCCTACTCATCGCATGTGGAATTGCGATTAAAGAACCAACAACAAGCTCTTTTTTATTCAAATAACGATTCAACATACATTTTCCAACTGTTGTATAATGTGGTCTCATCTTTAAATACACAGACCATGTTAAATTATTCACAACGATTTGATGACCCTGCTGAATTCCTTTCACGAAACGTTGTAGCTCTACATTATCAATGACAATATCACCATCTAAAAATAATACGATGTCACCTTTTACTTCCCTAGCTCCAATTGCCCGTCCAACATCATTGCCAAGAGAATGTTTATAATAAATCACGTGGCAACGATGTTGTAATGCTATTTCTTTCGTCCCATCTGTTGACCCATTATCTACTACGATAATTTCATATGGTTCGAGCTTCTCTACTTCTACTAAAACTTGAGATAAAGTACTTGCTTCATTATGCGCTGGAATAACAACTGATACTTTCATACTTGTATCACTCTTACCCTTCCAAGCGAACATAAGAAATAATAGGAATACGCACAAGTACATCTTCCGGTGGTCCATAAGAAGGAGCTGTACGAACACTTACTGCCCCGTCCGTCACAGATAAAAGAATGCCTGCAACAATTTCGGCCGCTGTCACAACTTGCACTAATTCACCAACATGCTTACGCAATTCATCAGTAAATAACATATATAAGTCTCCTTTCTTACGCTTCTTTCATTGATATAATACTTGTAAATGGTAATAAAACTTCTGTTCCTATTCCCTCTTGCAGCGTTAAGAAATCGTCACCAACGGCTACAATAACACCTGTTAACTGTCCAACTGTCACAGTAATTTCTACGTTTTTACCTAAATATTGCTTTGCAATTTCTTTAAATGGTGATGTATTGCATTCTTTTAAAATGTTACAAATAATAGATTGAAATTGACTTGATTCTATAAACTCTTCCGTAGCTTGCTTAGAATTTCTTTGAATAAACTTTGCAAAGTTTTGCGAAAATAAAAGTCGTTCCACAGCAGGCAGTAACTTGTCATCTAAAAAATAGCCTAATTGTCTATTAAACAGTCTGGATAATTTATGCCAATATTTTCTGAACAGACACATATGCTTCTCCTCCTATTATTTTTAAAGTATAAAAATTTACATCCATACATCTTAATCTATACAAAGCAGGCTTTTTTTGTGATAGGTAAGACATACATTTTCTAAAAGAAATAATTGTTTCAGAGCATAAAAAAAGATAGATGGTTTCCCATCTATCTCTTTGCTAATCTTTAATTTTTAATTGTCACAATGGCAGCTACGCCGTAATACACCGCTCTTGATAATTCTGCTTGTCCGGATATAGAAGCTGCAACAAGGGATCCACCACTTGCCGAAAAATATTTTGCAGCTTCTAACGGAATACCATCTTCTTTCACATCAATATGTGTTCCATCTTGCCAATCTATTTTCTGCATTGTTGCTGAAAAGTCCCCAGTCACTTTACCAATTTCCTTACCATTCATCTCTAAAAATATCCATTCCCATTTTGTTAAACTTAGTACTTGTTTCAACTCTCCAATTTTCTTTCCATTTACACTATAAAATATATAGAAGTTACGCACGCCCATCTTCTTTTGAACACGCAGCAACCTTTCTCCCGATTGATTATATAAATAAAATTGTTGCTTATGTAGTCCCTTAAAAAGAAAAGAAAGTGCACCTTTCCATATACTTTGAATAACGGAATTATACTCTTCTTTTAAAAACCCTACTGCACTGCCATCTAATCCAAAGTACGTTATTACTTGAAATACCCCTACCTCTCTACGAACAACGAACTTTTGTTGTTCAAATAATCTAGAGCTCCCTATATTACAATTATCCTGTCTAAGCATTTTTGCTCTTCGTTTTTCTATAAAACTATATATTAGTAATCCAAACGCTGGTAGCAAAATACCTATTAATTTCAGAATTTCTTTATCTGAAGTGAATATTGTTCCTTTTTTATATTCCATAACTAATCCAATTACAACGATAATCCATACAATGATAGCTATAAACAAAGTTCGTTTCGCATTGCGTGCATGATGCTTATGTATATTCATAAACCTCCCCCTTTTCCATTTATTTCATTATCGCACCGCACATATATTTCCTCAATGCAAAAAAAACTATCCAAAAGGACAGTCTTTTACACTTCTATATTTCGTAACATCGTATAAATGTCGTTATTCACTTTACCAAATGATTTAATGTTATTTTGAATGTTAGATAATAAAACCACATATACACTACCATTTTTACTAAAACCATTTAAGCAATTCCAACCTGGCATTACACCGTGATTTGAATAGCTTCCTGGATCTACATACCAGCCAAATCCATAATCCTTTTTCACGGCTGTAAACATTTGATTATAACTCTCTTTTGAAATTAATTTTCCAGAAAAGAGTGCTTCATTAAATAAATATAAATCATGCGCGCTCGTATATATATCACCACAACCATATAGTTGTGACATGCTCGGAATATTAGGTGTTGTCATATTGTTATTCACTATTTTATAACCCGTTGATGGGAATCTTGTTTGTTCCAACGCTGTACCGAAACCAGAATGTTTCATACCCGCAGTCGCAAAAATATGTTGTTTTATATATTCTTCGAGTGACTGTCCACTTACCTTCTCAGCAATGTAGGCAAGTATAGAGTAGTTCGAATCTGAATACTTCCATTTCTCTCCTGGTCCTGCAATACGCTTTTGGTTTCCTATTCGTTTTATCAACTCTTCATGAGAAATATCTTCTTTTCCCTGCTCATACTCTGGAATCCCTGATGTATGTGTTAATAAATGTTTTAACTGAATGCTATTACCTTGCGGAAAGTCTGGAATATACTTTGCAACTGTATCCTCTACTTGTAACTTATTTTGATCTTTGAGTTGCATAATAGCAGTCGCCACAAATGCTTTTGAAATAGAACCAATATAAAAGGTCGTCTCTGAATTATTCGGCACTTGCTTCTCTTTATTAGCCATGCCGTATCCTTTATTCACAAGAACTTTCCCATTCTTCACAATAACAGCTGTCCCACTAAATCCCATGCTCTGTAAATATTGATCCAATTGAGCGTTTTCATTAATTTCTTGAGGCGGTCCCTCAGCAGGTTTCTCTATAACTTGCGCCTGTTTTATCTGTTCTTCCTGTTCTTTTTGTTTTCTTTGTTTTTCAGCTTCTTGCCTTTTCACTTCTTCTATCTTTTTTATCTCTTCTTGCTTTTTTATCTCTTCTTGCTTCTTCATTTCTGCTGCTGCTTTTAAAGTTTCCTCTTTTTTATTATGCGCAACAATTTTTGTATACATGAAATATACAAGTGAAAATAGTAGGACGAGAATGATTGTTCTTTTTATGTATACAATCGGACGACGTACTTTCCCATTAACAGTATTTTTTTCCTGATCCATGATTACCTTTTTCCCCTTATTTACCGATAATTTAATTCATCTACACAAGACTTTCTCCAAATCATTTCAGTAGATTATAGACATTCCATTCTATGTCATCCCTACTTTATCACGCGCTGAACATATTACCAACCTATATGTATAAAAAAGAAAAAGAAAATTTACAAAAGTAAGATTCCCTTTAAAATTTCAACATAATAAAAGAGGATATCCTGTAAAAGACTGGTGTTATCAATCTTTTTGGATATCCTCTTATCTAACTATTTATACGTGTTTTTTCATATCATCGGCAACAGATTCAACATTTGTACCTACGATAACTTGTACACTTGTGTTACTTAATTTCATAACGCCTTTTGCACCTGCGCGTTTTAATGCTGGTTCATTTACTAAACTTGCATCTTTCACTTGTAAGCGTAAACGCGTTGCACAGTTATCAATAACTGCTAAGTTTTCTTTTCCGCCTAAAGCTGCTACGTAAGTTTCACCAATTGAACCTGCAACTGGTGCATCACCCTCTTCAGCTAACTCATCGTCATCTTCACGACCAGGAGTTTTCAAGTCGAACTTCTTAATTAAGAAGTAGAATACTGCAAAATAAATTGCTGCATAAATTAAACCGACTCCTGCTAATAATACAGGTTTTGTTGCAATACCGAAGTTTAAAACGTAATCGATTGCACCGGCACTAAATGAGAAACCATCATGAATGCCAAGTGTTGTTGTAATGAATAAAGAAAGACCTGTTAATACTGCATGAATACCATATAGTACTGGAGATAAGAACATGAATGAGAATTCAATTGGTTCTGTAATACCAGTTAAGAATGAAGTTAATGCTAGGCCACCTAACATACCTGTAACCATTTTACGTTTTTCTGGTTTCGCAGCCGCAATCATTGCGAAACATGCTGCCGGTAAACCGAACATCATGATTGGGAAGAAACCAGTCATAAACATACCTGCTGATGGATCTTTTGCGAAGAAGCGTGCAATATCACCATGAACGATATCACCAGCTGCGTTTGTAAAGTCACCAAGTACAAACCAGAAGTATGTATTCATTACGTGGTGTAAACCGATTGGAATTAATAAACGGTTTAATAATCCGAATAAACCAGCACCAACTGAACCTAAGTTTACGATACCGTGTGCTACTGAATCAATACCACTTTGAATTGTTGGCCAAATTTGACCGAATACTAATCCTAACAGAAGCATTACAATTGAAGTAATGATTGGTACGAAACGTTTTCCAGCAAAGAATCCTAACCATTCTGGTAGTTTAATCTTATGGAATTTGTTGTATAGTAATCCAGCAACAACCCCAGCAATAATACCACCGAGTATGGCCATATTTATTTTTGGCG
The DNA here is from genome assembly GCF_022663915.1 of Bacillus cereus group sp. BfR-BA-01331. Classification (NCBI taxonomy): domain Bacteria; kingdom Bacillati; phylum Bacillota; class Bacilli; order Caryophanales; family Bacillaceae; genus Bacillus; species Bacillus cereus group sp. BfR-BA-01331. The sequence goes on from NZ_JAKUGJ010000020.1 coordinate 39,306, forward strand.
TTAACGCCGCTGCTTTTGAAACTTTTGTCATTGTATCTGCTAATTTAGTTGGATCTGCTGAACCGACTAAATCCTGAACACTTTTCAATTTATCATTCAGCTCTGCTGCTGAATATGCCTTACTTAGAGCGTTTGTTGTATTTTGTAAAACAAGATATCCAATTGCCCCAGCAAGTCCTGCTGCTCCACTACCATCAATAGACAAACCTATTGCAACACCAATTGCAAAAATAAGTGCTAAATTATCAAAAATTGCTGCACCGGCCTGTGCCATAACAGGAATATTAAATACATCTTCTTGCCCTAAACGAAGCAATAATCCTGCTGCTGGTAGCACTGCGATTGGAAGCATTAACGCTTTACCAATACGTTGTAAAAACTGCAACATTTTAATTCCCCCTATCAAATTTATGAAATCGTTATCATTATAAGTACGCCTTAGAAAACGCTTTCTATTTACATAACCATAATAACATATAGTTGTATAGATGTGTAGTTTTTATTTCCGAACTTTTTATGGATAAATCTCCTATTTCCAAACTGTTATATAAAAGGAAAATTTTCCTTTTATATAACACGGAATAATCGAAACTGAAGACTCACTATAGAACATTCAACTTTCGTTTTATCATTCCACTTTTTCATGTTATTATTTATTTCCGAGCATATCGGGAAAAGTAAACTTAGTTAATTCGAAATAGGAGCGTTGGTACTATGCAGTGCATTGAAACAAACAACTTACAGCAGTTGTTAGAACAAGTAAAACCATATACGAAAAAAGGAAAACTTGCTACTTATATCCCCGAACTAGGAAATGCAAATCCAGATGATCTAGGGATTGCTATTTTTCATAAAGAAACAGCATATATCCATGCTGGTAACTCACAAACACTATTTACTCTTCAAAGTATTTCTAAAGTAATTACACTTGCCCTTGCCCTTTTAGACCGTGGTGAAGAATATGTATTTTCTAAAGTTGGAATGGAACCAACTGGTGACCCATTTAATTCTATTATTAAGCTTGAAACGACAAGTTCTTCCAAGCCTCTTAATCCAATGATTAATGCGGGTGCATTAGCTATTACAAGTATGCTAGCTGGTAATGATAACGAGGAGAAGATGGAACGCATTCTTCAATTTGTGCGTGATATAACAGACAATCCTACTATTAGTTATTCTTCTAAAGTTGCCACTTCTGAATTAGAAACAGCTTACTTAAACCGTTCACTTTGTTACTATATGAAACAAAATGGCATCATCGATAACGATATTGAAGAACTTATGGATTTATATACGCGTCAATGTGCAATTGAGGTTAACTGTATCGATCTAGCACGTATTGGTTTAATCTTTGCAATGGATGGATATGATCCTTATAAAAAGAAACAGATCATCCCTAAACATATTACGAAAATTTGTAAAACATTTATGGTTACTTGCGGGATGTATAATGAATCTGGTGAATTTGCAATTCGTGTTGGAATCCCTGCAAAAAGTGGTGTAGCGGGCGGAATTTTCGGCTGCGTAAAAGGCGAAATGGGAATCGGTATTTTCGGACCAGCTTTAGATGCAAACGGAAATAGTATCGCTGGTTTTAAAATTCTTGAATTACTTTCTGCCCAAGAAGGTTGGAGTATGTTTTAATTTAGAAGTTATCCTGCTATATTGGCAGGATTTTTTATTTCACAAAAATCCGTTCTACTAGGCATCAACACACTTCAAAAAACAGTAATAAAAGTTCTCTTTATTATGCATATTTGCTCCCCCCTCCTGAATAATATAGTACAACCTAGCGCTGTATGTGGAGGTGTAAAAGATGAAACTCATATTTCAAATGGAGAAACAACCTGTTCTCGAAAAAACAATTCTTCTTTTCATATTGAGTATTGTAGAAAGTTTGAAACTAAAAGTTGTTTCACTCGATGAAGCTCACCGATACATATTCAATTTAGAAGTGCTTGAACTATTAATGGATCGGAACATCGATGATCAAGTACTAGAACTTATTCATTTCGGAATGGGACTTGAAGACATTTACCATGTACTTCCCGAAGAACTTGAGCATAGTATCGAAGAACTGAAATGGCTTTGTATTCAAGTTTTAAGTGAGTACAGTATGCATGATGATGAATGTGCACAACTAATTGAAGATATACGCTAAAAAGCACCTATGCAGGTGCTTTTACTTTTTTAAACCTTTTTACACACAAAGATTTGTATAATACTTACAATCTTTCATTACCGTGAAAAGATTTCACGTCGATATATGCAATTTCTTAGTGTATTTCCAAGGAAATACTCGAATACTGTTTTCCCTATCATTCTTACAACAATTGATCAATTCCAATAAGAATTAATAACACACCTGCAATTATAGTTGCCCATTTCCCTAAGTATTCAGCTAAAAATCTTTTACCAACATACGTAAAACCACTAATACAAATAAAACTAAAAACTCCAGAAATACATGCCGTAAGCCAAAGATTTAAATTTGTTACTCCAGCATCAAATCCACCTGCAATATTGTTTATGGACAATGCAACTCCTAAAACAATTGCTTCAGAAAAACTAATTGTTTTAGAACCATCAAAATCTGCTTTTTCTGGATCACGTAAAACCCCCATAAGTACACTACTATCTTTAGATTCTACGGTATCTTTTTGACTCAAGAAAGGCTGACATAAAATAAACACCCCGATTATTCCTAAAACGATTGCTCCAATAATGTTTGCTGTGAACTCTGAAATAAATAATGCGATCCAATTCCCAAAAAATCCAGCTAGTAAAGTAAATAAAAATCCAAAAAATGCGATGATAAAATTGTTAAGCCACGAAATTCGAATTTTACGAATGCCATATGCAATCCCAACACCTGCATTATCTAAATTAGACGCAATCCCGATTAAAAAAATTGAAAATAAACCTGCCGTACTCATCATGCAGTCACCCCTTTTCTCACTTTTCATTGCATATTATGAAAATGTTGAGCAACTGTGCCTGTCTGTTTCATATACTTGTAATAAATGCTCAACATTTTTTCAACGATAGACAATAGAAAAGGAGTGCCTACATTATGCCCAATGAAAATCCAAATGAGCGGCTCGGTAAATTAATAAAGAAACTGTTAAAGGAGCGCGCTCTATCTATGCGCCAACTAGGAACACTTACAAATATTGATCCTGCAACAATTTCAAGAATAATTAATGGCAAACAACAACCGAAGCAAAACCATTTACAAAAATTCGCAAACTGTCTACAAGTTCCACCGCAATTATTACTTGATGAAATGTACCCTGACTCTCCACACATAAATAAGGAAAAAGCAGATATGTACACATCTCTCGATACAATTCAGCAAACATTACAATCCTCTAACCTATTCGACTTCGAATACACAACAACTCGTGTGAAACAAGAACTTGAAAATTACGAGCGCTATGCTCAAACTACAGAAGGCGAAAAACGTATTCACGAGAGTTTCAAAAGTAAAATAGAACAAATTGATAGTGCTGGTCCTTTCATTGAGCAATTAACAAATATGTACCAACAATTTTGTACAGAAACCATTTCAACCGAAGAGCGTGCAATTATTGGGGGTGCCTTACTATATTTCATTTTATCAACAGACATTATCCCCGATTATCTTTTTCCAATCGGCTATTTAGATGATGCGATTGCCGTTGAATTAGCTAAAGAGAAATTAATTGAAATAAAACGAAAAACATAGAAAAATAAAGAACTATTTCAGTTGTTTATGTTCAACTCTGAAATAGTTCACTAAAAAAGCGTACAAGTACATACCTGTACAATTTCAACATACTAATCTATTTTTTTGTATGACACCATTCATATATGAACGCTGTTATTACTTTTGTAAATTCAATTAACTGCTCAACTTCAACTTTCTCATTTATTGAATGAGCTTCTTCTAATGTACCTGGTCCGTAAATAACAGCTGGAATGTTAAACTCACTAAACCATCCGCCATCAGTTACCGTTGCTGACATATTTAAAATTGCATTTTTAGATAAAATAGATTCATGTACTGAACTTAGCGTTTTTACAGCAACATGTTCGCTATCTACTTCTAAAGAAGGAAAAATTTCGCCACGATCCACAATCATTGATTCTCCGCCCCACTTAAATTGTGGTGGGTTCTCGCTTAACCATGGATCTGCTGCTGCCACTTTTCCTAAATACTCTTCTATTTCTTCTATTATTTGTTCATGCGTTTCATTTGGATAAAAATGTACGGTTATCCACAATCGGCACTCATCCGCAATAAATGCCGCATGACGTCCTCCTTCAATAACAGCTGGATTAATTGTTGTTGTTCCAGATGGATAGCCTTCATATGTTTTCATGACTGCCCAATGACGCTCTAATTCTTGTAAGCTTTGGACAATCTTCATCATTTTCTCAATCGCACTTGCGCCAAACAAACGGCCTCCAGCATGAATCATTTGTCTACGTGTTGCATCATGAAACGTTTGCGGGCTTTTCACTGTAATCCATCCAGTAATTACGCCTCCCTGCCCTTGCATATGTAAATTACTTGTATCAACTACTACTGCAAAATCAGCATCATAACCACGCTTACAACATTGAAGTGTCCCTGCTTCTCCTACTTCTTCGCCAATTACCGATTGAAAAATTAAATCTCCAGGTAATTCAATTCCCACTTCTTCTAAAAGCTGAATAGCAAATAAGGCTCCAGCTAGTCCACCTTTCATATCTGCCGCGCCTCTCCCAACTAACCAACCATCTTTTATAAACGGCTCAAATGGATTTGTTTCCCACGGCTCGTCCTTTGATACTTCTGCAACATCTATATGTCCATTAATAATGAGACTTTTATGTGACTCACTTGCTATCCCTTTTTTCACTCCAACAACATTCGGATCATTCGGATATACATCCCACTTATCAATACTAAAATTTCGTTTTTTTAGAAACTCTGCCACAAATTCTTGCGCCTCATTTGTATTTCTTGCTGGTGGTGCTGGTGTTTCAAAGCGAATTAAAGCTTTTGTAAGTTCTAGTAGCTCGTCTTTTCGTAAATCAATCTGTTTTAATAGCTGTGAAACTTCTTGATTCATTGCTAATTCCCCTTTGCATACGTAGTATGTTTCCAGCTTTATTTTTACAAAAAAAGAGACTGTTTACAATTCTACAGTCTCTAAATTCCTTGTTATTATAAATTAAATTTCAACTATAAACTTTCTAATTCTGTTGTATTCATCTTTTCGATATGTTCTATTTTACTTTTCTTACTTCTTGTAGCACGGTAAAACAGTAAACAAACGATCATAAATGGAATACCACAATATAATGCCATTCTTTGTTCTGGAATAAAAGCCATAGCTACAATTACTGTTAAATTTAATACTAAAGCAAGAATTGGAACAAATGGATACAGTGGTGTTTTAAATTTCAAATCCTTAATATCTCCCCCTTGCTTCACGTATTTCCTTCTAGCTAATAGGTTAGATAAAGCAATAGATGCCCAAACTAATATCGCTCCAAACCCAGCAATAGAAAGAAGCCATAAATAAACTGTATCTTCCGCATAAATACCTGATAGTAATGAGAGACACCCTACAAACGTACTTACAATCAATGCATAAATAGGAACACCGTTTTTAGATAACTTACCAAAAATCGGGCTAATCATTCCTTGATTAGACATAGACCATAGCATACGGGAAGTTGCATATAATCCTGAATTCGCAACTGATAGTACCGCTGTAATAATAACGAAATTTATAATATCAGCCGCATAAGGAATACCAATTTTATCAAATACAACTACGAATGGACTTTCTATAACTCCTGCTTGCTGCCAAGGAAATAGTCCCGCAAGAATAAAAATAGATAGTACAAAGAAAATAAGTATGCGCCAAACTGTATTATTAATTGCCTTCGGGATAGTTTTCTCTGGATTTTCACTCTCACCAGCTGCAATACCAACTAGTTCTGTTCCTTGGAAGGAAAAATTAACTGCAATCATCGTAATTAAAATGGCTGATAATCCATTTGGGAACAATCCACCATAATCAGTAAAGCTAGAAAACATCGGCGCTGGTTCATTTCCTTTCATATCTAGAAAACCAAACATTGCTGCCCCGCCCAAAATAATAAATGCAATGATTGTAATTACTTTAATACTTGCAAACCAGAATTCAACTTCCGCAAAACTTCTTGAAGATAATGCATTAATAGCAAAGAGCAACACTGCGAACACTACACACCAAATCCATGACGGTACATCAGGAAACCATCGTTTCATCAAAATACTAACTGCAATTAGTTCAATGCCTATCGTAGCCGTCCAGTTTAGCCACGACATCCATCCCACTACATAACCCGCTGCAGGTGAAATATGTTTTGTAGCATATGTTTGATACGATCCTGCATCCGGCATCGCGACTGCTAACTCCCCAAGACAGAGCATCGTTAAATACATAACAAATCCACCGACAAGATACGCTACAATCGCTCCTCCAGGTCCAGCTTCATGAATTGTATAACTGGATCCTAAAAAAAGCCCAGTACCAATAACCCCTCCGAGTGCAATCATAAATATGTGCCGACTTTTCAATTCCCTTTTTAATCCCTGGTTTTGATCCATCATATAAATCCCCCCTTTTCACTTAGTAAACCCTTTTAATGTAAGCGTTTTTAAAACCCTTCATAGTAAAAATAATTATTAAAAAGTGCAAAATACATATTACTACTATTAATCACTACCTGTTATTAAAAGGTCATCCCTCACTGTTATTAATAATTTTTGATCAGCGATAGCTTGTCCTTCTACCACTTCTAATGATTCAATATAACCACTGATTCCCACTTTAATTTCTACTTTCTGTTTATCTATCGTTTCAATTAACGCTAATTTTTCCCACTCATATACGTAAGAACTTTCAGTAACAAATAATTTCTCTACTTTCCCGTAACAAGGACTATACACGCCTTCTATAACCGTCTTCACTTTATAAACTCCCCCTTTTATTAATTGGCACTGAAACGTTGCATAACCTATAAAGATTCATAATCCCCCTACTCTTTAAATTTAGAGATTTCAACTACTATTCATGCAAGATACGTACCAACCTCAATATCTATGTAAAATTAGGATTTCGCACAAAAAAAAACGGCATAACCGCAAAATTTTTCTATCATTTGAAAAGTTTTAAGCAGAAAATAGCAAAAAAATTTTGCGATTTTATAAGAATTTTAATAAAATTATAAAAAGTCAGTCTTCATTAGGGTATAACGAGGAGAAGATAATGCATGCATACAGAAGAAATCAATTTTAAAAAGATTATTGAAATGAATATGCTATATGAAACTTTACTCAATGAACTCGATATCGGGATTCATATTATTAATGAGGAAAGTAAAACGATTATCTATAACCGCAAAATGATGGAAATTGAATCAATGGACCGCTTAGATGTGCTAGATAAAAATCCTTTAGAAGTATTTGCATTCGAAGAAAATAAAAATAGTACTCTTATAGAGGCGTTAAAACTTGGAAAAACAAACAAAAATATAAAACAAACTTATTTTAACAATAAAGGACAAGAAATTACGACGATTAACGATACTTTTCCTATAATAGAAAATGGAAAAATTAAAGGCGCTATTGAAATTTCAAAAGAGATTGGTCATTTAAAGCAAACAATGAAAACGAACCTTTCTCGAAAACAAAATACTAAGTTTACCTTTGATCACATAATTGGTGATTCTAGAGCTATTCAATCGGTCATTGCAGAAGCAAAGAGAGTAATACGTACATCCTCCTCCATACTTATTGTCGGAGAAACAGGGACTGGTAAAGAGCTATTTGCGCAAAGCATCCATAATGAAAGCCAGCGTTCAACAAAGACATTTATTTCGCAAAACTGTGCCGCCATACCAGAAACCTTAATGGAAAGCCTACTATTTGGTACGAATCGAGGTGCTTTTACAGGAGCAATAGATAAACCTGGTTTATTTGAAGAGGCAAATGGGGGAACTTTATTATTAGATGAAATCAACTCATTAAGCCCAGCACTTCAAGCTAAATTATTGCGTGCTATACAAGAAAAAACAATACGAAGAATTGGGGGCGCGCAAGAAAAAGAAATTGATGTTCGTATTATAGCAACTATTAATGAAGACCCTCTTGAAGCCATAGCGTACAATCGATTAAGGCAAGACTTATATTACCGATTAAGCGTTGTTACTTTATGTCTTCCACCTTTACGGGAACGAAAAGAAGATATTGCATATCTTGTTCAACACTTTATTGAAAAATACAATATCCAATTTGATCTTAGCGTAAAAGATGTAGATTTAAACGTAAATAACTTCTTCTATAAATACGATTGGCCTGGTAATGTGAGAGAACTAGAACATATAATTGAAGGATCCATGAACTTAATAGAAGATGAAGATATCATTACAGCGTTCCATATGCCAACGCACTTTCGCGAACTAGCAAAAAAGGAACTCAATATGCAGACTCCACTAACTAGTCACAATACTGATACGCCACAAAATTTAAAACGTATAATCGAAGAAATGGAAAAGAAATATATCCATCAAATTCTTAAAGAAAATAAAGGTAATATCTCACAAGCCGCAAAATTTTTAGGATTGAGTAGACAAAACTTACAATATCGAATTAAAAAATTGCACTTACACATATGAAATGAATCTTTCTCCAAGTGTAAAGAAACTGGTAAAATATGTCATAATAAACGTATAATATGCTAGAGAGGGGCAATGTATATGAGTAATGATAAGAAGTTGAAGTTATTACACTACTTAGGTCTTTTCCCTACCATTCTATGTATAATGCTATTCATTGATATGAGCAGCTTTCCTTATGCAAAGCTATTAGCCACAATTAGCGGCTCCTTTGCAGCTATTATGCTTGCTGCTTTTTGGAATTTGAAGCTACGTATGAAAAGAGAAAAATCTTCTTAAACGAACAAAGTTAATTATCATAAAAAACACGAGACGGTTACCGCTCTCGTGTTTTTTCATTCTACTCTCTTTATCTCAATGATTTGAAATTTAACTCAAAATTAGTTATATACTGAAAAAATGTACTTTAGTAAAATCGACAAATTTCGACATTTTGTTTTCATTATATTTGTTATCATGTAAGTTCTAAATCTGACATTTCAACATCTTTGAAGATTGTTTATATAAACTTCACTTATGTTAATAACATGTAGTTCATTTTGTTGAACTAACAAATTGTGAGTTGGATGAAAAAGCTAATAAATATTTTCTAAAAGGCGGTTACTATGAAAAGAACAGCAGAATTTGTATTAGGATTAATTGGTGGTATATTCGGGATTTTATGTGCATTCATTGCTTTATTTATCGGAGGCATAGGAGCAGCAGTTGAAGCTGACGGAGCTAATCAAATTATTGGATTAGGCTGGGCTGCTGTAGCTCTTTCAATATTGGGGATTGTTGGATGTGTTATGGTTAAGAGCAAAGCTAAAGTAGGTGGCATTATGATGACTATCGCTGCCATTGGTGGATTTATTTGTATTTCTATTGTTTACTTATTACCAGGTGTTTTATTATTAATCGGCGGATTAATGGGGATTTTCCGAAAAGATAAGACTACTGCATCAGCATAAAAGAAGAAGCACTCAAATGAGTGCTTTTTTCTTATTCATATCTTTTCTAAAACTCAATCTTCTCCAAGTACAATCCACTCGCCTCAGCAAGACAATTAATTTGATTACGTTGTTTTTCCTCTAAAATGTTTGGAATTGCGTCCGCCTCTAATTGTCCTAATCCAACTTCAATTAATGCTCCAACAATTTTCCGCACCATGTTATGAAGGAATCCGTTACCACTTACTCTAATTTGTACAAATCCTGATTCTTCTGAAACATCAAGTGTATACACTTCTCGAACCATAGATTTTTTCTTAGACTTTGCATTTGAAAAAGCAGTGAAGTCATGTGAACCAATTAAATGTTTCGCAGCTTCTTTCATGCTTTTCACATTTAATTGTTTATTCACGTGCATGCTGTATTTACGCATAAATGGGTTCGTATGCTCTTCATTCCAAATTTTATAAAGATATGTTTTTGCTTTAGAATTGTAACGAGCATGGAAACGATCTGGTACTTCTTCTACACTCGTAATACTAATATCATTTGGTAAATATTGATTTAAATACTTTTTCACTTTATGTTCTACTAACTTCTCATCACTTTGAAAGTTAGCTACTTGGTTCAAAGCGTGTACACCAGCATCCGTTCTACTACAGCCGATAATTTCAGTTTCTTTTCCGACCATTTCAGATATTATACTTTCGATTTTCCCTTGAATCGTATTGTCATTATTCCCAAGACGTTGCCACCCTTTATAACGCGCACCGTCATATTGAATCGTCAATTTATAATTGTTCATCGTATTCTCCTTACTTCCATTCGCTAAATAAAATATACCCTCACATAGCTCCTGCTTTGTGAGGGACATATCCTTATTGAATGTTACTTTCTAACAAGTTTCACTACATTTTCTACATGAGCTGTATGTGGGAACATATCAACTGGTTGCACATACTCCACTTCATAACTCTTCATTAATGTTTGCACATCACGTGCTAATGAGGATGGATTACAAGACACGTAAACAACTTGTTTCGGTTTCACTTTTAAAATCGTTTCAAGTAATTTATCATCGCAACCTGTACGCGGTGGATCGACAACAATGACATCTGGACTCCAGCCTTCTTTCACCCATTTTGGTAACCATTGTTCCGCTTTACCAGCTTCATACTTTGCATTTGTGAATCCGTGGCGTTTTGCATTTTTCTTTGCATCTTCAATCGCTTCTGGAATTACATCCATACCACGTACTTCCGCTGCATCATTCGCAAGCCAAAGTCCAATCGTACCGACACCGCAATACGCATCCACAATCTTCTCGTTTCCTGTTAAAGCAGCTGCTTTTTTCGCTTCATCGTATAAAACAACCGTTTGTTCTGGATTTAATTGGAAGAATGCGCGTGCTGATAATTCAAATGATAAATCACCTAGTGTTTCTTGAATTACTTCTTTTCCAGCTAATTTAAATGTTTTATCACCGAAAATAACAGATGTTTTACGCCAGTTTACGTTTTGCATAATTGATTTAACACTTGGCATTTGTTTTTGTACTTCTGCGATAAATTGATCTTTATTTGGTAATTCTTCTTTTGTTGTAATAAGTGTGACTTGCACTTCCCCTGTTTGAACTGCAGTACGTGTCACAATTGTGCGTACTAAACCTTTTTGTTTTTTCTCATTGTAAATAGAAACATTTAATTTTTCTAATATACGTCTTACAACTTTTGTCGCTTCATTCGTTGCTTTATGTTGAATCATGCAATGAGAAATATCAATTAACTGATGTGAGTTTTGCTTATATAACCCTGTAATAACCTTTTCGTCTTTACGCCCCACTTGCAATTGACTTTTATTACGATAATGCCATGGATTTTCCATACCAAGCGTCGGGCGAATTTTCTCTTCTAGACTGTCATTCATATACTTCTCGAATGCTTGTACAACGATATCACGCTTTTGATTTAATTGTTCTTTATAATCTAGATGCTGCAATTGACAGCCACCACACTCCTCATATACTGAACATGGTGCTTTCACACGATGTGGTGATGATTTACGAACTTTTTTCACTTTCGCTTCAGCGAAGCCACGCTGAATTTTCGTTGCTTCAGCAACAACTTCTTCTCCTGGTAATGCCCCTGGAATGAAAACAACTTGTCTCTTAAAATAACCAACGCCTTCTCCGTTAATCCCAAGACGTTTAATTGTCACAGGAAACGTTTGACCAACTTCCAACTTACTCTCTTGTTGCTCTTGTATCATTATTACACCTCTACTCTATACTTTTCCATAAATATAACGCTGCATAACTGCAATATGGTTCACACTCTTGTTTCACTTTTTCTAAAAATGCATCATCAGGCTTATTATCTAATTGAAATACACCTTGTACTGCGCGCTGAATTCCAATGTCTGCTTTTGGAAACATATTTTTCCGACCAAGCCCAAACATTAAAAAGTTTTGCACTGTCCATGCTCCAATACCCCTTATTGGTAACAATTGTGCTGATACTTCTTCTTCTGTTTCGTTTTCTATCCTTGCTAAATCTAATGTACCGCCTACAACATGTTTTGCTAATCCTACTATATATTCGGCTTTTCGCTGACTAAACTTCTGCTCTCTCAATTCTTCTATTGAAATGTTCGCTACTCTTTCTGGTGTTGGGAAAAAGAAAACGCCGTTCTTCTCTGTCCCATATCGTTTTACAAATTGATCTGTTAGCACAGTAGCAAATTTCAAATTTATTTGTTGATGAATAATACAGCGAAGAAGACAAGCGAAATAATCGAATTCTAAAATAATTGGAGTATAAGCATATGTTTCAAATAGTGGACGTAATGATGTGTTTAAAAAATGATTTTGTATATTTTGAAACGGTTCATTCCAGTGAAAAATGGACCTCATTCGTTTCATTACTTTCTCTTGATCTCCTGCCTGACTAGAGATCCAAAACTGTGGATTTTGAACAGTACCAATCCCTTGCAAACGAACAACAATCTGTTCTTCGTCTATAAAAAGCGGGACATAAATTACTTTCTCGTCTAATTGAATGACGTTTAACGGGTCGAAAGATAAACGCTTTAGTACTTCCTCAAAATGGTACGGATATTCTAACGTAACATGTTCGCTCCACATACGTTTCCCCATCCTTTTTACACATCATTATAGCATGAGAAAACCGCAAGCATACATGCTTACGGTTGATTGCTTTTTACTAAATCATCTAGGCTTTTAAAATGATACCCTTTCTCGCGCAAATCATCAATGATTTTCGCAAGTGCTTCTGCATTATCTTTTGATATTGCATGAAGTAACAAAACAGATCCTGGATGAATCATAGTCATTACATTATTATGAGCGTATTGCCATCCTCTTTGCTGATCTACTTTCCAATCAAGAAACGCAAGCGACCAAAACACGTTATGATATCCCATTTCTTTCGTAAGAGCTAACGTTCTTTCGCTAAATACACCTCGCGGAGGGCGTACATATTTCACTTCTTTTTGCCCTGTTACTTTTTTAATCTCTTCCGTTACGCTCGTTAATTCTTCACGAAGTTTTGCATCATTTACTGTTGTAAAATCTGGATGACTCCAAGAATGATTACCAATAATATGTCCTTCATTTTTCATTCTTAATAATAAATCTTTTTGTGTTTTTATATAATGTCCCGTCACAAAGAAAGTTGCTGGTACTTTTTTCTCCTTTAATACATCTAAAATCTTTCCTGTATATCCATTTTCGTATCCATTATCAAATGTTAAATAAATATCTTTTTTCTTCGTATCTCCTAAATAAAACCCACCATTTTTTTGTAGTAATTCTGTATATAGTTTCCCTGCATCTGGCACCGTTTCATTTTTAGGACGTGGGATTCCCCAGCTATGTGATGTATTCGTATAAGCAAATGTTGAAACTGGAACAAGTGCCATCATAATTGAAAAAATGAGACCTATATATAACCATTTATATTTCATAAATAGTCTCCTTTCCATATATAATCGTACCTGTAGTTTCTGTTTCCCTGCTTTCTTTCATGCTGAACATGTTTTTCTATATATGCCAAAAAATGCACCTCGAATAATTCGAGATGCACTTCTCTTTACTTAAATACAGGTTCTTTAAAGCTCGCCAATTTTTCAAGTGATGTTTTATCAACATCAGCATGTAAACTTTTACCATGAGAATCCATCGTTACAACTGCTTTAAAACCATCGATACGTAAATGCCACATTGCCTCTGGGATACCGAATTGTAAGAAATCAACATCTTTCACTTCTTTAATACATTCAGCATAATATTGCGCTGCACCACCAATTGCATTTAAGTACACACCACCGTGTTCTTCTAAAGCTGCTAATGTTTTAGCACCCATACCGCCTTTACCAATTACAGCACGAATACCGAACTTTTTCATAATGTCGCCTTGATATGGCTCTTCACGAATACTTGTCGTTGGACCTGCCGCTTTAATTTGCCAATTATCATTTTCATCTTTCACTACAACTGGACCACAATGATAAATAATTTGTCCCTTTAAATCTACTGGACAATCGTTATCCATTAAATGTTTATGAATCGCATCACGTCCTGTATACATCATGCCGTTAATTGTAACAACATCACCAACACGAAGTTCACGAATTTGCTCTTCTGTAATTGGAGCTTGTAATACGATTTCACGCTGCTCTGTTTGTTCTTGCGCAGCATCTTGCTGAAGTGTATCTTCACCTTCCTGGTACAACCAATCCATAATTTCACCTGTTTCAGGATGAATTGTTACACCAAGACGACGATATGCCCAACAATTATATGCAACAGATACGTAGAAGCTTGCTGGCAAACGATTATATACTCCAACTTTGCAACCTAATAAAGTTGTTTCTCCGCCAAATCCCATCGTACCAATGCCAAGCTTATTTGCATTCTCTAATACGTACTCTTCAAGCTTTTGTAATTCTGGAACTGAATTTACATCATCTAATGTACGGAATAATTGATTTTTTGCTAATTCGTAACCTGATGTGCGGTCTCCCCCGATACCGACGCCGATTACTCCTGCGCTACACCCTTGACCTTGCGCTTGATATACTGCATGAAGAAGGCATTTACGAATTCCTTCTAAATCACGCCCAGCTCGTCCAAGTCCTTCTATTTCACAAGGCAGGCTATATTGAATATTTTTATTCTCACAACCGCCGCCCTTTAAAATTAAACGTGCATCAATGTAATCTTTTTCCCATTGTTCAAACTTAATAACAGGTGTACCTGGTCCTAAATTGTTTCCGCTATTGTCTCCAAAAAGAGAATCAACAGAGTTTGGACGAAGTTTACCATCTTTTGTCGCCCGCTCAAGCGCACTATAGATAGCTTCCTTCAGTTTTAATTGATTCACACCAACTGGTGTATAAATTTTAAACGTTGGCATCCCTGTATCTTGGCAAATTGGCGAGATATTATCATCTGCCATTTTAATGTTATTCGTAATTGTGCCAAGTGCCATCGCTGAACGAGTCCCTGCATTTTCTCGTTCTTTCGCTTGTTGAATTGCGCGACGAACATCTTTCGGTAAGTTCGTTGACGTTTCAACAATTAGTTGATACATGCTTTCTTGAAGCTTTTCCATTGTTACTTCCCCCTCAATTGTGAACGCTACCAAAACGTTATGAAATGAAAATTCCATTGTTATACTCTTCAGCTGTTTATTTATCCCGCTATTTGCGGGCAGTAAGACTCCCACCTCAAAATTCAGGTGGAGCAAAGAAGTTAGGTTGGAGATCAACTGCCCGTAAACGCCCGATTGGTGAAGGCTAATACTCAGTGGGGAATGAACTCCCCACTGAGTAAAGTTTCACTTTATTTCACGCCATTAAAGGTTAAATGAAATTTTTCACAACTTGATTATACCTTTTTTTCTATATTCCTTCTATTATCCGTACAGAAAAAGGCTGCCAATTTTGTAGTGGCAGCCTTTTTAATATATTATTCGTCTTTTTTAAATTGCTCACATTTCAGTTCTAATTCATCTAACATTGCAAGAAGACGATCTACATCTTCTAATTCTACCTCTTCTGGTTCAATCGTATCAATTACTTCAATGAACATATTTAAACGTTCTTTCAAATATACTAGTTGTGAATCTTTACCTTGAATTGCTTTTCCCATGAAGGCACTCTCCTTTTAATTCGAGTTGCTTTTATTATACCGCAAAAATGATTGCTATGGGCATGTAATTTCATCAATTTTGTCGCAGTAATTCATTATAATGTAAGCCCTCTCTCTTTTTTCACAAAAAAGTTTCACTTTATAAAAAGCACATATTCTTCTATTATAGAGAATGGACAAATTGTTATTTCAATAGTCAAAGGAGTATTTCATATGACGATATCACAAATAATGAAGCCGATTACTCCTTCTTACGATCCATGGGAAGCGTATATGGACCTTGAAGAGTACGGCAAACTACTATTAACAAACGTTGAGTTTACAACGACGACGTTATGCAATATGCGTTGCGAGCATTGCGCTGTTGGTTACACATTACAGCCGAAAGATCCAAACCCGCTTCCGATGGAGCTTTTATTAAAACGATTAGATGAGATTCCTCATTTACGTTCTTTAAGTATTACAGGCGGAGAACCTATGCTTTCAAAAAAATCCGTCGACAACTATGTAACACCACTCTTAAAATACGCCCATGAACGAGGCGTTCGCACTCAAATTAACTCAAACTTAACTATAGATTTAGCGCGTTACGAACAAATTATTCCCTACTTAGATGTATTGCACATTTCACATAACTGGGGAACAATCGATGACTTCGTTGAAGGCGGATTTGCAATGATGGAGCGTAAGCCTACTTATGAACAGCGCGCTAAATTATTTGAAAGAATGATTACAAATAGTAAAGCTCTATCAGAGGCAGGTGTACTCGTATCAGCCGAAACTATGTTAAACAAACGAACTCTACCACATATTGAACATATTCACCGTCAAATCGTTGAAGAAATGGGCTGTAAACGTCATGAAGTGCACCCGATGTATCCGAGTGACTTCGCTAGCACACTTGAAATTTTAACAAAAGAAGAAATTCGAAATGCAGTTGAACATTTATTAGAGATCCGTGATAAAAATGTGTGGATGTTATTCGGAACATTACCTTTCTATGCATGTAGCGATAATGAACACGATTTAGCTACACTAACGAAATTACATGAAAGTAAAAATGTAACTGTCCGCAATGATCCAGATGGTCGTTCTCGTTTGAACGTAAATATTTTCGATGGAAATATTATCGTGACCGACTTCGGTGATGTCCCGCTTCTAGGTAATGTACAAACAAATACACTACAAGAAGCTTACGACAAATGGTGTGACTCAAAAACAGCAAAATCATTAAGTTGCCATTGTCCTGCTGTGAAATGCCTTGGACCGAATGTTCTTGTAAAAAACAGCTACTATCCAAAAGAAGATTTCTTATCAAAAACATCAAACATTATGTTATAAATAAAAAACGTCAGCTTATAGGCTGACGTTTTTTATTTCATTGTGCATGCGATGAAGAAACAAATTTAAAAAATAAATGATCATGAATTGGAATTGCAGCTCCGATTCCTTGAGATGTAATATTTTTCACGACAAGCTTTTTTTGATTCCCTTTTAACACAAGGTAGACTTCTCCAAATGTTACTTTTCCTTTTTCATTTACTGCTGGTGTATACGCATATAAATATCCAAGTTGACTTGGACTAATATTATAAACACGCTCATGTCCGGTACCATAACCAATGGTTGTTTTAAATGAAAGTGGCAATTGTACTTTTTCAAGCGCTTTTAGAAGCATCATTTTTTTCACATCTGTAGTATCTTTCATATCTGCTGTTAAATCACCTTCGATTGTCTTTTGGGTTTCTTGCTTATAGCGAAGTGGGTATAAGCGATCCCCTCCGCGATTATCATATACATTTCGATTTACTTGCTTATATTCCCAATTAATCGATGTGTCTATTGACTCATAATTTAATGCCCATTGCCCTAAATAAATTTTCGCTCGGTACCCTACTGCAAGCGGTGCATTCGAAATTGTCGTTTCATTAAACATTCGAATTAAATCTGGGTTTTCAATTTTAATATTTGTTGTTTTCAATAATTCTTGAGCAAACTTACTCGGCTGTAAACGTGGTAAATCTTGTGCATCATTTGGAAATGTATTATCTTTTGAAATATTTAAAACAGATGAAGGCATTTTTACTTCTACTGTCGTCTTTGCAAAACTACTGTTAGGAAATAATAAAATAAACGAGACCATAGTTGAAAGACATATGCTGTACACTCGTTTCACCTGTCAGGCTCCTTCCTACGTAAAGGTATATAAATTACTGTATTTATTGTTTTCCCTCAAACACATTGTTATCCCTATTTTTCATAATAAATAAAAACCAATTCCCATAATGACATACGCAGCTAATAAAGTGCCTCCTTCAAACCAGTTTGTATCCCCATCATTTGAAATAGCAATAGTTAAGAAAACAGCTGTAATCATGGAAACAAGCTCTGGTATTGTAAATACTAACGGCATCTTTTGTGCAAAAAACATCGAAAGAAGTACTAACACAGGAGCAACAAACATGGCGATTTGTAATGTAGAACCTACTGCAATTTCAACGGCGATATTCACTTTATTTTTATACGCCATAATAATTGCAGATGCATGTTCTGCTGCATTACCAACAATCGCAACGATGATAACCCCTATAAATAACTCTGACCAGCCAAATGACTTTGCAACCGTTTCAAAAGTATGTACGAGTGCCTCTGAAACATAAGCTACCGCAATTGTTGCTATCGCTAAAACGAGTAGCGCTTTACCTTTCGACCACTCAGGCTCCTCCTCATGTACTTCTTCATCGCTCTTATGTTGATATACACCGCGGTGTGTAACTAACTTAAATAGCAATGCAGCAAGGTACATAATGATCATAATAATAGAAACACCAATACTTAATTGATACGTCTTTCCAGCATCCATTTTCATTGAAAAAATCTCTGGAATAACAAAAGCTACGACAACAGCAAATATTAATAAAGCTGAATTATGCCTTGCATCGTAAACATTAAAGCTTTGTCTTTTATATTTAAGGCCTCCTATAAAGAAGGATAGCCCTCCTACTAATAGTAAGTTTCCAAGTACAGAACCAGTTAAAGATGCTAGCACTACTTCAATTAATCCTGCTTGAAGTGCGAAAATTGAAATGATAAGTTCAACCGCATTACCAAAAGTAGCATTTAATAATCCACCTATCCGAGGTCCAGAAACAATTGCTAAACTTTCTGTTGCTCTCCCCATAAACCCCGCTAATGCGATAATCGTAATGCAATATACAGCAAACATAATTGTTTGAGGCCAATGCAATGTTTTTCCGAGTACAGAAAGTGGTACACCTATAAGCGCTACTATAAGAAATATTTTATTAAACATGCTTTCCATCCTTCCATCTTCTGTATTTCTCCTCAATATTATTATTATTCTTCTCCTAACTTGTCCGATTTCATCACAATTACGTTTAAAAAATCGAATTGAAGAAAACAGTATGAAAGATATTTAAATTGTCTTGTTTAGACAGAAAGAATTAAAAATTGAAAAGAGGTTAAAAGCATGCACTTAAAAGAAAAAATCGCAACTATTATTCAAGGTCAACGAACAGGTATATTATCTACTGTACGTAACGATAAGCCACATGGTGCCTTTATGATGTTTTTCCACGAAGATTTTGTACTATATGTTGCAACAGATCGAAATTCAAAAAAGATAACAGATATCGAGAAGAATCCAAATGTGCACGTACTACTTGGACGAGAGGGAAAGAAATTAGATGAAGATTACATTGAAGTTGAAGGTATCGCTTCCATCGAAGAAGATCAAACATTAAAAAATAAATTTTGGACTAATAGCTTAAAACGCTGGTTACTCGGTTCGGAAGATCCTAATTACGTACTAATAAAAATCAATCCTGATACAATTTATTACATCGATAGTGCTGGTGCGACCGAGCCCGAGTTTTTACGACTATAAAATAAAAATAAGCCCGCCTTAGGTGGGCTTGTTTTGTCGAAAGGTTCTTCTGAAAAAAACAATAAAATAGGTGGAACTTTCTAAAGATTCTGTTATATAATAGCAGTAACTTAAATAAACTGTATTAAAACAGATTGAGGGGAGAAATAAAAATTGATGAAAAGAGAAGAACGAAAAAACATGATTGAGTTTATTGAAAAGAAAAAAGGGATTGAACGTGACGAATTATTATTTATGACAGACGATGAAGTAGAGCATATTTATAATGTAACGTACTTTTTATATGAAGAAATAGCAGAGTAGTATAATAAACCCCCACCTTATTAAAAATATAGGGCGGGGGTTTATTTCGTTTTTTATACATGAGAATGATTTTCATGTATAATAATGTAAGATTGGAGGAATTTCACTATGAGTTCATGGCTATTATTCGCACTATTATCAGCAATTGCTGCTGCCCTCGTATCTATTTTTGGAAAGATTGGCTTAGATGGAATCGATGCCAACGTTGCAACAACGATTCGCTCTATTATTATGGCATTATTTATGGTAGGAGTTATTATTATACAAGGTAAATTTCAAAATATCGGTGATGTCCTCCTAAATAAAAAAGCACTGCTATTTATCACATTAAGTGGAATCGCTGGTGCTTCGTCATGGCTATTTTATTTTCTTGCATTAAAAACAGGAAAAGTTTCACAAGTAGCACCTATCGATAAATTAAGCGTAGTATTTTCCATTATTCTCGCGATGATTATATTAGGTGAAAAGTTAAACTTTATGACTGGTATTGGTGTAGTCTTTATTACAGCTGGTGTATTATTTGTTGCTTTCAGCTAAAAAACCGCTATTATTAGCGGTTTTTTCTTTTCCTTATGTAAATCCACACAATAAATGTTACAATTGCCGAAACTAATAAAATCCATATTCCATAATGATGGAAACTATATTCAACAAAGCGCCACTTCTCTCCCAGTTTCCAACCTAAGCCAATAAAAACACTTATCCAAATTAGTGCACCACCGTAAGCATACAAACAAAACCGCCACAATGTTAAATTTGAAACTCCAGCAAAATATGCTGTTAAATGACGTACTCCCGGTATAAAGTAGCCAATCATTAAAAGAAATGGACCGTATTTTTCAAATAAAATATGTGTTTTTTCAATATGATGTTCCTTAATTCTAACTTTCGGACCATATTTTTTTAAAACAGGGAGCCCAAGTTTTAAACCTAATATGTAACTTAATGTAATGCCAAGCATTGCACCTGCCATTCCACTTAAAAAAGCAGCTGTTCCTGACATAACTCCTTTTGAAATGTTATATCCGATAAAAGTCAATAAAAACTCATCCGGTATAGGTAATCCAACAATCCCGCCAGCTAAAGCTATAATAATTCCAAAATATCCATAATGTGCGATTAACTCGCCAATATGTTGTTCCATTCGGAAGACACATCCTATACACGATCGTTATTCCATATTGTGCCCATTCTATCTTTAAGACAAACATGGTATACATATTCACTATACATTGTTTTTATAATGAACTCTACTTCTATTCCATTCCTTAAACAGAGATTTAATCAGTGAGGTTTTTTATCCATCCCAACTGATTATTAGCCTGAACCAATCGGGATTTTACGGGCAGCAGGGCTCCTACTTAGCTTCCCTGCATTCGCTAAATTTTGGTGTAGGAGTCTTACTGCCTATAAATAGCGAGATAAAAAAATAAAAATTCATAGGCTTATTTTTTTGTTACAATAAAGGGAAGTTACTTTTTGCAACGGTTTAACTCTCAAGAAAAATGATATATCTAGCAAAAACATAGTTTGGTCTATATAATGCAACTTCTACCTATTAGAGTAACATGCACCCTTTTACATACAACATCATTTTTCTAAATTATACAGGGGGAACGAACATGACCATTGAAAAACAATTTATCCAAAAGATTTACTATAAAACATTTTTAACAGAAGACTCTTCCATTCCGGTAGCGGAAGTACTCGGTGAAGCATATATAAATGAATCAAAAAATGAATTCTCCAACATATCTAATATTCGCTTTGCACAAGGTGAAGTTTATTTCCAAACTAACGACTTTGAAGCCGCTATATTCAAATGGGAGAAAGTAAATAATGAACTTGCTCTCTGGGCTATGAAGAATATTGCAGATGCTTATTTCGAATTAGATTTCTTACCAAAAGCAGAAGAAATTTATAAATTTATCCAAACAGAAGATACAACTCTTACGATGGAAGTTTCCCTACAACTTCTTTCTCTTTATATCGAGCAAAATCGTTTAGGTCTAGCATTTAAGACGATTAGTGACGCTGTTGCGTTTCAACCGGACTATCCAAATATTACTGCAATCGCTCGATCGTTCTATGAAAAACAAGAAGATTGGAATAATGCTATTGAACTAGCCGTTCAAGAAGGAATTCGAACTAAATCTTTACACTGGTTTGATACTTTAATCAATTATGTAAACAGAGGCTTTACTAACAAGATAAAACCTGAGTATTTCTACGAATCTTTAAAAGCCTTATATGCTATTGATCAAGTTCAGTTTAAAGAACTTGTTATTTCACTTTGGAACAGCTATGAAAATGAATCATTCCATCTACCTTGGATTCAAACAATAAATCACCTATTCTTACATATTGAAGTAGATGCTAATGATGATTGGAATGAAATTTCTACTCGCTATCAAGAGACGTACTTCGAATTGATTACTGGACAACATTTCATGCACGAATTACAAGGACTTGTACCAGATTTATTAACAAATTGGTTTAGTTTAACGAAAGCGGAAGATTCTTTACTTGTCTCCGCAGCAGTATTAGCATGGAATGAAGTTTCACCGACAACTCTAGAATCATTACTCGTAAAAAGCGCATTTGCCTTACTTTCAAATGCATCAGCTCATGCAAATGTTGATATGGCAGACGTATCAGCATTATTTGAAACGATTGCTGTATGGGCTGAGAAGAATGATGTAGATTTAGGTCATCAATTCACACTACTTGTTCGTGAGTTATACGATTTAACTGTTACACAACTTCTAGTAGCAGGAGCTAGCGATTATGATAAATCAGCCTTTATTAACTCTATACTAGGAGAAAATATATTAAATGAGGCTATAACAACTTCAATTACATTTAAAGATGATAGTCAAACTGAAATAACTGAGCTTACAGAACTAGATATACGAAATATACCAAACTTTGACGAACTTCATAACATACTAGCGGTACCTTCTCAGTCAAAACTAGAAAGAAAATGTATTGAAGTTAAATTACCAAGTAGATTTTTACGAAAAAATAAGTTTTCATTCCTTGTCACACCTACTGTGCATGGACAACTTGACAAAAACAGCTCTCACTTTGAATACTTACAGGCAGCAGATAGTCTCATCTATGTACTAAATTCAGCTTCACCATTACATGATGAAGAGCTCGATACATTATTATATATTCGTGAGCAAGTACCAAATTTACAAATTAAATTCGTCTTACAAACAATTGATACGAATACTAGTGAAAATATCACGAACAGCATTAAAAAGAAAATACTCGTACATTTCCCAGAAGCACACTTTTTCCCTTACTCTCCTTCACAAGAGAGTAGTGAACAGCTAGGTAACGTAACAGACTCTATTCTTTCTAACCTTACTCAGCGTAACGTGGAAAAAGAACGCATTGAAAAATTATTATGGTTTATCCAAAAAACAATTGCATACCTTGTAAATGAACGTGTGGAATTAGAAAATACGTTAGTGAAATCCGTTCGCTGGAATAAACATATTTTAGTAAAACTTGATGGTTTTATTAATAATCTTACTGCCATTCAAAAAGATAAAATTCGTTCTATTACAGAATCTTATCTCTTAACGAAAGAAGAGATTACGCAGGATATACATTCTCAAATTCCTGAATTGTTGCAGAGTTGCTCTGACCTCGTTCAAGAAGATAGTGATTTCAAACTGGTCCATGAAGAACTAAATGTAGCAATGAATGAAAGAATTCAAAAACATGTACAGCAAGTGCTCCTTCCTAAGTTTACTGGGTCTATTCAAGAATGGATTGAAACTGCTCATAATGAATTCATTCAAGCTCAGGCTTATTTAGATGAAATGAGCGATACCTTTAATAAGCTCTATGAGGAAGAGCGTATTAAACTTCCTTGTGATTTCAAATTACTAGATGACTGGGATAGAGATGTTGCAAGAATGACGAATAGAATTACAGTAGCTAACATCAATATTTTATTACGCTTTACACCGACACAATTTTTCTTAAAAAGTGCAGGAAAGTTATTCGGTAATATGCAAAAAAATCAATCTATGCTATCAAATAAATATAAACAATATATTGAAACAGAAGATTATACAGAAGTTGCTCAGATGATTTCAAAACAATTCTTCCTACAATTTGAAGTGTTTGAAGGTGCGCTAGAACGGGATATCATGATGTTCTTTAAAGACCCTCTTAGCATATTGAAACAAACCGTAGAAGCGGCCCAACTTGAAATACAAGAAGATGAGCAAACATTAACAAAGCTAAGAACGAACCCAGAAACTTATCATGATCCTTTAACACTCTTTAAATTGCGATTGTTACAACGAAAATTCATGTTAAATATCGACCAAAATAATGAACATATTGCTTCACAAGAAACAATAAAGTGAAACTATAATCAGTGGGGGTTTTGTTCATCCCCCACTGATTATTAGCCTTCACCAATCGGGCGTTTACGGGCAGTTGATCTCCCACCTAGCTTCTTTGCTCCACCTGAATTTTGAGGTGGGAGTTTTACTGCCCGTTAATGCGGGATAAATAAAACACCAACTGTTTAAATAAGAAAAACCAAGCAACTAATTCGCTTGGTTTTTCTTATTTTTAATCTACAATTTTCACATGTTCAAATGGATAATATATCGCCATGAACTTTCCTAATACTTCTGTTCTATCAATGAGCCCTAAGCCGTTCCTACTATCCCTACTAACTAAACGATTATCTCCCATCACAAAAATTTTATTTTTAGGAATTGTAATCGGTCCAAAATCTTCAGTTAAATTGATAAGTAATTTTTCTGCCTGTTTTTTATTATTCTTTAAATACTCTTCATTTTTCACTTGATGATTAACATATAATTGATCATTCTTCATCTCAATTACATCTCCTGGCAATCCAATAACTCTCTTCACGTAGAAATTATCTGTCTTCACGACAATAATATCCTCTCTCTCATAACTTTCAAATCTCTTTGCAAGTTTATTAATAATTACTTTATCTCCATCTTGTAACGTCGGCCTCATCGATGCTCCTTTTACAGTCGTAGGGAAAAACAAAAAGATTTTTGCCAAAAACACTAATAAACATGCAATTGCAATTATTTCAAAGAATTCACGCAAACGTTTTTTCTTTTGCATCATTCCACCATCTCATCATCTTTTTATTTTTATTATAAGTACTCCGACTAGTTAATTTCCACAAAATTCTGAATTATAATATTAGAATATTACAAATATAAAAATAATATTCCCTATAAATTCACTATTTTTATATACTATGTTTTCCATCTATCAAACAGGACTTTTCCTATGAAATTTATGCTTAAAAAGTATAAAATACTGCACAAATTAAACAAACAAATATAATAGCATAGCAATAAAAAAGATACTCTCAAAATAGTCTATCAACTATTTTTGAGAGTATCTTTTTATAATCCTACATATACAATACACATCTGCGCTGCGACATATGTAAACCAAATCCAAAGCGGTTCATACTTCAGTTTGCGCCCTCCGATATCTGTCACGCCGATAATAAAATCAGAAATCACAAACAGTAAACCACCAAGTGCTGGTATCCACCATATTCCTATATTCTCGTAATATAAGGCGAATGCAAAACATGCCATTCCTCCAACCCACAAACCGTAAATTAGAGCGCCTATTGTAAAAAGTTTGTCTTGTTTTTCATTTCGAATAAAGAAAAACCACCCTATAATTAGAAAGAGTCCGTATACGAGTAAACCGATCCAAAAACCATTCCATGAAATACCTGTTTGTAAAAATGCTTTCACATAGAAACAATGTGCAAGAGCGAAAGTAACCATTCCTCCAATTAATCGATGACCAATTGGAATTAATCCTGCCATAAATAAATCCCCTACAGTTGATAAAGTCATACCGAGTGCAACCCACGTACTGTACTCAGCCGATGGATCTTGTAACCATATCCAAATTGCACTTCCTGTTAAAGAAAAACTAAGAATAAGACGAACGGCTAAAGGTAACGGCATATTATTTCTCGTTCTCTTCGTCTGTCCTATTGCATAAATTGCTCCCATTAAAAAAAGAATAATTTGCCCGACTAACACAATGTAAAGTACATTCATAATATGTTCTCCTCAATAAATGCTTTATTCTATCTTTTTTTCGTTACATATATCACATTCTCCTTTTTCTATGTAAAAAAAGAAGAACAATACTGTTCTTCCATTTTAATCGTTTTTCTGTTCTCTATGCTACTTGTTTTTCTTGCTCAACTTTCTTTTTAACCGGGTTACGATTTACTACAATAATTCCCGCTGCGACACACGCTAAACCAAATAGTACAAAGGAATGGATTGCTTCCCCTAAAATTAGACTTGATAGTAGTACACCAAAAACTGGTATAAAGAACATATACATTGAGACTTTCCCTACTTTGTTATACTTCATAATTGTATTCCATATACAGAATCCGGCTGCTGATAAGAACGATAAATATATGAGCATAAGTATTGCATGTAGATTAAATATGAATGGCATCATTCCAACTTGAGATGCACCTATACATAGCAACCCCATTGATCCGAAAATCATCTGATATGCTGTCATATACCCAATATCTAATGTTTTACTACCTTCTTTCGCTAATATGTTTCCATACGAATACATCATGGCTGCCCCAAGAAGTAATAAGCTACCTATTCCAAAATGAAATGATAAACTTCCATCACTCGGTACATTCACTAAAATCACACCGCAAAAACCGATAGCTACTCCAATTACTTTTCGCCTATTTAGAGCATCATCTTTATATAAAAAGTGTGCGAGTAAAATTTGAAAGAATGATGATGTTCCTGAAATAATCGCTCCTTCAATTCCTGAGCTGTAACTCATTCCAATATAAAAACATATATATTGAAGAAAAGTTTGAAACAAGCCAATTTGAACTAACTGCTTTCCTGTTCCTTTTTTGAACTTCATATCTTTTCCTAACGCTTTAAAAAATAATAAGAGCATTACACCAGATAAGAAAAAGCGATAGCCAGCAAATAATATTTGTTCCCCGACTTCTTGTGGCTGAATTCCAAGTTCAGCATAGCTTAATTTAATAAAGGGAAATGCGCTTCCCCATAAAAATGTTGCTACTATTGCAGCAATAAACACGCCAATCGGATGGGTGAAAAATTTCTCTGTCTTCAACTTGATGTCTTCCTTTCCGACCTTTTTATGAACAATATTCATATATACCAAAGGAAATACGAAAACACAAGTTTTCAGTTTATCCCGCTATTCGCCGGGCAGTAAAACTCCCACCTCCAAATTCGGCTGGGGCAAAGAAGTTAAGTGGGAGCCCTGCAGCCCGTAAAAGCCCGATTGGCGAGGGCTAATAATCAGCGGGAGATGAACAAAACCCCCACTAATTAAAGTTTCACTTTATACTAAAACAAAAACATATCATCTAAGAAAAACATATGCTATACTATAGAATAATTACAATATAATAACTATTAAAACCAGATTCAACAGAAATGCTGCTATCCATTATGGATGGCAGCTTTCGTCGTTTTATAGGGGTTTCGATTTTGATTCTTTTTCTCAATAAGAATTCGGAAGGAGCGAGTATTAATGAACGCAGAAGTAAAAACATTACAAGCACAAAAAGATATTTCTCATCCCTCTTTATGGGATACATTAAAGAAACATTATGAACTTATATTTGCAATCGCATCTGGTATTTTTATTTTAGCTGGTTGGTTATTCACAAAAAATGATGCAATAAGTGCAGGTATTACTTTATATATCCTTGCTTATGTAGTTGGAGGATTTGCAAAAGCAAAAGAAGGTATTGAAGACACAATTGAAGAGAAAGAGCTAAATGTTGAAATGCTCATGATTTTTGCAGCTATCGGTGCCGCAGTTATTGGTTACTGGGCAGAGGGTGCTATTTTAATCTTCATCTTTGCATTAAGCGGAGCAATGGAATCTTATACATTAAGTAAAAGCCAAAAAGAAATTTCAGCGCTTCTTGATCTACAACCTGAAGAAGCATTACGTATTTCAAACGGAACTCCGGAACGTGTTCCAGTTGAACAATTACAAATTAACGATATTATTTTAATTAAGCCAGGTGAGCGTGTTCCTGCTGATGGCACAATTCATACTGGTGAAACAAATATTGATGAAGCTGCTATTACAGGAGAACCCATTCCGAATGAGAAAAAATTCGGCGATGAAGTATTTGCCGGCACTGTAAATTTACGTGGTGCTATTGAAGTTAAAATTACGAAGCCGAGCGATCAAACATTATTCCAAAAGATTATTCGTCTCGTTCAAAGTGCACAAAGCGAAAAATCCCCATCACAACTATTCATCGAAAAATTTGAAGGAACATACGTAAAAGGTGTACTACTTGTTGTTGCGCTTATGATGTTTGTTCCTCATTTCTTACTTGATTGGAGTTGGAATGAAACGTTTTATCGCGCGATGATCTTACTTGTAGTCGCTTCTCCTTGTGCGCTAGTTGCAGCCATTACACCGGCAACTTTATCAGCAATTTCAAACGGAGCGAGAAACGGTATTCTCTTTAAAGGTGGTATTCATTTAGAACGTCTAGCTTCAGTAAAGGCGATTGCCTTTGATAAAACAGGAACATTAACACAAGGAAAACCTACTGTAACAGATGTATATGTTCGAGAAGGCATAGCAGAAAGTGAAGTACTTTCTATTACAGCAGCGATTGAAAGTCACTCTACACATCCTTTAGCAGAAGCGATTGTTAAATATGCAAAACATGCTTACGACATTACGATAAAAAAACCAGAAAACGTTGAAGATGTAACTGGTTTTGGATTAAAAGGAATATTAGAAAACAAATCTTATAAAATTGGTAAAGCTGATTTTATTGGAGAAGAAACAAAGACATTTCATAATGGCATTTCTGCTTCACTTGAAAAAGAGGGGAAAACGGTCGTTTATATTAGTGATGAGGATGGTATTCTTGGACTGATCGCTTTAAAAGATACCCTTCGCCAAGAAACGATAGCGGCTATTCGTGATTTGCAAAGCATTGGTGTCGAAGCAATCATGATTACTGGTGATAATGAAGAAACAGCAAAAGCAATTGCCAATGAAAGTAATATAAAAGAATATTACGCATCATGTTTACCGGAAACAAAAGTTGAAACGATAAAGCAGTTAAAAGAAAAGTACGGCATAGTCGCCATGGTTGGAGATGGTATAAACGATGCACCTGCACTCGCTACTTCTAGTATTGGTGTTGCAATGGGTGAAGGAACAGACGTAGCATTAGAGACTGCAGACGTTGTTCTTATGAAAAACGAATTATCTCGTCTCTCTCAAGCAATCCGTTTATCAAAACGAATGAACCGTATTGTGAGGCAAAACGTTATCTTCTCTTTAGCTGTCATTGCAATGCTGATTTGTTCTAATTTCTTGCAGTTTTTAGCTCTTCCATTCGGTGTTATTGGACATGAAGGAAGTACCATTCTTGTAATCTTGAATGGCTTACGATTATTAAAAGGAAATAAGTAACGGGTCCCTGATAAAGGACCCGTTTTTTTTAATGGTAGCTATTGTGACCGTTCGCACTACTGCTCGTTTTATGCTTTGGATGCGAACTGCTCTTTTGTTTATTATTACTTTTATTATTGTGGTTCTTCTTATTATTACTCATGAAATATCCCCCCTGTTCCCTTTTATTATGGAACAAGAGCTCATTTTTCATTACGGGAATTATTGTCACCCGTTCTATAATGATGGAGTAAACCATTAATTTCACCGCCAAGTAAAATTACCCACGCAGTTAAGTAAAACCATAACATTAAAATAATGATACCACCGAGACCACCATATGTATTAGCGTAATTTGCAAATTTATCTACATAATAGGCAAATGAGTACGATACCACAATCCATCCTACAGTAGCAAATATTGCTCCCGATATGACTTCTCTTCGCTTTAATTTCCGATCAGGCGCAAATGTATATAAAAAGCTAAACAAAGCGATTAAGACAAAGAAACTTGCTACTAAACGCGTAATACTCCAAACATAAGAAAAACTATCCGATAAACCAATTGCTTTAAACACGGCTGCCCCAATCACTTGTCCAAATACTGGAACGATTAGTGCAAACACAATCATAAAAATTATCGCTAACGTGAACACGATAGATAAAGCTCTTGTTTTAATAAAGGAACGGGTTTCTGTTACATCATAAGCACGGTTAAAAGCGTTCATAACCGCATTCACCCCGTTTGAAGCAAACCATAACATCGATAGTAAACCGAATGATAATAAACCACCATTTTGTTCGTTTACAACTTTATCTACGTTTACTTCAATTAAGTTCATCGCATCTTCTGGTACGTACGGTTCTAATAAATTGAGCACACTTTCTGTTTGAAGGTCAATAAAGCCAAGAAGCGTAATTAAGAAAACAAGCCCAGGGAAAATCGCAAGCAAGAAGAAATAAGCGAGCTGTGCTGCTAAGCCCGCTACATCATCGCGCATCGTCCGGTCATATAAATCTTTCCCAAACGAAAAAGTGCGATTTCTTTTTGCTTTTTCTAGAAATTTCCTCATATTTTTTAGACGCTTTTCTTCTCTTCTTTATTTTGCTTTAGCTCAATGTATGCTTCAGTTTTTTTTTCCTCTGCATTTGAGTCTTTCATAAATAATTCACGCGCTTCTTTCATACCACCATCTTCAGCTACCACTGGCTCTTCTTCTGCTTTAAGCTCATCTACCTTTGGAGATACAGCTTGAATTTCAATCGTTTCCGGCTTTTCTACTGGCACGATTTTTTTCTTACTAAAAATTTCTTTCGTTTCTTTTAACGTTTCTACAACAGACGGCGTTAATTTTTTAATTTCTGCTACTTTCGCTTTCACTACATTAAAATCAGCAAGTTCGCGTCCTTTATCTGTAACAGTTTGCACTTTTTCTTTTATCTTCGCATTTTCACCAATTTCAATCATCTTTGTTTTTGCTTTTTCCGCTGTATTTTTTACTTTTTCACGGTTTTCTTTCTTTAACATAGATACAGCTACACCTGCAGCTACACCAATCGCAATATTTCGAGCAATATTATTTTTCTTTGCCATATTCCTTCACCCTTTCATTTCTTATATTAGAAAGTATTACTTTCTAAGCTTCCTCATATTCCTTGTTCATTTCGAATGAAAGCTAATAGCTTTGCACACCCTTCTGTTACAAGGTCATACACTTCTTGGAAGTTCCCTGTAAAGTAAGGGTCAGGAACGTCTGTCCAGCCACCGTCTGGAACAAAATCGGACAGCATACCAATATAGCCTCCAGTTTTACCTAAACTTTTTAAATCTGCTATATTCTTGTTGTCCATGGCAATAATATAATCAAACTTTGTTAAGTCTTCTTTTTCTACTTTCCTTGCTTTAATTCCTTCAAAAGCGACTTCATTTTCTTTTAAAATTTTTTTTGTTCCTTTATGTGGTGGATGACCAATATGCCAATCTCCAGTTCCTGCAGAATCAATGACAATTTTCTCTTCGAGTCCCTCTTTTACGACAAGATCCCGAAAAATTGCTTCTGCCATTGGAGAACGACAAATGTTACCAAGACAAACAAACAATACTCGGACCATATTTTTGTTTCTTCCTTTCTTGGTGCAGTTCTTGCTATATACTTATATAGTATAAACAACCAATTATTAATTATAAAGGAAATCCCTACTAATTTAATAGGATTGAAAAGTTTCATTAACGAAAATGATAAAAAAATGTTAAGATAGCCTTATGTTATTTTAAAGGGGGACACTTCGGTGGATTTATCCGTAAAATCAGAAGTAAACGTTGAATATATGGTAGAAGCTATTAAAGAAAAATTACGCATGGTTAATGCTGGAGCAATGAGAGCTGCTAGTTTTAACGAAGAAATGTACGAGGACTTACGTGACATTTATGAGCACGTTATGAAACGTGAAACATTCAGTATTAGTGAAATGCAAGCTATTACTGAGGAATTAGGTACATTAATTAAAAAATGACAAAGAGCCTCACGTATTCGAGGCTCTTTTAATTTCAACAAATTCATGACAACTCTTCTCTTTTCCTCCTCACATTCTAAATTACTGTACAATGAAAGTAGAACCTCACCTTAGATTTTTTCTCCATACATACTACTCTAAAAAAATTGCCACACTACCATTGCTAACTGTTTTTACTGGAGGTGCTTACTTATGAGCAATTGGTACAGTAAGACGAAAAATCAAACATTAATCGACCTAGAAACAAATGAACAACACGGTTTAACAGATAAAATCGTAAATGAACGTTTAAAGCAATATGGTTCTAATGAATTAGCTACCAAGCAAAAACGTACTTTATGGCAGCGCGTTTTCGCCCAAATTAATGACGCCCTCGTATATGTCCTTATTATCGCTTCCCTTATTTCCGCCTTTGTAGGTGAATGGGCCGATGCAAGTATTATCGCGCTCGTTGTAGTTTTAAATGCTGTTATCGGTGTAATCCAAGAATCGAAAGCGGAACAGGCTTTAGAAGCATTGAAAAAGATGGCAACACCTAAAGCTATCGTAAAGCGAGATGGTGAACTAAAAGAGATTCCATCTGAGCACGTCGTCCCAGGTGATATCGTTATGCTTGATGCTGGGCGGTATATACCATGTGATTTACGGCTTATCGAAACTGCTAATTTAAAGGTTGAAGAATCTGCTCTAACTGGTGAATCTGTCCCCGTTGATAAAGATGCAGTCTACCATCCTTCCATGCAAAGTGATGAACAAGTACCGTTAGGCGATCAAAAAAACATGGCTTTTATGTCGACGCTAGTAACATACGGACGTGGCGTCGGCGTTGCTGTTGAAACTGGGATGCACTCACAAATTGGTAAGATTGCTACCCTTTTACATGAAGCAGACGATGATATGACACCACTTCAAAAAAGCTTAGCACAAGTAGGAAAATATTTAGGCTTTGTCGCTGTAGCTATTTGTGCTACTATGTTTCTCATCGGTTTTTTACAAGGACGAGATACTTTAGAAATGTTTATGACTGCAATTAGTTTAGCTGTTGCAGCCATTCCAGAAGGTTTGCCAGCTATCGTTTCTATTGTCCTTGCCATCGGCGTTCAACGTATGATTAAACAAAATGTTATTATTCGTAAACTACCAGCTGTTGAAGCTCTCGGTTCTGTCACAATTATTTGTTCAGATAAAACGGGTACATTAACTCAAAATAAAATGACTGTTACTCACTTTTATAGTGATCGCACATACGATCATTTAGAAAATTTGAATGTAAATAATGATATACACCGCCTACTATTAGAAAATATGGTTTTATGTAACGATGCTTCTTACGGTACCGACTCACAAACAGGGGATCCTACAGAAATCGCCCTTCTTGTTGCCGGAAGCTCTTTTAACATTCAAAAAGATCAGTTAGAAAATACACATGAACGCGTTAACGAGCTCCCTTTCGATTCAGATCGTAAAATGATGTCAACCGTGCATACATACGATGAAAGCTACTATAGCATGACGAAAGGTGCTATTGATAAACTTTTACCTCACTGCACCCATATCTTTATAAATAACAAAATCGAGGTCCTAACAGATTCTGATAAAAATCAAATATTAGACGCTGCCGGGTCAATGTCTCAAGAAGCTTTAAGAGTACTTTCATTCGCATTTAAACAATACAATTCAAGCGATGTGGATATAAATCATCTCGAAGAAAATCTCATCTTTATCGGTCTTGTCGGTATGATTGATCCACCACGTACAGAAGTAAAAGATTCCATTACAGAGTGTAAAAAAGCTGGTATTCGTACAGTTATGATTACTGGCGATCATAAGGATACCGCCTTTGCAATTGCCAAAGAACTTGGTATCGCTGAAGAAAAATCTGAAATTATGATTGGAACTGAATTAGATAACATTTCAGATACAGAACTAGCAAGTAAAATTAATCATTTAAATGTATTCGCTAGGGTCTCTCCAGAACATAAAGTGAAGATCGTAAAAGCATTACGTGCAAAAGGAAATATCGTTTCTATGACTGGTGATGGTGTCAATGATGCTCCATCTTTAAAGCAAGCTGATGTTGGCGTAGCGATGGGCATTACAGGAACAGACGTCGCAAAAGGCGCAGCAGATGTAGTTTTAACAGACGATAACTTCTCATCTATTGTGAAAGCTGTTGAAGAAGGAAGAAATATTTATCGTAATATTAAAAAGTCTATTCTCTTCCTACTCTCTTGTAACTTCGGCGAAATTATAGCTCTCTTTTTAGCTATTTTACTCGGCTGGGCAACACCACTACGCCCTATTCACATTTTGTGGGTAAATTTAATTACAGATACACTGCCTGCATTATCACTCGGTGTTGATCCTGAAGATCCAGATGTGATGAAGGAAAAACCACGACATGCGAAAGAAAGCTTATTTACCGGCAGCGTTCCTTTTCTTATTTTCAATGGGGTTGTAATTGGACTTCTTACTTTAACAGCCTTTATCGTTGGGGCAAAGCTCTATACAGGAGATACAAATTTATTTCCTCTCTTCCCAGAGCAAATTGATGAAGACGCGCTATTACACGCTCAAACGATGGCATTTGTCGTTCTTAGTTTTTCTCAACTCGTTCATTCATTTAACTTACGTTCAAGAACGAAATCAATTTTTTCAATTGGGATATTTACAAATAAATATTTAGTCTTCTCACTTCTAATCGGTGTTCTTATGCAAGTGTGTATTATCTCCATCCCACCTCTTGCCAATATATTCGGTGTGCATGCATTAACAATGCGAGATTGGGGATTTGTTCTCTTGTTAAGTATCATTCCGCTTGTTGTAAATGAAATCATTAAATTATTTAAGAGAAAATAAAAGGCAATGAGGACTGTTCCTCATTGCCTTTTATTTATCCTTGTAATTCTTTTTTGATGTTCTCTGTTAATGTAGCCATGCGCTTGCGGCTTTCTTCACGCTCACGTTTATTTTGCTCTTCAATTTGTTGTGTTTCTTGCATACCTCTTGAAATAATGTTCCAAGTTTCCTCAAGTGTTTCCATCTTAATACTAGAAGAACCTGATAATCTCGCTACTTCCACACTTTGAGTTGCGATATTTTGTGCATTTTTCTTAAGTAATTCATTTGTACGGCGATCAAGTTCAGCCATAGAATCCGCAACAAGCTTTTGACGTTTCGCATTTACCGCTTGAATGATACCATTTTTAAAGATAGGAATCGTTGTAATAAATGCTGTATTGATTTTACCGATTAATTTATTGTTACCGCGTTGAATCATACGAATTTGTGGTGCTGTTAATAGAGCAACCATACGTGCTTTTTCTAAATCATCAATACGCTGTTCTAAAATTTCAACAGAGTTTTTAAGCGATTCTAATTCAATACCCGCTAACTGATCATTATTACGTATGCGCTCTTCGTACATCGGAACTAACTCTGTATTTAAACGCTCTAATAACATTTCCCCTGCTACTACGTATTTTTCTAAGTCTAAATAATACTTTAAGTTTTGCTCATATAAACCATCTAACGTACCAATTGATTTTTTCATTTCATCTTGATACTTCGTAATTTCTACGTATACTTTATCCATCTCGCGACCCATCGTCTGATACTTACTAAAGATTTGTTCAATCATTTTATCTGCTTTTTTGAACATACGTGAGAAGAAACCACTTTTCTCTTCCGCAAAGTCTTTACTATCAAATCTGTCCATAATTTTACCGAGCTGCTTTAATAATTCACCAGAGTCTTCTACTTTCGATAAAGACATTGTATGTAAAATTTGATCAGCGAAACGTGAAATTTCCATAGAAGGTTCTTTTCCGAGTTCAATTAATTCTAATTGATCTTTAATGTCTACTGCGTTATAAATACGTTGCACTTCTGCATCTTGTCTAAGTTGCAAGCGAACATCTTGTGCGGTTTGCTCATTCAATTCTGTTTTCGAATCTAGTACGACTGGGTTATTCATATGGTATTCTCCCTTTCCTTATAAAAATGGACGAAATAGTCCTTTTATTGTTTGTGATAAATTTTTATAGGCTGATGAACCATGAAATTCAAGATCGAAATTAACTTCTTCAAGCCAATGTGAATCAAATGCTCCTGATTGAATATACGGTTCAATATCGTTTCTCCCCGTTGGATTAAAGTGGAATACATCTACTCCAATTTGATTTAAAAATAGTAATAACACAGCATCAGAACGACTTAATTCTCCGCTCTTCTCATTATTAAATATAACAATTTTCGGTACTTCTTGCGAATAATCAAATTTCTCAAGCTGCTCTAAAATGTTCGGTGGTATTTGAGAGAGTTGTGCGAAAACATACAGCGCTACATCTTGTTTCGTCTCTTTCGCAATTGGTTTACACATTTCACTTTCACACGTATGGATCATTGCTTCTGCAATACCATGTTGTAATCCTTCTGGTAAACGCTTATGCGGCCACCAATGGCTGTTCATAATTAAATCCGGATGTAACTTTCCCCCGCGGTCCAATGCATCTCGATAATGATATTGGAAATTCGCTTTTTGTTCTTTCGTAAACGGGAATGTATTAATTAATAAACTGTTATCAAATGATGTAATAGCCTTTAATCGCTGAAAATATTCTTTATCATTCTTTGAAACGCCTGATATTTTTGCAAATAAAGAAGGAATATAAATATGCTTATTTTCAACAAAGAATGTTGGACGTACAAATGCCTTTTCTTTCGTAATTAAAAAGAGTTCATCGTACGTCGTTTTGAGCGTACGGGCTACAGGTGTATACGAACGGAATTGCCACGGTTTGTATAATAATGAATTATCATGGTGAAGTACTTGCTCGATTTCTTTTGAAGCTTGATAAGCTACTGTTGCGACGCGTTCACGACGCCGATCAGGAAATGGTTCCAATGAAATACGTCCTGAATGAGATACGACAAAGGTCTTTCCTTCCTCATCTACACTCTCAAATCCATCATTTCCTTCTGGGTGATAATAAAGCACATCACAGCCGAGCATAATAAGAAAGTATAAGAAATATATACGACTCTCCGTCGCATCACCGTACCAAACGATACGTGGCATTTGCTTCTTATAATTAATTGTAGAAAACCACTTTGCTACGTAATTTTCACTTAATTTAATCATATCGATTAAGAAACGCCGGAATCCTTCTGTTTTTAAAGATTGATTATGTTGTTTCTCATACAATTTCAATACAGAAATAAACGTCGTATGTATATAATGCTGTAAATCAGGATTGTCTACTTGTGGTAATAGTTGTTTTCCAGACAAATGTGCTACAAGCCTATTGACGGTAAGTCCATTCGGCGCTTCTTGATGTAATGCAAAAACTTCTTGAATATGGCGCAGTTTTTCGGGATCAATCACCTTATTTAAATTTTGTTCATGCAAAACCTCGATCCCTTTTGCTTCACTATAATCAAATAGCCCGTTGAAATATTCATCTACATCATTAGGTACACCAAGAATGCGACTTGCTATGTAACTAAATTTCATCTCATTCTCTGTCAGTTCATATTGTGGACGTTTTTCTAAAAGCGCTTCAAATTGCTTTAAATCTGATTCTTCTTTTAATGCACATGGTTGAAGTGTAAAACGTGAAAACACAACAGTTCACCTCCAAAAACATTTACGTTTTTTCTAAAGTTTCTCTTCTATTATAAACTATTTTTAGTTATAAAAAATGGGCGCTCGCATAACGAGCAAACCCATTTCAATTATTTATGTTCACTTTTAGTAGCTGCAACTTCTTCTTTAGCTTGTCCAGAATTCTTCATGTAGTGAAGTATAAACGTTGCTCCAAACGCTATAACTAAAATAATAAAGAACAGCGTATGACTTACTTCAATATGAATGACAGACAGTAGCATTTTTGCTGCAATAATTAAAATTAAAATATATGCTGTCGTTTCAAGTTCTGGAATACGCTCTAACAATTTTAAGAATACGCCAGCGATACCACGCATCATTAAAATACCGAGCATTCCACCTAATAGTAAAATCCAAACTTCATTCGATACACCAAATGCAGCAAGTACACTATCTACAGAGAATGCGATATCCATTAATTCAACCATCGCAACCGTCCCCCAGAAAACACCGAACATTCTGAAGAGAATACTGTTTTGGTTCATACCATGGGCTTCCGCTTCTTCTGAATTGCCTTTTCTTTTATCAATGAAATATTTAATTGATAGCCAAGCTAAGTAAAGCGCACCTAACACTTTTACCCAGGCCAATTTAATTAAGAACATTCCGATTCCAATTGCAATAAAACGGAATACATAAGCTCCAATCAGTCCATAGAATAATGCTTTTTTTCGTTTTTCTTCTGGAAGATGTTTTACCATTACTGCTAATACGAGTGCATTATCGGCAGATAATAAGCCTTCAAGTACAACAAGTGTACCTATTAACCCCCAAGATACTGGATCTTGTAACACTTTAATCCACATGTCCAAGTCGAAAAACTGAGCATACGTATCAAGGATTCCTTGCAAAATACTCATCTTACCTTTATCCCCTATTCTTTGCTAGATTTATAGAAAGGTCAAAAAAAGGAAACGAATGTCGTTTCCCTTCTTATGCATCCAAGCCATACGCTTTTACAAGCGCACCTAATCCACCTTGGAATCCGCTTCCTACTGCACTAAACTTCCACTGTCCATTATGACGATATAATTCACAAAAGACAACTGCTGTTTCAATGGAGAAATCTTCCCCTAAATCAAAACGAAGAACTTCTTCGTTTGTTTCTTCATTTGCTAAACGAACGAATGCATTTGCAACCTGTCCAAAGTTTTGATTACGGCCTTCACCATCATAAATTGTAACTGTAATAGCAATTTTATGAACATCTGCTGGAACCTTTTTCAAATCGACAACAAGTTGCTCATCATCACCGTCACCTGCACCTGTACGGTTATCTCCTGTATGTAAAACTGATTCACAAGGAGACTGTAAATTATTATAGAAAATAAAATCAGTTTCCTTCGTACATTTCCCGTTCGCATCTAATAAAAAGGCAGATGCATCTAAATCGAAATCAGATCCACCATCATAAGATTTAATATCCCATCCAAGACCAATTACTGCTCTTGATAAACCTGGGCTTGTTTTAGCTAAATCTATTTTCTGTCCTTTTTGCAATTGAATAACCATATATATTCACCTCTATATTTTAATTTTTAAAAATATATCCATCAGTAAATACGCGTTTCACTGATGGATATATAAATCTATTACTCTACATCTAAACCAAAGTTATTACATAGAGAACCTAATCCACCTTGGAATCCACTTCCGATTGCATTGAATTTCCATTCACCTGCGTGACGGTATAATTCGCTTACTACTACAGCTGTTTCAATAGAGAAATCTTCTCCTAAATCGTAACGAATTAATTCTGCATTCTTTTCTTCATCCATAATACGTACGAAAGAATTAGAAACTTGTCCGAAGTTTTGGCTGCGGCCTTCTCCATCATAAATTGTAATTGTGAAACAAATACGCTCAATGTTAGCAGGAACATTTTTTAAGTCTATTTTAATTGTTTCATCGTCGCCTTCACCTTCGCCTGTACGGTTATCTCCTAAATGCTCTACAGCACCATTCGCACCTTTTGGATTATTATAGAAGACGAAATCCTCTGCTCCTGAAACTTTACCGTTAGCACCTACTAAGAAGATACTAACATCTAAATCGAAATCGTTTTGTCCATCATAACGATTCGTATCCCAACCAAGTCCTACAAGAACTTTCGAAAGACCTGGATTTGTTTTTGTTAAGTCTACCTTTTGTCCTTTTTTCAATGAAATAGATGCCATATTATACTATTCCTCCTTGGTTTATTTTATTGGTAACGTGATACAATCTCACTTAAGTTTTTATCTTGTGTTCCTTCTCCCACTGCTGAAAACTTCCATTCGTTTCCATGTCGGTACATTTCACCTGCAATTAAAGTCATTTTGCCAGCATAATTATCTGACAAGTTATAACGCGCTAATTCTTCACCTGTTTGTGGGTTTTGAATACGAATATATGCATTGCGAATCATCCCAAAATCTTGACGACGATTTACACAGTCATAAATATTTACAACGAATACTAGACGATTAATACGGCTCGGAACTTTATGTAATTCTACGAAAATTGTTTCGTCGTCACCAGCGCCTTCACCTGTTAAATTATCTCCTGAATGAATGATACTACCACAAGTAGAAAGTTTGTTGCCGAAGTAAACTAAATCATTTTTGTTTAAAAAACGATCCCCTTCTAACATAACAACTGATGCATCACAATCTACATTTGGTTTACTTCCAAATAATGAAGACAGAAATCCACCTGATTGCCCAATTGGATCCCAGCCTAAGCCAACCTGCATTTTCGCTACTCTAGGTTGTCCTTTCGTTAAATCAATCTTTTGTCCTTTTTCTAAAATAATAGGCATGAAGTTTCTTCCTTTCTACAAAGCATTTTCCAACTCGGAAAACATTGTATTCTTCTCTTATATTGTAGCATTATTTATCTAATGAGAAAAAGGATAAATTCTCAATTATATGAAAACAGATACTATATTTATTTATACTGATGTAATAAGTGGTAAATAGAGCCAATCATTCCTGCACAATTACCGCTTTGCGCAAGTTTAATCTCACAATTACTATAAATCTCTTGATTTAAGTATGTTCCTATCTCTTCCTTCACTTCATTTAAGAAATCATCGCCTCTTTCAGTAATTCCCCCACCAATAATAATCATTTTCGGATTAAAAATATAAGCAAGATTGCTAATACCAATCGCCAAATGTTTAAAGAAAATCTTCACGGCTTGAGTAACACCGCTATCACCCTTATCATATAATTCGAAAATTATTTTACCATCCCACTCCTTTTTACCTTTATATCTTCGTACAAGATGAATTAATCCCGAAATTGAGGCAACCTCCTCAAAAGTTTTCCCTTCTATTAACATGTTCCCCCATTCCCCAGCGCCAAACAAATGTCCACGGTATAACTCTCCATTTATAACAATTGCTCCACCAATGCCAGTTCCAAGCGTAAGCATAATAAAATCGCTTTCTCCCCTTCCTGTACCTTTCCATTTCTCTCCTAAGGCTGCACAATTAACATCATTTTCAATAGATACAGGAACTTTTAATACTTCTTGTAATCTCTCAACAATAGAAATATTAGCATAACGCGGAATATGATCCACACCTCCCGTTATAACTCCTTTATCAATATCAACAATTCCCGCTGTACTAATACCAATTCCGGAAATAGTATATTCAGTCATTAACTTTTTTGATAAATATATAAGCTTTTGAACAATTTGTTCCCCGCCCAAGTGAATTTCTGTCGGGGCCTTTTTATGTATTAGTACTACACCTATTTCTGAAACAATTCCATATTTAATTTGCGTACCACCAATATCAAATGCAATATATTCTTTCATCCGTTGCCACTTCCTCTACTGTTATGAGTGTAAATTCTCCATCACTCTACTGTTTGCAAGGAATTTACATTAACTCTTTTCTCCTTTTAGAAATACACCACCTTTTTCTATATATAGTTTTTTTTGCATAAAACTCTTTTTCCTATGAAATATTACAAAGGGGTGTATTTTAGATGGAACAATAATTTTTTCTTCAGGAGGAAAACAATGACAAAAATATTCATTTTAGCATCAACACTTTCTTTATCCTTTTTTAGTGGCTTAAATATTGGTAATGCTGCAACTGAAAACTTCAATCCAATAACAAACGCTATTGTACAAAATAACGATAATTTAGCAGAAGGTAATTCAAAAGATAATAATAAACCTCCAGGAAACAATGGCTCTCAGGACGATAGTGGTTCTGACGGCAACGGCTCTGGTGGCAGTGGTTCTGGCGGCAATGGTTCTGACGGCAACGGTTCTGGTGGCAGTGGTTCTGGTGGCAGTGGTTCTGGTGGCAACGGTTCTGGTGGCAAC
>NZ_JAKUGJ010000021.1:0-77663 GCF_022663915.1 Bacillus cereus group sp. BfR-BA-01331
ACCTAGATTTGACTGTTCCAATGGATACACCTAATGTTTCAGCCATTTCTTCATAAGATAATTCATATTTCGCGTCCAATATTAGTATTTCGCGGTGTTTTTTAGGTAGTTTTAATACAACATCCCACACATCATTCATTTCCTCTTGATTAAAAAATTCTTGTTCTGCCGATGGAGATTGCTTATCGTCACTAAAAAATCCCACTAAAGATATCCTTTTAAAATAAGAGGATTTCAAATAGTTTATTGCCGTATTTCTTGTAATTTTTAATATCCACGTTTTAATAGATGACTCCTTTCGAAACGAATTCCAATGTTTAAAAACCTTAATAAATACATCTTGTGTGATGTCATCTGATAAGTGTGGATCTTTCGTAATAATAAATGAATAATTCCATACATCTTGCCAATAGTCTTTTATAACATAGTCAAGCTCATCATGATTACATTTTTCAATAAACTTCTGTTCCATTTCCACACCTCAAACTTATTTGAATAAACATAAAGCTGCCCTCACTTTTAATATGGTTTCAATATATAGACATGATACAAGTTTCATTTGTTCCATTGTTTATCTTTTTTTCGACAGATGATATTTCTTAAAAAAATGTAATAAAAAAGACCAGGATAAATTCTTAAAATCATCCTGGTTTTTCTGTATTAAATATATTTTCATTATTTTTTTATAATAGAAACCGCATCTAATACATCCACTTGACTCTCCATAGTTTTAGTGAGTTTTTTCCATTCAGTTTCTGCTTGTGCAGCTTTAACATCATCTGAGTTGTATGGTCTATCTTCTCCATACGATTTATTGAAATGTAGGATTTCCATTGATGTTTCATTTACAGGAATCTGATTGAAAGTTGCATTATCAACAATTACAATCAATTCCTCGTAATTTGGATTACGATAGTGACCGAACCAAGTATCACTAGCATACTGGACATCTATTTTCTTTTCATTAATTGTTAATTCCTTGATTTTTTTATTTTTCTTACTAGCTAGTAAGACAGCTTTACCTTTTGGAGCTGAAGGTACTGACTTAATTGGGTCTGAACTCCATACTTCATCATCATTATCTGACTCTCTTAATACACCTAACCCAACCATTTTTTTCGCTGTTTTTTGATCCATCATTAATACTTGTTTACCATCAATTTCTGCTTGCTTCACTTTATACAAAGTGTTGGTCTTAATTTCACTTTTATGTTGATTTACTATTCCTTTTAATGATTGTTCTCCTCCAATTAATAAAGCGGCATTCCTTGGTTCCTCTTTCTTCCCAAAAGAACAAGCTCCTAACATAGAAATAGATACAATCCCTGCCACGCACACTTTCATTACTTTTTTCATTTCTTTTTCTCCTCTTTGCTTGTTTTATCAATACGTTACATGATTTTTTTATATAACCGTTGTAAATAACGCCAACGGACAGTGAAAAAGTACACACTTTGAATGGATATAAAGGCTAGTATAATTAAAATCGAAATCTTTAAAACAGAGTAGTCAATTAGCTGTTGCAAGGCTATAAAAGCGACCCCGCTATGAATAATCGCTATAATGATAGGCAAGAAGAACATTAGTATAAGCTGTCGTGTTACGATTTTCTTTAGTTCTTTTCTACTTAGACCGACCTTTGCAATCATTTCGTATTGTTGTTGTTCTCTTTCTAAATCTGCATATAGCCTGAAATATAATAGGCTGGCTGCAAACGTAAAGAATACAATACCTACTAAAACACTGACGATAAGTAAAATGCCGTTCTCTTGTTTCGAAGAAATCCATTCAGAATACAACGCTTTAAAATAATAATGTGCTTGCCCCGAATTATGATTACCCATTGTTTCTTCTAATTTTTT
Source organism: Bacillus cereus group sp. BfR-BA-01331 (assembly GCF_022663915.1). Lineage (NCBI taxonomy): Bacteria > Bacillati > Bacillota > Bacilli > Caryophanales > Bacillaceae > Bacillus > Bacillus cereus group sp. BfR-BA-01331. Next base: position 1,863 of record NZ_JAKUGJ010000021.1, read on the forward strand.
TGTAACCACTCTTGATTTCTCCCAATTTTCCACGACAAAACCATATTGACTTTTCATTACGTAAGAATCATCTTCCGTCTTTCTGTTAGGGATTTTATCGTACAGAGAATCCGAAACAACAATAATGGCTCCAATTGAATTTGGGAGAACTATATGTGGGACCGCCTTCTTGACCCGGAGGGACATTTCTAAGTTTTCCTGTACTACATCTATTTTTTCAGGTATATCTTTTCCTCTTGCATACTTTTCTTTTTGCGAAATGATTGAGGGTACTATGGTCGCTTCTTGATCGTTATCCATCTTTTCCATTTCATATCCGAAAATTTTTGCAAACTTGTTATACTCTGATACTTTGATTAGCACTAAATTATTTTCCGTGAATTTAGGATTCGTAACCGCTACCTGATAAGAGAAATTTGAGCGAGTAAGTTGTTTTTTCATTTCTGTAATGTGCTCTTCTTCTTGTGCATTTTCTCCTAACGAAGTATAGGTAAATGCAAATGGGTTGGTCATTTCGGTTAATCCCTTATTTCCCATTGCTAGGCATGTACCAATCCCTGTGAAGGCCACAGCGGAAACAATCGCTAGCATAAAGAACATAGTTGCATTATCCTTCATACGATAGGCCAATTCAGATATAGTAAGAAGGTTTGTTTTATTAAAAAACAAAGTGTCTTTTTTCTTTAAGACACGTATTACATACACGCTCAACTGTGAAAATAGAAAATATGTCCCTATCACTACAAAGACTACCCCTCCAAGTAAGTAAGGCATAATGAAGTTTCTTTCTAGTACGAAATAGAACACACATCCATACCCTAACCCAATTAATAATACGGAAAGGAATGCTAATGATTTTGATGCCTTTGGCTCTGGTTTTGGCTTTTCCTCTGATTTCATCAAATCAATTAACTTGTTTGCTTTTACCATTTTAGAAGTAAACAACGAAATGACTAGAAACAGAATCAAAAATGCGCCAGTTGTCGTAAAGACAGCTTTTATAGGAACGTAAAAAGGAAGACCCTTATCAATCGCTAATATATTTTCACTTGCCAATAAATTGAGCTTTGAAAATATTAAACCAATTAAGATACCAAATGTAATTGAAGCGACTCCAATTAACATATTTTCTAAAAAAATTAATTTATTTAACTGCGCCGGTGTCATACCATGCATGATTAAAATTCCAAATTCTTTTTTTCTTGTTTTTAAAAAAGAACTCACCGAATATAAAAGAAAGAAGAATGAAAATACAAAAATGAGATATTGAGAGATTTGCATCCCCATTGTTCCTAAAAGGCTCATTGTTTTACTTGTGGAGGCTAGTTCTCCTTGTAAATCAGGATGAAAAAGTAAGAGTGAATATGTAAAAAAAACCATAACTGAAAATGAGCTACTTAGAAAGTGTGCAGCATAAGTCCGCTTACTTCGAATGATATTATTAAAAGCGAATCTTTGAAAAGTCATGCTTACGACCTCCTAGTAATGCAAGTACATCTATAATTTTTTGATAAAACATTTGTTGGTTTTCTCCGTTATAAATTTCGTTATATAATTTTCCATCTTTAATAAATACAACGCGATCACAAAAACTTGCAGCCACTGGATCGTGCGTAACAAGCATCATTGTTGCATCTTGTTCTTTATTTAATCGTTTTAATAACTCCATTACATCATTAGCCGCTTTTGAATCTAAGTTTCCTGTCGGCTCATCTGCAAGTAATAATTTAGGTTTATGAATTAGAGCACGTGCAATTGCTGTTCTTTGTGCTTGTCCGCCCGATATTTCATATGTTCGTTTATTTAATATATCTTGAATGCCTAATTTTTCTGCAATACCTTCTACACGCTGATTCATATCCTCAACTTTAGTACCATCTAACGTCAGAGGAAGAACAATATTTTCTTTTACAGTTAATGTTGTAAGAAGATTGAATGCTTGAAACACAAAACCTAATTCACGTCTTCGAAATAATGCCAGTTCATTTTGAGATAATTGATATGGATTTTCTCCATTAATCAATATTTCTCCTGATGTGGGAGAATCAATAGTAGAAACCATGTTCAACAAAGTAGTTTTTCCACTTCCTGATGGTCCCATTATTCCTACAAACTCCCCTTTTTTCACACTCAAATTAATGTCGGCGAGCGCTTCATAAGATACCTTTCCTGTATAGATTTTACTCAGTTCACAGACCTTTAATATTTCCATATCGTTTTGCTCCTTTTTATCTTTTAATAACCTAAGTTTATCTAAGCGTCCCTTCTTCTCATATCGATTAACCTTTCATATATCTAACAGGTCTGTAATATTTCTGAAAAATCAAACTAAACACCGTTCTAACGATTTGCATAAGGGAAAATAATACAGATTGTTGTTCCTTTACCTACTTCCGACTTTATTTCAATATCATGTTCCAATCTTTTTATAATATTTTTCACAAGATATAATCCCATCCCAGTAGATTCCTTAAATTTCCGACCATTTATTCCCGTATAAAATGGGCGGAATACTCTCGGGAGGTCTTCTTTTGGAATTCCTACACCATGATCGTGTATTTCAAGGATTACTGAGCGCTCTTCTTCTAATGTAGTAATAGTAACGTTTTTTCTACTTCCTGCTGAATACTTAATGGCATTGGATATCACTTGATGAATAACAAACCGAAGCCACTTTCTATCGGTTTCTACCATAATAGTTTGTTTTACTTTTACTTCTGGATAAACATAGCTACGGATAAACAGACGTTTATTTTCACGGATTACTTCTTGAACGATTTCCTGTAACGAAACTCTTTCCACATAAAAATCTTGCTCAAACGTTTGTAATCGCGCCATATATAAGACCATTTCTAATCCGTACTGCATTTGATCTACTTCTTCCACAATACTTTCAAAAACCTCCCCATTCTCTTCTTGTGTGATCAGTTCAATAACTGATAGAGGCGTTTTCATCTGATGCACCCATTGATTAATAAATGTAAGGTGCTCTTTTTGTTTATATTCCCAAGTCTTTAACTGTTGATGATATTGACTGTATTGTGTCTTTAACACACGCTGAAGTGCTACTGATAATGGAGTGGAATCGAGTTCTTCTAAGGAGTCCTCTAATGTTTCAGAAGGGTTGGATAATTTGTTATAAAATCTACGATGGCTAAAGTAGCGATACAGTAAAAACGCAATTAAAAAGCATCCTCCTAAAAACACACTATATAACGCAGTAGATAAGTGGTTATATCCATCCAGCCAATAAACAGTTAGAACGACAAATAGCTGAATGATTGAGAAACAGATGAAAGGGATATGTTCACGTAAAAATAAATTCATTATTATACCTCATCATTCTTCCAAGTTATTTTCAAACGATATCCAGCACCACGAACTGTTTCTAATGCATTTTTTATTCCGATTTCCTCTAATTTTTTTCGGACACGTGTAACATTTACACTTAACGTATTATCATCTACATACGTATAGTCATCCCAAAGTTTTTCTAAGATTTTCTCTCGACTAACAATACTAGGAGATTGTCGTAAGAGAGTTTCTAGTAAAACAGTTTCTTTTTTTGACAGTATACACATGCTATCATTTAGCTTTAATTCCATTTTTTCTGGATAAAGTATTAAACCGGATTGCTGAACAACTCTTTCTTCCGCTTTCGGTGCGTATTCTCCGTAAATTCTTCGAAGATGACTTCGGATTTTTGCCATTACAACTTCATAATGAAACGGTTTAGTGATATAATCGTCTGCACCATGTTCAAGTGCCATAACTTGCTCCATCTCTCCACTACGTGCTGATATAAATATAATGGGACAAGTAGAGACCGTTCTAATTTGTCGGCACCAGTAGAAACCATCAAAACTCGGTAAATTTACATCTAATAAAACTAAATCAGGTTGAATTTTTTCAAAGTTAGCCAAAATATTTTCAAAATCCTCTGTAATATTCCCTTCATACCCGTACTTATTAATATGGGATTGAAGTAGTTTAGAAATTTTTTGGTCATCTTCTACAATCATGATTTTATACATACATTTAGCTCCTTTTATTTATGTATCTATTTATTATCTAGAAATATCTAATTAATACTTTTATCTTTTAGTATAAAGAAATTCCCCTCTTACTTATATTGAATAACCTTACTTCAAACTAACAGTTTTGTAATATTTCTGAAAATAAAGTTAAGTATAATAGCTCTTATTTTTTAAATTTCAATTATCTAATTTAATATTTTAAAATTTGTTATTTTATAATTTTCAAATAAAAAATAATCGTATTTAATTGTGTAAAAAACACGTAATTAAATACGATTATTAAAATCATAAAATCTGCGTTTAGACATAAATTAACCGATTCCTAATATAATCTTGAATCGGTAAGGTTTGTATATTTACTAAAGAAGTAAATTTCACCTTCTAATTAAGTATTATTTCTGAAAAACATGTTTTATTTTTTCACCTGGAACGTTGCTCCCGCCTCTCCCTTTTACATCTTCAATCATCATGGTAACAATCATGTTTGGCGCGCTTGCATCGAAAGCTACAAACCATCCAAGTTCTTTACCCTCTGCTTCTTTCGATTCTTTCAGTTCTGCTGTACCCGTCTTACCAGCGAGAGTTACACCATCAACTTTAGCAATTCTCCCAGCACCATCAGGATCATTAATAACCTTTATTAACGCACTTTTTAATATCTCTTGATTCTTGGTAGAAATTACATTTTCTTTCCAATTTCCCGCTTCTTTTGTTTTTTTCATAAGATGCGGTGACGGAATGTTACCCTCATTGACAATCGGTGCATAAGTCAATGCTAAATGAAGAGGTGTCATTAATACTTGTCCTTGTCCGTACCCCGTGTCTGCTAGTTGAATATCATTTTTTATCCCATCTTTTGCAATGATTGAAATAGGGAATTCGTATTCAATTGGTAATTTTTCATGAAATCCGTATTTCTTAAATTCATTTACATACTGATCTTTTCCTATTTTCAAAGCTTGTTGAGCAAAATAAATATTATCAGAGTACTTCATTGCCTTATCAAAATCAACTGGACTAGCATCCTTCACACGTGTTACATAATAATTTCCCCAAGATGAATCTTTTGTCCACTTTAATCCTTGAATTTTAAATTCTTCCTTAGGATTTATTGTGTTTGTTTCCAAACCAATTGCACCTGTTATCGTTTTAAATACGGAACCTGGTACAAATGCTTGTGTGAAGCGATTCATCATTGGCAGTTTCGAGTCATTATTCCATGCTTCCCGTTGAGCTTTTGATGCTCCTCTAACTATTGTATTTGGATTATAAGCAGGGCTACTTACAAGTGCGATTGTTTCACCCGTTTTAGGATTGACCGCTGCACTAGATCCTGCTTCATTTTTTATCTCATTAAAGATTTTTTCTTGAATTGCAGCATCAATAGTTAACGTAACATTTTCCCCTTTTTTTGCTTCTTGTTTTGCTACGTTTTTAATCTCTTTCCCGTTCTCATCTTCCATAAATACGCGTCCACCCTTTTCACCACGCAATTTATTCTCTAATACTTTCTCTAAACCTGTCTTACCCACTAAATCATCTGCTTGATAACCTTTTTTTTGAAGCGATTTTAACTCCTCTGCATTTACCTTTCCTATATATCCCGTTAAGTGTGCCGCTGCTTCTCCTAATGGATACGTACGAATATTTACTGGGCGAGATAAAACTCCTTCTAATTCAATATAATCATTCTGTCTGGTTCCCTCTTTTAAAATACCAATTGGTACAAAGGAATCTGGTTTTATCCATTTTGCTGCGAGCTTCTGATCGACCTCTTCTATAGACATATCAAGTAATTGTGCTACTATTTCTTTCGTTTGCGCTGCCGTTTCACCTAGTTTCTCTGGAATAATTCCAACTTCAGACGCTTTACCATTCGTTGCAAGCCCTTTTCCATTTCGATCATATATTTCCCCTCGTTTTCCTTGCTCTGTTTGCATACGTACTTTGTAATCTTTTTTCATACCTGGGAAAATGAAGTCTGGTGTCCAATCTATTTTCCAAGATTCCTTATCTTTATCTTTCACGAGTTTTGCTTCATGGATGAATGAAACAGTTCCTCCATCCGTATCCATATTAACTTCAAAAAGAAAAAGTTCTTTATCTTTATTATTCTCTCCTTTCATTTTAATTTTTAAATTCTTAACTCCAATACCCTCATAAATTTTTTGATATTTCTCTGTGAACTCCTTTTTAGAAATCGTTTTTTTTGCATGTTCTGATAAACGATCATACATATTTGTAAATTTTTTATCATTCCATAAATTGATATATTCTTCAAATGCTTGTTTTGGCGGCTCATCTTTATTGCATCCTACCAACATAACTCCAAAACAAAAGAAAAGCAGCATCCATATTTTTTTCAATTCAATCTTCTCCCTTAATTAAAAATGATTATTCCTTTCTAAATATGTTAAATAAAAAATGTTTTAACGCTTAATAGACAGTGTAAGTAATGAAATAGTTCCACATTTACAAAAAAATTAAATTTATGGTTAAGCTGCATTCAAAAGGGAAGATTTTAAGATTCTTACAAACGACGAATATATTTCGCGAACGTTATCATTATTAGTGTTGTTTTAACAATTCATTTAAAATACCTTTTAGTTCATTTTCGCCAATTTCATCTTTTTTCTTTATAGATTATTGATACAAAAAAAGAATCCTTATAATAAGGATTCTGCAACAGAAAATAACAAAAATATAAACAATAAAAAGAATTACTTAAAGTATAATTTATAGGCACTCTATATCCTTCTTATTCGCACCAAAAACCCCTGTACAGCATGCGACAGGAGTTTAGGTCATTCTACAGCTTATTTAAAAGAGTCATGTACAGGCAAACTACTAAAAATCAATTCAGCAACTTTTACATATCCTTTTGAGTTTGGATGAATTAAATCCGTAGACCAAAGCGTATTGTCATTAACTAAATGATGATCCCAAAAGTCAACATGATGAAGCTTATACTCTCTACTCAGTGAAAGTATAACTTCATTTGCCTCAAATAATTGTTTTTTTAATACTTGTTTTTTTTCAGAAGGAAATGGAAGCCTAACAGTAAAATCTGGAAGGTTTGCTATAATAATATCAGCACCTGCTTTACTTAATGTATCTATCATAAATTCCATATCGTTCTTATATGCTTGATGATTCCAACGTCCTTTTAAAACATCGTTTGCACCTGCAATTAGACTAACCAAATCTGGATTAAAAGTTAATGCCTGTTCCAATTGCTGTGAGCGAATTTCTTTAGTTACTAACCCACGTTTTGCAAAATTAGCATATTTTAAATCATCTACACACAGTTGAACAAAATGATCTACCCAGCTTTTTAATGCTATTCCCTCAACTTCATCCCCTATCCCCTCTGTAAAACTATCACCAATCGCTACAAATCGCTTCCACATATATAGTCCCCCTTTTTTGTTATTCATATCTACACTATACAATAGCCCGCAGCGTAATTGTTCTTCTTAAATGTTTTTCAATTTCAATTAAATTCCATAGGAGATTTTTTAAATGAGCAAGACAACTCGATTAAACTATTTCACATGAACAAAAACATGAAAATCTACGTTATTTTCTCGCAGAAATAGGTTGAGACCAACTATCTTTCCCATTATCATTTAAGCGTACTTGAAAAACATATATAGGTTGAGAAAAGCCTTTTGTATCAGCGTAGTAATCTATATTATAATCTGTAATGACTAATGTATCACCTGCTTTGAAAGATATTATAGGATCAAAGTCTCCTTGTTTTAGTTTTTGAAATACTTCTTTGGGAGACAGAATTTCGACATCTCGAATATGTGATTTTTTTGTAACTGGCTCATTGTCATTAGGCATTTTTGTAATTTCCTCTTTGTAAACAGGCATTTTATTACCTTCGTCTTTTAACTCTATTGATGTTTTTATAGTGACATCAGTCATGTCTGTTTTTGTAATGGGATCTAGAGGCATATTCCCAAATTCCTTCATTTGATACGAAATCATTATTCCAAGTGTAACAAAACTTACTGTAATCGGAAGAAATAAATATTTGGTCATTTGTGTATCTGTTTCTTTTTTCTTCAACAATATAAGAACTATATTTAACATAGAATATCCTAGCATCATTCCTAAAGTATTATGAAGTAAATCGGCTAGTTCCATACTTCCACGTTGCATTATAAATTCAAGGATTTCAATCAATAAACTTGCTATAATTGAGCTGATTAACATCCATTTTGTTTTTTGAAAAACATTACTAAATAAAGGTAATAAAATTCCTAACGGAAAAAGCATACCTATATTCACAATGATATGGAAAAAAGAAGAAAATGAAAAGGTATTCCATGCTTTTTTATAAACACTAAGTACATCAAAGTCAATTGTTCTTGCAAAAGTTATATCATCTGGACGACCAAATGAAGTAGCTGATAATACAAGGGAATAATATCCTATTATCAATATAAACAATATAACTTGTTGTACGGTAAATTCCCCCCCTCCTTTACATACCTTTTTGTATACTACAAAGTAGCTAAAAACAAAAATGAGTAGTAACAAGAATGTGAGTTGTATTGTAGGAATTGCAAAGGTAACAAGTAGTTCGGAAATAAAATTCATTTTACACCTCTGTTTTTACGAATAAAAGATTCAATAGTTTTATATAACATTTTAGATATAGATAGCGATGTGTTGTTCCCCCTAATAATTATTAATACAGAATTAAACCTGTATACATTGAGCATTTCTTCCTCCTGAAACCAGCTTTATTTGACCAAGCAGCTACAAGGAAACTAGCGTTTTACTAATTGTACTTTCGGCTATGTCTGGAAAAACGTTACGAAGATTCTCTTTAGTAAGAGGATTTTTGGAGTTAAGTATAAAATTAAAAATTTGTTCAATTTTAGTATATTTATATAGAATCCGTAATTGACCGATTCCTAATATACTTAAGAATCGGTAATATTCGTATATTTACTAAAGAAATAAAATCCCTTCAAGCATTACACTTTTTTCCGAAAATTTGTTGTTCTTTGTTTTGCCCAGTTGATACATTTCTTTTCAATTAAATGATACGAAACTATAGAAAGAAGTATTGTCATTGAAATACATAAAACAAGAAGGAAAAAGATAGGTATCTTTGTATACAAAAGTTTAAATAGTACCATCATGATTGGAAAATGACACAAATAGATACTGTATGAAATTTCTCCTAAGTATACAAATACACTCTTATTTAAAAATGCTTTCACTTTTAGGTTACTCATGGCCATTATTATAAATATACTAACACCGATTACGACACCCCAATCTTTTAATAAGAAAGTAGTATCATTACGGGAAAAACCATAAATTAAAATGGAATATAAATATAGAATAACCCCTAATGCAATAAGAAATCCTTTATTAAATTTTTTCATATTCCTATATAAGTAGATAAGCTTTTCCTGATGCTTAAAAAGTAACATTCCAACCATAAACATCGATGTGAAATGCAGTGTATCGGCATAACCATTATAAAATCCCTCTGCTTTCCCTATATGCAACATATTAAGGAAAACACTAATTAAAGAAAAGCTCAAAGCAAATAGTATCGTTTTCTTCCAACTCAGTTTATAAAAAAGAAGGAATAACAACGGAAACACAATAGATATACGCATTTCTTGAGCCAATGACCAGATAACTGGATTATAATTTTCCGTAAAAAAGTTATTAAGAAGCACAAAATGGTTTATAATATCTATTTTTGTTATAGACCCTTGCCATCTATCATAGAACCAATCCCGTAGTCCAGCCACTTCATACGGCGAGAACAAAATAAATAAAGCAAAGGTAATGATTATCCAAAAATAATAAGGAATATAGATTCGTACAAATCGCTTAATTAAATATCCCCAATAATTTGTTTTTGAATGATAAAGTGCCATAGATAACACAAAACCACTTAGTATATAAAAAACGATTACAGCTTCCCCGCCAGCCCATAAAAACCTAAGCGGGGAAAATTTAATAGAATTAGGCAACGATGGTAGCATTAAACAAAAATGTCCAAATACCACTGTAAGTGCCGCTAACCCTCGTATGGAATCTAATTCTTTTATTCTCTTACTCATAAAATGTTCTCCTTGTAAATTGTAGATTTTGCTGTTAATAAAGGCCACTATACTATTGTAGTGGGAGAATTATACATATTGTTTCTTTAAATTCCTAATATAAGCAGTACAAAGTCAATCTATGTATCTGTTTTAGGGAACTTTCGTATTTAGGCATAAGTTATATAATAATAGAAAGAAAAAAGAAATTTCATTCTATAAAATCGTATTGTCGTTTAGAAAACATTTTAAAACTGTTTTCTAAACCCTCGTTATAGTCTGTCTGCTTATTTGTCCATTGAACACCCTTATTCCCAGGCCACCCTGAGGTATTAGCAACATATTTTAATAGCTCTGGTCCTTTTAAATTTTGCTGTAAACCACGGTTATATGCATTTATCATATTAGATATTGCAATTCGAGTATTGGTTTCTGCATTTTTCAAATCTTCGTTCGTTAAATCTTTAGGTGCTAGTCCACCTCGATGAAGCTGAAACAGTCCAAATGATGTGCCCTGATCTCCAATTGCGTTTCGATCAAACTTACTTTCATGGAATGCAATAGATAAAGGAATCCATGGTGGTATACCATGCTCTATTGATATTTGTTGAATCGTGTCTCTTACTTTAACTCGGTTAGTATGATGGTCATATGCGTATTTTGTAAGATATAGCCCTCCTGTTAAAACTAAAATAAATACTCCACTTTTTATTAATGTCCCTCTCATCGACGTCACCTCAATTGTCAGTATCAAAGATTGTCACTAGTAATCCTATCTTTTGGGGATATTAACTCGTAATCATGTATCATCTTGTTATTGTTTGTTTCATTAATTACCGATTTTCAGGTGAAATTATTAGGGGGTTCCCTCCATATAACATTCGCTTTTATCACTTTCGGTACAGTTTACTTTTGTATGGGAGAGCGTTTTCTCTGTATGGTACCGTACTTTTTTCTCGAATACCTTGCTTTTTTATTCGATTGAAATTAAAGAATAACTATATACATAGGGACAAACACTATAAAAAGATACTTAAATTTCTTTAAAAAATTCATTTTTCGGCCTCCATTTCTTTATATAATTAATTTAAAACAAAATATTTAATAAGAAGAAAAGATTTTATTAAATTTTTATAAAATTTAATAACAGGAATAAGTACCAGGTATTTATTTTTATTGTCACTTGATGGAATAATGAATGTGTTTTCATCATGTAACTTTATTAAACTAGCCTTGCACCAGAACCCTTTGAATCGAACAATTCATAATAAACGCCATCCTTTCTGTATATTTCTACAAAAAGAATAGCGTTTTTTGATTATATGGATACAAATTTACCTTAGCTTGATTGCAATACCGAAAGTTCCGAAGAACCAGATTTGAGAATTAATGCAATCTTCCATTCCAAGCCATCCACATAAGAATCTATAATACTTTGAAACCTTTTATTTCAGGCTAATATTTAGTTTTATCCTACAAAGTTAGCCTTTTACTATATCAACCGCACTATTCCACATACCGCTAAAGAAAGATCCTATTTCGCGCATTAAACGTGTAAACCAATTTGCTTGTTCTACTTCAGATTTTGTTACAAGGTCTACTTGTAATGATTTACCTGATAAAAATCCAGGATCTGTACTATCTTTAGGTGATATAGTCATTTTACTAATTGTTACATCTTTTTTAATAGGCGCTTCTTGTTCTTTATTCGATACTTTAAATTCTTTTTTATAAACGTCTTTGTTGCCCTTTGGCATTGGAAGTGAAACAGCTTGCTTCGTTTGAACAACTATATCTTTGTCCTTTGCATTTGCTACTCGCACTGTTTCATGACCTTTTACTACTGAATCTTTTTCATAGACCTTCTTCACTTCAAAATTTGCAAATCCATAATCATATAATTTCTTTGTTTCATCAAAACGTGCTGTATGAGAGTTTGCTTTTATAACTACAGAGATTAGACGCATACCGTTTTTTTCTACTGTACCAGTAAAACAATCTCCGGCTTCTGGAGTAGTTCCTGTTTTTAACCCATCTACACCTTCGTATTGCTTAATTAAGCCTTTTAACATCCAGTTAAAGTTCGTCATATCAATCGGATACTTGCCACCCTTTTGGAATGTTTTTTTAGGGATTTTTGCTGTATCTAATATTTTCGGGAAATCTTGAATAAGACGTTGTGCTAAAATCGCACAATCTCTTGCGGACATTTTATTTTTCTCGTCTGGAGTTGTCCCTTCTGGGTGATGTCCTTTTAAATCATGGTTTGTTAAACCTGTAGAGTTTACAAATTTATAATTTTTCATTCCAAACTCTTTTGATTTATCGTTCATCATTTTCACGAAATTGACTTCTTTTCCAGCAATCTCTTCAGCTAAAGCAATTGTTGCACCGTTTGCAGAGTAGATTACCATTGCCTCATATAACTCTTTGACCGTATAAGAGCCACCATTTTCTAATGGAACGTTTGATAATGAGCGATCTTGCGAAATCTTATATGCATATTCAGAAATTTTAACTTTTTGATCCCATTTAAGTTTTCCTTTATCCACCGCTTCATGAACTAAGTATTCACTCATCATTTTTGTCATACTAGCAATTGCTAATGATTCATCTGCATTTTTTTGATATAAAATTTTCCCGGAATTTGCTTCTACTAAAATTGCTGATCCTGCTTCTACGTCTATAGCAGGAACTGTTTCCGCTGATGCTCTTCCAAATGTAACGGCCATGCTACAAAATAGTGTAAGCACTGTTACTATTGTAATAAATCTCTTGCAAAACATACTTTTCACTTCTGTTACCTCCAATATCTTTGTACTCAAAAAAACGTTATTTTAACATAATCCTCCAAAAAATAGACAGCGTTATCAAATTCTATATACGTATAAGACATTAGAACCACTTTCATATAGACCATCTCATCCCACCCTTTTAGGCACACTGACACTTAGTGTTCCCACACATATCCCTCTTTTTAATACCTTTGTATTTTTCGAAATGATCTGTACTTTCATATCTTTTAGGATTACACTTAATAGACAATCTAAGTAATACATTTGTTCCACATTTATAAAAAAATAAAACCAGTGTGCCCTGGTTGAATACCAAAACACACTGGTTGCTAAATTTACTATCGCCTCTTACATTATTCATATCAATGAACTTCCCCTTTATTCGATTAATCACCTTATAATAATAAATCAAATTAACTTATCAGTATCATGTCTACTATGAATGGCCTACTTGAATTATTAACTTAAGAAGTTTCTTAAGTTTAAAAAAAAGCTTATGGAACCTTTCATTCCATAAGCCATTCTATTTAATTGGATGTTCAACAATAAAGGACATCCAGCCTACTTTATATTCTGCATGCATATTACCATTATGAAGTTCAACAATTCTTTTTGAAATAGCGAGTCCCAGCCCATTTCCTTGATCATCTTTTCTTGCCTTATCACCCCTGAAAAACCTTTCAAATAATTTATTAGGATCGCTAACAGGCGGCTTCTCGACTTTATTTGATACTTTCAAAATTGCTTTGTTACCTATTAGTTCAAGACATATTGATAATTCGGATGGTTTCATGCTGTACTTTATCGCATTCATAAACAGATTTTCATAAACACGTACCATTTTTTCTACATCCATGAAAATAGGTATTGTTTCTTCCGTTATTGATTTTTGAACACTTAAACCTGCCTTTTCAAATATAGGAATATATTCTCCAACTATTTGCTCCAACAAGCCTGATAAATCAACTTCGTTAATGTTTAACTTAGCATCGATGTCTGATAAACGGGTGTACTCAAATAGTTCATCAATTAGATATTTCAATCTCTGTGATTTTAAATAAGTGGTTTCGAGATACTCCTGTAATTGTGCTTTACTGTCGTATTGCCCTCTTTTTAATAAATCTACATAGCCGATAATAGATGTCAACGGTGTGCGTAAGTCATGAGATACGTTGGTTATGAGTTCATTTTTTGTACGTTCCAATTGTCTTTCCTGTTCAAATGTATTCTCCAATTCCTTGGACATATAATTAATATTTTGAGCAAGATGAGTCAATTCATCCTTTCCCTCAATCCCAATTGTCAAACCCAGCTTTCCATTGGCAATATCATTAACACTATCAGAAATGAGCTTTAAATATATTATTTTCTTTCGAACCAATATCAAAAAAATGATTATAAAAGTAAAGATTGCTAACGCGAATATAAGAAATGTAAGCATATTATTTTCAAATGTACTAAGATCATCAAGATAGTGATTTAGATTTAATGGGATTATGACATATAGAAAAGTGAGGATTGTTAAACCAAACGAAACAAAAAAACTAACTGCAACAGCACCAAGAAGTTTTATAATTATCTTATTTCTAAAACTAACCTTCTTCATATTTTGTACCCAATTCCCCAAACAGTTTTAATATAAATTGGATGTTTAGAATCCTCTTCAATTTTGTCTCTTATTTTTGTAATATGCACCATGACAGTATTATCCGATTTATAAAAAGCATCTTTCCAAACTGCTTCATATATTTTTGCAACACTGAGAACAATTCCTTTGTTACGAGCAAGTAGTTTGAGTATATCGAACTCTTTTGGAGTTAGCCTTACTTCCGTTCCTCTTACCCATACTTGACGTGTATCTGTATTCACGGTTAAATCACCAATTCCTAAGATGCTTTTATTATTATCTGTATGCGTATTGTATTTTTTAAACCTTCTTAATTGGGATTTTACTCTAGCGATTAACTCCAACGGGTTAAACGGTTTTGATAAATAATCATCGGCACCAGACGCTAGCCCCTGAATTTTGTCTATATCCTCTGATTTTGCAGATAGCATGATAATAGGCATATTTCGTTCTTCCCTAATTTTCATACATGCTTCAATACCATCCATATTAGGCATCATAATATCCAAAATAATAAGATCGAACTTCTTTTCTTCTAACAATTTTAAAGCTTCAATAGCATCTTCTGCCTTTTGAGTTTTCAGACCTTCATTTTCCAAATAAACAGAGATAAGATTTCTAATCTCTTTATCATCATCAACAATAAGAATTTTTGACTCCATCATATTCCTCCACATTTTTCTCGTATTGAACAACTAAAGGCAAAAGCAGGTGGTACATTTCTATCCTCTCTTTAGTATATACTTGCAATTAAAAGCGCCAAAATAACATAATCAGTATAAAAGATAATGTCTTAAATATTGTTCAAAATTTTCTTTAGATCCATTTACAATTAATAAGTTTTCTTCTTCATTAAATTTAGCTTTTAATAAAAAATAATTATTTTGAGATTCCTTCTTTTAATTAAACTTTTTTGATTACACCTGTAGTTTATATAACTTATAAAATGAAAAAAGAATCCTCTTCAATACGCTCATTAAAGGAAATTCTTTTTCAAATCTTATTTTCTTTACTCGTTACTTATTTTAACCAGTTTTTCTCCTTGTTCTAAAAGTGTTTCATAGTCATTGTTCTCTTTAATTTCTTTGATTTTATTTTCAATTGTGGGCGTATTATTTATATTAAAGTACGTATTTAATACTTCATATGGTGTCTTTCCTTGTTTGGTTGCACTATCTTCAATAGCTTCTTTCCATGGAATATTTGCTTTGTCCATGCTTAATTCAAGGGCTGAACCAGTCTCATATCTCATATTCCGCTCTAAAAACTTTGGAGATTCTGCCTGTCCATTAGCAACGAAGTTGAACGCCTCCATAAAAGTAACATGATATGGCTTCTGTTTCTTTGCAAGTACCATAAGATTTCCACCAGTTAACTTACTATAACGATACTCTAAGTATCGTGCTGAACCTTCTATTGCTTCAGTTTTTGTTTCTCCAATTAATTGAGGCCATTTTTTATAGCGATAGTTACGTACAATTGTCCAATCATATAATGCCTGATTAATACTTTCTGGTCTTGTATCAATCATTGCTTTATCTAATAGCTTAAATTCTAATCCCATTAGCGCGTAATTTTCTTTATTAATCGGATATTCGTGAATAAACTCTCCACCATTTGCATCATATGTCCAATCTTTTTGTTTATAAGCATGAGAACCTTCATGTAATAAGAAAGATGAAAAATCAAAATATAAATCTGGATTACTAAACATTTTAGGATGATATTTTAAATAAAATACATCCATATCATTAATATTTATTGTCCCAAAGTTACAAGGAAACCAGGTAGAAATAGTTCTAAAATCAAAACGAGTTAAGCGATAGACTTTAGGTAGATGCAGAGAATTTGAGACTTTTATTTCCTTTGCAAAAATACTATTTTCTAATCCCGTTACATTAACTGCATAAGCTTCTTGTCTAAAGAATCCCCCGTCTTTATTACTACGTATCAGAACCAATGGCATTTTTTCGAAGCGATAATCTTCGTTCCAAAGTTTATCACTCGATTCTTCAAAGCTCTTATAAATAGTAGCTAATTCTTTTAACATCTTTTGATCCGTGTTATCTAAAGACTTAAACTCTGTATGATATGTTTTATTTAAAATTATGCTTCCCAACATAATTCCTATAAATATTACTAATAAGATTAAAATTACCTTTAAAAATTTTTTCAACACACACTCCTTTTCTAAAACGATAATCCTTATGATGAATAAGGTTTACAAGTTTTATGTTTATTTACACTCTTTTGGTGCAGACCCAATTTTAAATGATAGCTATAATAGACACAATTTATACAAGATATTATTTTGATAATTGTTCCATCCTGTCAAAATTCCGGTTATAGTTAACAATTAATATGGGATGATTATTCAATTTTATTGTAAGGGGATAGTGCAAGAGTTCCTACAAATAAGGTTAAAGTAGTACTCAATGTAGGAACGATACTATTTTCCCACTGCCTTTCCCTTCATCATAACGGGGGGCAATTATGATGATACTTAGTATACATAACATTATTACATTAACCTTCTTTCGGAAGTACAATTCTTTTATACAATTGAACTGTAATCCAGTAGTAAATTGAGTAAATCACTATGAAAATAACAATTGGTAACCAAATTCGAAAATACGGATCGATTAAAAGAGGGCCAAACATATTCATACCAACTAATATGTGAACAATACCGATAATTGCTGGGACTAAGAATACGAAGGATAACTCCTTATAAATCGATTGTGTTAATAATTCCCGGCGAACACCAATTTTACGAAGCATTTGATAACGTATACTATCTTTAGATGCGCCAGATAGAATTTTAAACATTAAGCAACTTGCCATCATTGCTAAAAACGCAATTCCAACGAAGAACCCCATAAACATTAGTCCGCTGGAAAAACTTTGATTCACCTTATATGTTTGATACTTACTATCCAGTTCTTCCACTTTCACATTTTTATATTTAACTACCTGCAATTCATCAATTTTTTTCCATTCTTTTACGTATGCTCCAAAAACATCTGTTTTCCCAATAAACACCGTATTTTCTGTATCTTTCATACTATCGTATATGTTTTGATCTACAATTTTTATTTTATGATCAGGATGTATATAATTTGGCTGAATTGTTTCGAAAGCTTCTCTCCATTGTTTTGATTCCGCATCCTCTTTACCCCATTGTCTTGACAATGCAAATGCATCCATGGGAATCTCTTCTGAAACTTTCATTATCTTCTCATTTTTTCTATCTTTTACTAAAGGACGATTGTTCTCTAGCTCTTCTTTTATATAATAAACATACTTATCATCTACTTTGTAACGATATTCAAGTTTCTCTTGAAATAAAATACTACTCAAAATGTTCTTTTCTTCTGCTGTTGGATTATGAACTACCGAATCGTAAATTGTTCCTTTATCAGTCTGCTTTAAAACGTCATTTTTAAATGCCATACCACACGCAATTCCACCTGCTCCAAGGGCTACTAAGATCGCTACCGTCGCAAGCACATTTGTTAGGCCATTAATGCGGAAGTTTAATTGAGCAAAGGTAAAAGCATTAAGCCTTTTTTCACTACGCTTTTTATTACTTTTTAATTTTTTAATCATAACTGGGAGAAGTGATCCAAACAACATGTAAGTACTAACAGTTGCTGCGATTAATCCAAGAGCCATTAATGTAGGAACGGTTCCTAGATTTTTTGCCTGTGGTATATAGAGCAGTGATGCATAACCAATACCTAACAAAATCAGACCAAGGAATGCAACTACAACTGTCATTTTTCCTTTTACCGCGACATGCTCTGTTTGTGCATCTGCATGTACAAGTTGTAATACAGAAATACGTGATAATTTAATACTATTCATACTTGCTGATAGTACAAATAATGCAAAGAAGAAGATGCAAGTAGCAACCATAGATGGAATGTACAAAGCTTTGTAACCTTCTCCAGTTAACTCCAATTGTTTCATTAATGACTGTCCGATACCTTCTGCAAGTCCTACACCAATTGTGATCCCAATTACAAGTGATGCCGCACCTAATACAATTGTTTCAAGGAACATCAGTAATGTAACTTTATACTTTTTTGCTCCTAACATCATATACATACCAAACTCTTTTTGGCGAAGAGATAATAAGAAAGAGTTTGCATACATAATGTAAAAAAATGTTACAATCGCTAATAAAAAGGAACCTATTTGGAATATTAATACAATAGGACCAACGTTTGCATTAGATTCAAGGAACGTTTTATTTAGTGATAGCGTTTGAAACATATAGAAAGTTGAAATAGATACAATTAGACCAATAAGTAATACAATATAATCTTGTAACTTACTTTTTAGCCCTGACATGGAAAGTTTAAATAACATGCCCAAACCTCCTTTCTTATGCTTTTTGTGTGCCTAAGTCTGCAAGCACGTCTAAAATTTCTTTGTAAAACTCTTCACGTGTACCATTACGGTGAATTTCTTTATATAACTCACCATCTTGAATGAATAAAATACGCTGACAGTAACTTGCACTGTATGGATCATGTGTAACCATCATAATAGATACACCTTGTTTTTTATTTAAGTTTGTCATTGCATCAAGTAAACTTGTTGCATTTTTAGAATCAAGAGCTCCTGTTGGCTCGTCCCCTAAAATAATTGCCGGCTCATGCACAAGTGCACGTGCTGCTGCTGAACGCTGTTTCTGTCCACCAGATACTTCAGATGGATACTTTTGAAGTATTACTGAAATTCCTAACATATCAGCTACCCTTTCTACTTTCGGCCCAATATTTCGTGATGGAACACCTTGAAGGGAAAGTGGAAGTGCAATGTTTTCATAAATAGATAAGTTCTCTAATAAGTTAAAATCTTGGAAAATGAACCCTAATTTTTGTGAACGGAAATCTGAAAGCTCACCTTGTTTCATTTTCGTAATATCCGTTCCTGCAATTTCAATAACACCACCTGTCGCTTTATCAAGTGTTGAAATTACATTTAATAATGTTGTTTTGCCAGAACCAGATGGCCCCATAATACCGACAAACTCCCCCTCTTGAATCGAGAATGAAACACCTTTTAATGCGTGTGATTGATTCTCAGCTTTTTTACCGTACACTTTTTGAACGTTTTTCACGTCTACAACTGGTTTCATCATATATATCCTCCTACGTTTGTATGATTGATAAGCTACTGTTTGAGTTATGTCTTTTTCGTTTCCACTTGCAATGCTTCATCTGTAAAAGTATTAAACTTGTCCACCACCAATACACATCCTTTTATTTTTCAAAATAATAAGTCCTTTCATACTTTTGTAATACATAAAAATAGGTATCAAACGGGATTTATTGTATTTAATTTGAATATCCATTTTTAGTAATACACGTAATAGACAATCTAAGTAATAAATATGTTCCCCTTTAAGATAAGAAAGCACTAGGTGTTTTGTTAAGAAAACACAATGAATTGCACATAAAAAATCCCTTTTCGCCATCTCACAAAAAAGAATTATTGCTGCAGCCATTATAAACTTTATAATGGCTGGCTCATGCACAAGTATACATGTTGCTGCCCACTAGATACTTCAGGTGGATGCTTTTGGAGTATCGCTGAAACTTCTAACATATAAGCTACCTTTTCTACCTCCGGGCGAGTAATTCGTGATGGAACACCTTGAAGGGAAAATGAAGAAACAATTTTGTGTAATCATTTGAATTATAAATAAAACATATTAAGAACTACTGGTTATATTTCTTAATTTTTCTTAAGATAATTTATAAAAACTAAACCATAATGGGGAGATTATTTCATAATTGTTTCTAGTACAAATAATAAAAAAACTACATCCTATATTGAATGTAGTTTTTCTAGCTGATTTATTTATTTTTTACTTCATTTTTATAAAAAGCAAATAATGGTTCAATGGCTGGACTAGATAAAAGAGGAATTGCCTTCTCAATCAACTCTCTATCCCAATCATACCAACGCATTTCCATTAGCATATTCATTTCTGTATCAGTGAACCGTTTCTTTATTTCCTTAGCAGGATTACCGCCCACTATCGTATATGGCGGAACATCTTTACTTACGACAGATCCTGCTGCAACGATAGCACCTTCACCGATTGTAACGCCTGGCATTATAATAGCATTCATTCCAATCCAGGCATCACTTTTAATGATTGTATCGCCCTTCGGTTCATATGAATGTTCTATTTGCTCAGCGAATGGATACACTGTAATCCATTCTGAGTGATGATTATGATTACCACCCATTAAAATGATAACGCCACTTGCAATACAAACATAATTTCCAATAATAAGTTTATCAAGATGCCAACCCATCTGTTCAATTGGATTGAACAGTGCTTGGGACTTAGCATCGCCCCATAAATACCTTACACAACCATCTTCAAAATTTTGATTTCCATAATACCCTGAATAATAGGAGTACTCTCCTACTTCAATGAGTGGATTTGTTACTATATCTTTTAAATACTTTGTTTCAGACCAATGATTAAATAATGGATGCTTCATAACTATATTCCTCGCTTCTAAGTATTGTAGATTTTTGCAATTTACTTAGAAGCTTAATACGACAGCGACATTTTTAAACTTTTTCAAACGACGAATCATTATCTTCAAGCCTTTCAGTTATAATGAAAAATCATAACGTAATAAATTACACAAGTCAAATTAACCAAGTTATAATAAATCCGAGAGTGCGGACAAGAAAACCATTTTATATTTTTTTGAAACTCTTTATTTTTTTATTTAAATTACGGTACATGAAATTCACATGACACTTGTGTAGTAATACTTTCTCCTTATCAAGGGGGGGGTATAATATTACAGTAGAACTTTACATAGGTGTAGCTTTTGAATAAAGTTTGATTAAATTAACTTAATAAACCTTGATAAAAGAGCGAATAGAAAAAGCGTGTTTTGAAAAAAAGATTGATCAAAACACGCTTTTTCTATATTCAATTGAATCATCCTTTTATAAAAAAGTTTGATAATTTTTGTGAACCTTACTCAATTAAAGCGCCCGACTGTGGTATATACATTATCCTCAATTACTTCTTGGGGTAGTATCAGGAAAATGCGGATTTACAACGCTAAGGAAATGTCACTTATTAAAAAAGCCGATTTCCATCTCAAGGAATCGACTTTTTAGTTCATTAAGTAAGAGGCTTGAAAAAATAGCCTGTATATATTTGAACGATGAATAACTTACCTATTTTCTTGTGTTTGTTTGCATTACATAAAGAAAATTCAGAAAAACATAACGTATTATTTATCTGTTTGTTTTTGCTTCTTTTCCAAATACTCCGCACGCAATTTTTCAAGTTGCTGCTTTTTATCAAATTTGGCAGGCGTCTGTTTTTCATGAAACTTTGCCACAGCTGCCTGACCTTTGTAATCCAATTGATATTTCCCCACTTTGTTCACCTACTTTTCTTGTCTTTAAAGAGAATCTATTCAACAAATATAATATACCTTATTTTACTGAAGTAAACCTTATTAGTCAAAGGAACTTAAAGTAAAAAGCTTGATAATAAGGGGAAAACCAATCTAAAAAGTCGCTTTCCTTAGGTAAAGGAAAGCGACTTTTTGTGTAGTCTTATTCAATTAAATGGCCCGATTGTTGAAGAAAGAGATACTCTGCAAAATAGATCTTTTTATCAAACTTTATTTTAAATCAACAATAGGTAAATTTCTTGGCCATTATTTTGCTTCACATAAAATTCTATACAAAAAAGCAACCTATAAATTTAGGCTGCTTTTTATTCCGTCTTTTATTACTTAGCTAATTCTTTCGTTCCCTGCATTACATCAACGAAAAATCCCCAGTTATTCACAACAGAAGAAATACTAATATGTTCATCTGGAGTGTGAACATTAAAGATATCTGGACCGAATGAAATAGCATCTAACTCAGGCATTTTTTGAACAAATACACTGCACTCAATTCCTGCATGTACTGCGAAGATTTCAGCATCTTTGCTGTATTTTTCTTGGTGCACTTTTTCGAATAGATTACGGATAGGCGAATTAGGATTATATGGCCACTCTGGATATTCAGACTCTTTTTCAAATGTTGCCCCTACTAATTCCGCAATATACTTAATTTCATCTACAATATGTTGTTTTAAGCTACTTACAGAACTTCTCACTTCGCTTCGTAATTTAATCTCATCTTGCAGTGTTTGAATAACTCCTAAATTAGTTGAGCTTTCTACAAGACCTTTAATATCCATGCTCATACTTTGTATACCATTTGGAATTAAGAATAATGAAGAAATAAGCTGTTTTTGTGTTTCTTTAGAAAAGACTTTTTCCGCCTTTTCTTCTACTTTTGTAAGTGAAACATGAACATCCGGATCAACAGCACGTAGCTCTTCTTGTAACATACGTGTCCATGATTTTAGTTTTTCTTCTACTTGCTGTACATCTTCTGCACGTAATAAAATTGTAGCTACACTTTCACGCGGAATTGCATTTGTTTTTAAGCCGCCATGAACTTCACTCATATTAAACTGAATGTGAAGTGATAAATCACGTAAAACTCGTCCTAATACTTTATTCGCATTACCGCGTTGTTTATCAATTTCCAAACCAGAATGTCCACCTTTAAGTCCCCCAACATATAGTCGGTATGTGTCCATATCTACTGACGCTTCATCCCAAATCACTGAAATCGTTTCAACTGCTTTCGCACCACCTGCGCTACTCACTAGTAATTTATGATCTTCTTCAGAATCAATATTAATAAATATTTTTCCGTCAAAATGATTTGAATCAACAGCGAATGCACCGCCCATTGTCGTTTCTTCTTCAGTTGTAATAACAACTTCTAAAGCTGGATGCGGGATGTCTGTTGAATCTAATAATGCTAATGCATATGCAACGGCAATACCATTATCCGCACCTAAAGTAGTTTCGTTTGCATATAACATATCTCCAATAATTCTTAATTCAATTGGATCTTTCTCAAAATCATGAACTGTCGCTTGGTTTTTTTCACACACCATATCAGAGTGCCCCTGAATGATAATAGCTGGAACATTCTCATAACCAGAAGTAGCTTCTTTTTTTATAATGACATTTAATGCTTCGTCTTGAATAACTTCTAAATTACGTTCCTTTGCGAAACTCACTAAGTAATCACTAATTTCTTTTTCATTACCTGATCCTCTAGGAATCTTTGAAATTTCTGCAAAATGATAAAATACAGGGTGCTTTGTTAATTGTTCTAAAGTAGAATACATTTTTAAGCTCCTCTCCAATTGACAAAATAATATGTACGTCCTTTATTATTATACCATGATTCATTATTTTACTTTTATTTTAAGATTTCAAAAATTCATTATAACCTATTCATTCCATCCTCATATTTTTTAATTTAGTGTAAATAAGCTATACTCTTACAAGATTGTAAGAGTGCTGTAATCAAAATCGATTTTTCTATAAAAAAAATAATCGTATACTTTAAATACATAATTTAAAGGAGATAATGAAAATGAAAAAAATTTTATCTGTTATTACACTAAGTTTATTATTTTGCAACTTAACTATCGGGTGTGAAAGAGCTTCTCTAAATAGAATCGGTAAGGATGTATATTACGTACAGATAAAAGGTGAAGGGTTTATTGAAAAGATAGAAGGTAGAAACTTACGGAACTACACATTGCCGGCATATGATGAAGATGGAGTAAGAAAACAAATTACATTTAGAAGTAAAAAACAATCAAACGATCAAAAATTAAATGAAAAGGCATTTTTGTGCATTTATGTAGACCAAGAAAATAAAGATAAAAATGAAATATCATCGATTGAAGTAAAATCCTATGAAGAAATTCAAAAAGCGGATTTACCTTTAAAAGTAAAAGAAAAGTTTAATGCAAAATGAAAAATAAAGGAAAATGCTCTTATGCATTTTCCTTTATTTTTTTCACTCGAGCATATTTCGAACTATTACTATCCATAAGTTTTTCTAAACGATTTATATTTTCTGTTAATGCACCTTTCACAAGAGAGAAATCTGTATTTGATTCTTCTTTTTTAGTTTTAAAAAACGAAGATTTTTGAGCATTTACTTCTGCCATCTCTTCTCCCCCTTTTCAAAAAGATACAACCTTTTATTTATATTATATAGCAAATGCAGACAGAGTGTACACGTATCATTTTCTTTTTAATTCTTCTTCTAACTCTTCTACTTGCTGCAAAGTATCTCCTTTTATTAAAGAGAAATCTGTTGTATCTTCATTATCTTCTTTAAAAAAATCATTGTCATAATCTTTTATCACTACAATCACCTCTACGTGCTAGTGTAGGAATGATTGTCCAATTTTATACAAGCTTGTCTGAATTTGTTCTCCCTTTATGTATAGGTGAAAAGGACAGAAAAAGATTCTGTCCTTATTTACTAAAATAACTATGATGAATTGTTAAATTATATACATTTTCAAAATCTCGATCTTGAAGGTTATTTTTCTTCCCATCAATAACAATGAAAACATCACTAACTATTTTTGCTGGTATAATTCCGACATTTTCTACTTGCACCGCTTTCTGCTCATTCAATTGCTCGATGTGTTCTAATGGAACAATAATACTAAATTGAGAGCGGATACCACGAAAGTTTGTATTTAATTCCTTCACCGCTTCAAATACAACAATTTTCGCACCAATCTTTTCCCCATATGAATCTAAAAATGTGTTTAAGCTTTTTGTATATTCCTCTTCCGTATGCCATTCCATTGTCCCAAAGGCTGTTGGATTCACATTTTGAATAATTGTCGTATATATTTCTCCTCTTGCTTTTGAAGCAATTAATGACCTTTTAATTGATTGGACCGTCTTTCCAATATCGCTGAATTTTGCGCCCCATATTTCTGAAATATTTGGTGTCAAAATGAATGCAATATCAACGAAAATTACCATCGCAGTAAACATTAAAAGATTTTTCCAGAGGGTTAAATCTATTCCTTTTATCGTGAAATAAACTGTGACTGATGTTATGAACAAACCGTACCACGTTTTTCGAATTCGTTGTTTCTTCTCCTCGTACAACTCTTCATTTCTCCAATAAAAGAAAACAAGAACAATAAAGACGATTGCTAAAATAAATAAGCCAATTCGAATGTTAGAGATCGTCAATCACATCACCCTCCATTCCAAAACTACTCACGATACCATTACATGCACAAACAGCTCTCTTTATGACAAAAGACGTGGACAACCTTCTAAAGTTAGCAACATCGCATATACATTAGAAGCAGGCCACGTCTTTTATCCCGCATTAACGGGCAGTAAGCCCCCCCACCTCAAAATTCAGCGAAAGCAAAGACGTTAGGTGAGGGATCAACTGCCCATAAAAGCCCGATTGGTGAAGGCTAATAATCAGTGCGGGATGAACACCCTCCACTGATTAAAGTTTCACTTTATCATGAATCTACATTGTATATGTAGACAAGCATGCGTTTCAAATTTTCATGTTAAAAAGAAATATGTTTCGGAATTTCCCCTTCAGGTACTTCTCCATCCATACTTAAGTAATAATGACGAATCGGACGTAATTTTTCATCTAACTCATAAACAAGCGGAATGCTAGTTGGAATATTTAATGAAACCACACCATCACTTGAAAGGTTGTCTAAGTATTTCACTAGCGAACGAATTGTATTACCGTGCGATGAAATAATTACTTTCTCACCACTTTTTAATGACGGTGCAATTTCTGAATGCCAATAATCAACTACTCTTTTCTCCGTATCCTCTAAACATTCAGTCAATGGGAATTCATCTTTTTTTAACGTTTTATATCTTGGATTGTTCGCCTCATATCGAGGATCATCTTCAGTAAGTGCAGACGGTCTCACATCTATACTTCTTCTCCAAATATGAACTTGTTCATCTCCATATTTTTTTGCAGTTTCGTCTTTATTCAATCCTTGTAGTGCACCATAGTGGCGTTCATTCAACTTCCATGAGTTATGTATAGGAACCCAAGTGAGATCCATTTCATGCAGTACAATCCATAATGTACGAATTGCTCGTTTTAGTACCGAGGTATACGCAACATCAAATGTATATCCATTCTTTTTTAATATTGTTCCTGCTTCTCTCGCTTCACTTAATCCATTCTTTGATAAATCCACATCTGTCCATCCTGTAAATCGATTTTCAAGATTCCACAAACTTTGTCCGTGACGAATGAGTACAAGTTTTATCATTATAATTCCCCTCTCGGAAATATGAATTTTAAAATTTCAATACGTACACATATAAAGTTTTTGGCAATGTGAATTTTTTATCCATAGTTGCCAAATATACAGATAAAAATTTATGATTTTTCAAACTACAAAACAAGATACTGTTTCTATCTTTTATTCTACTGGTATCTCACGCTTAGACGTCCATGCATCAAATCCTGAACGGCTATTTGCCATTTCATTCATAACTTGATGCCAATTTTCTTCACATGATTCGCCAAACTGTGAGAAAATAGCTCCCATTTGTTCTCTTTGAACATCGCTCAGTTTTTTCTCTAAGTCTGTTCCTTCTTCTGTTAAAGACAGCTGTTTCACACGACGATCATGTGCAGCTTCATTACTCTCAATAAGTCCTTTATCTAACAGTTGGCGCAACGGTCCGTGAAGAGCTTGTTTACTTATTTCTAAAAGTGATAGCAGCTCATTTACACTAAGCCCTGGAAAACGAGCGATAAAAAACAGAATTCTATGATGTACACGCTGTATACTATACTCTTTTATTATTTCATCTGGTTTTTCTGTAAAAGTTTTATATGCAAAGTAAAATAATGCTAATGCCTCATTCATTTGCTCTTCTTTATGTTGTGTCATCTACTTTCCCCCTGTATGTAAATTATACCACAACTCAATTATGAATAATTAAGTTGGTATATTGAGCCTAATTTCTTCATTCTAAAACCAACAAATTTCAACTATTATATTTTTTGAAGGTTGTTTAATTCGTAAACCATACCTTCAAATAAAGTATCCAAATTATTTTTTAAAGAATTCTTAAGGAAATAGGTTAAATTCAAATGATAAATATTGTAAAATTTATTTATTAATATTTTTTTGAAAAACTCAATTGTGATTGGAGTGTTATTGTATGCAAACAAAAAAAGTTTATCTTTATGTATTTAATACGATGTCAGACTGGGAATATGGACATTTAATTGCAGAACTAAACTCAGGAAGATATTTCAAAAAAGAGTTAGCCCCTTTAAAGGTAGTTACAGTAGGAGCTAATAATGAAATTATTACTACGATGGGAGGACTGAGCATAAAGCCAGATATTTCCCTGGATGAATGTACTCTTGAGAGTAACGATCTTTTAGTTTTACCTGGAGGGACTACTTGGGGGGAAAGCATTCATCACCCTATCTTAAAAAAAATTGGTGAAGCGTTAAAACTCGGCACTATTGTTGCTGCCATTTGTGGTGCAACTGAGGGGTTAGCGAATTTGGGATACCTAGATTCTAGAAAACATACAAGCAATGATTTAGAATATATTAAAATGGTTTGTCCTAATTATAAAGGAGAACAACTTTATAAGATGGAACCTGCAGTATGTGATGAAAATTTGATTACTGCATCAGGAGTAGCTCCTCTGGAATTTGCAATGGAAGTATTGAAAAAAATTGATGTATTTGCACCAGATACGTTACATTCGTGGTATAACCTAAATAAGACTTATAAGCCTGAATACTTCTTCCAGTTAATGAATTCAATTACTAGATAAGCTGAAAAATTAAATTAGCAGTTTTATATTATATAAAAAACTTAAAAAGCACCCCTAAAGTCGTTATAAATACAAACGATGACGGTTGTAAAACAAAAAATAAAAGGGATGATACATATTTATCTTGTATCATCCCTTTTATTTTTTATAACATTAATATCACCATATTATTTTAATTATTCATCTCCAGCAAGAGTTAACTGCCAAGATACACCATACTTATCATTTAACCAGCCAAATTTTTTACTAAATGGATAGGCACCTAAAGGCATAAGTATTGCTCCATCCTGCGCTAGTTTATTAAAGACCGTTTCAATTTCTTCTTCCGTCTCACAAGTTACATAAAGAGACATAGCTGGAGTGAATGTAAAATCATGCTTTACATAACTATCAATACACATGAACTCTTGTCCATTTAGCGTGAATGTTGCATGAATTACAGTTCCCTCTTTACCTGGTCCATTCTCATCATAACGAGAGATACTTACAATTTCTGATTGATTAAATAGCGATGTGTAAAAATTCATCGCTTCCTCAGCTTTGCCCTCAAACATCAAGAACGTAGTAATTTTTTGATTTGTGTTATTCATATAGAGACAGCCCCTTGTTATGTATTTATGCAAAACAGACATCGGACAACAAAACCGAACGTACATTCCGATAAATATATTGTCTATAAAGACAATGAATTTGTCAATTCTCTATTTTTTTATTTCTTCTTAAACAATGCTGTCCAAAGAAATGACTCTCCAAACATATTATTTGGTTGTTCAATTTGTTTCATCTTCCTAATTTCAATCACTTCAAACTCTTTAAATATTCCCCTTAATTTTTCTTCCGAATAGGCAAGACCACCTTGTAAACTCCAACCTCTATATACGTCCCAATCCGTTATTTCTGATCCATTCCTCTCATCTAAATCGCCAGCTGCAAAACATGTTAATCCGAAATAACCACCAGATTTCAATGAGTTTTTAATTAAATCCACATAATTTATTCTTCTATGCGGTGGAATGTGATGCAAACAGCCCGAATCGTATACAAAATCAAATTCATTTTGAGCACCTAAATTAAAAATTGAATCACAAATAAAGTGAATTTCTATTCCTTTTTCTAATGCTCTCTCTTTCGCCCAATTAATACCTTCTATAGATAAATCTACTGCTGTTACATCAAATCCCTCATTCGCTAAATAAATTGCGTTTCTTCCTGGACCACATCCAAGTTCTAATACTTTCCCTTTTGAAACACTCTCTTTTTGTATATACGAAACTAGATTCTCATCTGGAACATTTTCAAAAAACGGAACATCTTTTTCTCTATTCACATAAAATTCATTCCAAAATGGTTCTGCAGGTCTTAATAATGAATCAAGCATTTTTAATATATCTTCTTGTGTACGTAACGTTTCATTTTTCATTTATACCCCTCCATAATCAATAGTCAGAAAATTATTATATCTCTTTTTAAACTTTTAAACAAAGAAAAAACTCCTATATTCAATAGGAGTCAAAAATATTATCTCTTTAAAATCCAAGTACGGTTAACCATTTTAACAACTGCTCTTCTCGCACTTTCAAATCATCGTTTCTATACTTACCCATCTGTATTTCGCTAACAATTTCCCCGTCCACCATAAAAAGAACTCTTTCTGTTTTAGCTGCTACCTTTACGTCATGAGTAACTAGCAAAATTGTAGTTCCCATACGGTTTATATTTGCTAAAATATCCATTACCTTTTCTGTCGCTTTTAAATTCAAAGCACCCGTTGGCTCGTCAGCAAAAATAATATTAGGTTTATTTATGAGTGCTCTACAAATAGATACCCTTTGTAATTCGCCTCCTGATGCTTCAGTTATATTATTAGTTGCAATTTGACTAATTCCCGTTTTTTTCATCAATTCAAGTGCACGTTTATTTATTATTTTCCTGCTCTCAAATTTTGCTAAATACGCAGGCAAAACTATATTATCAAAAAGATTCAAATTTCTAAGAAGATTGCTCTGTTGAAAAATAAATCCCATTTCGCTGAGTCGTAATTTTGCTAACACTTCTTCTTTCATACATGTTATTTCTTTACTATCAACTTTCACACTTCCTGATGACATTTGATCCATTCCGCTAATATTATATAGTAACGTCGATTTCCCTGAACCAGAAGGTCCCATAACCGATATAAACTCTCCCTCATAAATCTCTAAATTTATATTTTTTAACATATGGTAAGTTTTATTTCCATCCATTTCGTATTTTTTATTTAATTGTTTTACTTCTAAAATTTTTTTCAAATTACACACCTCCTACTCCCCATTTAGCTTTAAATCATTTGTTTGTTTCACTGTAAAACTACTGAAAAGTGTTGCTACGGTCACAGATATAAATAAAATAGCTGGACATATTACATAAGAAATGATCGGATTAACAACAAACTTTATGTGAGCTGCTCCCATAAATGAACCTAACCAGCTTATTAGTGTTTCTCCAAACGTAGCAGCTATAAATGTCCCTGTTAAAATACCTACTAATACTATAGAGATAGAACGAGTAACATATTGTATACGAATATCTTTGTAGGAAAAGCCGATACTTTTCATAATTAATATTTGCGAAGAATCTTTTACCAATAACATTTTAAAAAACATCGCCGTTATTAAAACCGATATCAATATAGCAATCAAAATTGCCACTTGTGTCACGAGTCTTAATTGTTTAATTGTCTCTCCTAAAGTTTGAGATAAATAATTATCCGTATCTGTTATTTTTGCAGAATTAAAATTTTGTTTATACTCCTTCACTTTTTCTTGTAGATTCACTTTGGGTTTCATATCTACATTTACTACGTACCATAATATATTTTCTTTATTATAAGAAAAACTCGCTTTAGCTGTTTTTCCTCCATTCGTTACATCTTGATATATACCACTAATAGTTAGCATTTTCTCTTTTCCTTCTACAAATAAAACGATTTCATCCCCTATATTCTTTTTTAATTCATTTGCGTTCATATAAGAGAGAGCGATCTCATTTTCATTTTTTGGTGCCATACCTTTAACATATTCTATTGGAAATTGGGCGAAATCTCCCACTTCTACATTTAAGTTTTCATGTGTACCATCAGCTTTCACCATTTTAAATGTACTCGTTACAAATGCTGCATATTTTTCTACCTCTTCATCGTTTCCGACATACGATATAACGTCATTAAACCGTTTTTCTATATTTTCAGATTGCTGTAAATCTATTCGTATATCACTCTTTCCTGTTCCCATATAATTAACAAATTGCGGTGACTGAATCGTGTACAAAAAGTTAACTGGTACAACAATCATGAACACTGCAATAATTAAAACGATACTTAATACTCGATATAACTTAAATCGTTTCACTACATCTTGTATACCAATAAATATATTTACATTTGTAATTTTAGTTTGATAGAGAGAAAAAAATCTTCTAATCTTTCTTTTTCCTAGTTTATCTCTTGATCGTAAAGCGTCTATTGCTGTAATTCTCCTGAAATTCCGCAAAATGATGCGGCAAAAAAGGATAACGGCTAGAAATAACAATGTTGTGACTATCAATGGCACAACATAATATAAAATACTTTTATTAGCTGTCCCCATATAAAGTGCGATGTTAGAGGTAAATATTTTTGTAACAAATAACGAAAGGATATATCCACATATACATCCGATAGCTGAAATAACAACATATTTTGTTACATATAGTTTTTGAATATCTTTACTTTGAATGCCTATAGCTTTCATAACACCAATTTCCCGATAATCTTCTTCCATTGAAGTCATAATCGTAAATCTAATACATAAAATCGCGATTAGCATTAATAATGCACTTATAATGATCAGCACTGCAGCTATTATTCCATCTGTTAATGAATTGAGTGTTTTAAAGAGTGAATACGTAATAGAGGGACCTTTTTGAGGTAAGTTTGATGACTGGTATAAATTTTCAAATTCATTTATTTTATTTAAATCTGTTAGCTGGAATTCAATAAGATATTCACTTTCTCCAAAATTCCCCTTTATTCTTTCGAAGTCTTCATCGCTTATTACAAATCGTTTTGAACTAACAAGTGATGGGTTCATTTGAACATCACGAACAAATGCCGAAATAGTAAATTCTAGCTCATTATTATTTTTCACAACCCATATTTTATCTCCAATACGCAAATTATATTTTTGCATATAATAAATTGGTACACCTATTTCTCCTTTCCTAACATTGATCAATTCATTATTTAAATCTAATAAAAAGTCCAAAATAGTATTTTGCTTAACGAAGCTAATGTCCATTACACTATTATGTTCCGCTTGATTTTTCTTCTTTATAAAAATGTTAGATCCGCCTATTTGAACCATCTCTGCTGTTTGTTGTTTTTTTACAAAAGGAGTTTGCGCTACAAATGAATCAATTGACTTTTGGTTTATTTCTCCGGCATGCATTTGTACGAAGTGCGGTGCGTTTGATACTTTAAACAATTGATCCGTTGAGTTCAATAGATTTATAACGTTACTTGAAGCACTTGCGATTAAAAGACTTGATAACATGATAAACATAAATAGAATGGTAATTATCATTTTATTTTGAGAGAAATCTCTTTTTAACATTCTCCTAATCATATGAAGCTAGTTCCCTTCATTCCATAATATTTTCTTCGTCACCATCGCTATTATTATCATTATGAAACTAATAACTAATATAGGTAAATAAATTTTCATACTGAATCCTTCAAACATAAAACCATAAATGACTTGCCCAATTGGTGCCATACATTGAGATACCGCTGTTATAATTGCCATTACTTTTCCTAGGTTTTCATTTGGTGTTTTCTTTTGGACTACAGTAATCACATAGATGGATACAATTGTCACGATCATTGCAATTAGAATAGAAGAAAGTATAAAGAGGATAAATGGTGGATAGTATCCTAAATTAAGAATAACTGGCGTAACTGATAGTGCCATTGGTAGTACTAATAAAGCTATTAAAAGCATCCAGTAATACAATGTTTTCATCTGTAGCTTTTTCGCAAAAAAACCTATCGATAATGCACCTAAAATAGTAGCAAAATCGATCAATCCCATTCCAATTCCGTATAACGTGTCGCTACTTTCCATTGTTACTCGTATAATAATTGGAGCGCCAACAACAAATAGCGGTGTAAGTATTAAATTTAGTAATGCAGCTAAAAGCATAGATTTCAAAATAAATGGTTGTTTTAAAACATATATAAATCCTTCTTTCATATCCTTTACAATTGTCGGTATTATATGGCTTTCTCGTGCTCTTTTTATAAAAGGTATTTTAATAAACATTTCTAAAATCGCAGATAAAAAGAAAGCAAGACAACTTATTATTACGAGCATTTTCAAACCAATTATACCGTACAGTATTCCTCCTAATACAGGAGCAACTATATTTGACAATGCTTGCACACCATTTACGATACCGTTCGCTTGCTCTAACTTATTCTCTGGAACTAATTGCGGAATACTCGCCATTACAACAGGTGAATACATTGCACTAACGACTGCTAGTAAAAACATAATTGTTCCAATCAATATAATAGATACAGGTCCAGTAAATAACAAAACTATAAAGCTTAATACAATCGCAGCGTTGATAAAGTCAAAAATAACCATTAAATTACGGCGATTGAAACGATCTGCTATCGCTCCGCCGAGAGGAGCTAGTAAAAACGGAATACTCGTTACCGCATATAATCCTGCGAATATATCAGCACGCCCTGTTATATCTAGCACATATAATGACAGGGCAAAACGTACAAGTGTTGAACCTAAAATAGTAATAATTTGTCCACTCACCATTAAGTGAAAATCTTTCATCGAAGACCTTATACTGGCTGACATCCTTATCACACCTTTCATTCGATTCAGACCGACTGTCGGTCGATAATATCCAAACAGAAAATTATTATTTCTGTTTGATTAAAACCTCCACCATGTAATCAAAGGCTCCCTCTTTCGCTCCAACAGATGCTTCCATCATTTTGATATAAGCTTTAGCCCTCCTCATCATTTCTTCCGGCTTCCATTGGAATAAACCCTCATCAAATATGACTTGTGCTGAAGAGAGTAATAATTCAATCGTTTCTTGTGGGTATGGAGTAGAAAATATGCCTTCAGCGATTCCTTGTTCTAAAATCTCTGCTAAAACAGGAGATAAATGAATAATTGATTGTACTATACTTTTTTGATGCATTTCCGCATTATTTGGCTGATGAAATTGTTCAATCATTTTATCTTTTACATCTCCTGATTTTGGTGATTGTTCCATTAAAACTCGAAATAACTTATCCAAAACTGGGATATTAGGGTTAGAGACAATTGCTTTCGCTTTAGCAACATCTGCTTTAATAATCCTCATAATAATTTCATCCATTACTTCTTCTTTCGACTTAAAATAATGATAAAACGTCCCCTTTGCTATACCAATCTCTTTTAAAATGTCATTTACTGTAGTTTTCGTATACCCTTTTGTAACAAACAAACGTTCAGCAGTTTCTAAAATTTCATTTCTACGCTCCCCATATTCTTTTACGATCCTCATTCATGTACTCCTTCCTACGGACCGACTGTCGGTTTATTTAAAGTATATGTTTAGTATGTGAAAAGTTTCCTGTTATCGTACATATACAACAACCTACTTTATATTTCCTTTATGAATTTTAAAATTTATTTTTAATACGGTGAATGAAATTTTAAAGGTTGTTTCTATGTAATCACCCTTGTACTTATATCGACTTCGTTGTATAAAAACAAAAAAGAGCCGCAACACTTTGCGACTCTTTTTGAATAATAACTATTTAACGGCCACGTCTTTGCTGACCTTGTTTTGTACTACTTTTCTTATTACTTGGCTTATTAAATGATCGATTGTTATCATTTCTAGAACTATTTCTTGAATCGTTTCTTGGACCACCTTTTGAACCACTTCTTGAACCTTCACGGCTATCTCTTTGACGATATTGACCTGATTTCTTTGGAGCCGGCTTTTGTACCGGTTTTCCATTTTCATCTACATTTTTTATCATCGGTTGTTCGATTATTTGTCTTTGTATTGGTGCACCAAGCGTTTTTTCAATTTCTTCTAAATGTTTTTCATCTTTCGCTGCAACGAACGTAATTGCAAGACCTGATCCACCTGCACGTCCTGTTCGGCCAATGCGGTGAATATAACTTTCTACATCTTCAGGGATATCAAAGTTAAATACGTGCGTTACACCATCTACATCAAGTCCACGAGCTGCTACATCAGTCGCAATTAAGTACTGAATTTTAGCTTCGCGGAAACTCTTCATGACTCTTTCACGTTTCGCTTGAGGTATATCACCATGAAGTTCAGCACAATTATAACCAAGTCCCTTTAAATCATCATAAAGCTTACTTGCTCTAACCTTTGTACGACAGAAAATAACTGCTAAAAATGGCTGATCACGATCCATAACAAAACGAAGTGCATCTGGCTTTGCACGATCTGTCGTCTCAATGACACGCTGCTCAATTGTATCTACCGTTACTTCTTCACTTTGTACTTGAATCATTTGCGGCTCTTCCATATAACGCTTCGCCAATTTTTTAATATCTTTTGGCATCGTTGCTGAGAATAACATCGTTTGTTTACTATCAGGTGTCTCATCTAAAATATCTTCAATATCATATAAGAATCCGAAATAAAGCATTTGATCTGCTTCATCTAGTACAATCGTTGAAAGATTACTTAAATCAATTGTTTCACGTCGTATATGATCTAATAATCGTCCTGGTGTCGCTACAACAATATGTGTATTACCTTTTAATTTTCTCAATTGTTGTGCTACATCTTGTCCGCCATATATCGCTAGTACATTAATATCTTCTCTTTGAACAAGCATTTTTTTAATTTCAGTTGTAATTTGCAGTGCTAGTTCCCTTGTTGGTGCAACAATTAAAGCCTGAACATCACTAGACTCTGGATCGATTTTTTCTAAAATCGGTAACACGAATGCTAACGTTTTACCCGTTCCTGTTTTCGCCTGCCCAATAATATCTTTACCTGACATAATAACAGGAATTGCCTTCTCCTGAATCGGTGTTGCTTCTGTAATTCCATTTTCACGTAATGTATGATTAAAAGTTTCACTAATTCCTAATTCTAAAAAGTTTTTCAAATAGACCACTTCTTTTCCTTATTTTTCACATTAGCTTTCATTGTACCATTTGTTTCGCCAAATATGAAAAATAAAAAAATTCTTATCTTCTTTTTTTATTTTCATCGTGTATTAGATGCACAAATTCTTTTTGTTTTTTCTCGGATTTTATTAATGCTTCCATGTTTGTCGAATTCAAAATATACTTCTTAATTTTTCTATTACTCCAAATTAGACCTGTATATTTCGGATCTTCGTGTAACCTTCGAAACCACTCAAATTCGCTTAATTTGGCAATATGGTGTTTTAATTTCACGTCATTTCGAGGATAAAATAAAATTATATCTGCTATTACATCAAATAATGAGCCCAAGTTATTCCCTCCTATAACTTCTTTAATGAAGATATTAACGTAATTTTAAAAATCATTGTTTCACCAATTCAAAATAAATTACACCAATATGTACATCAAGGAACTAAGTTCTACAATTTAATATGTAATACGAAAGCATTATATAACCTTCATTTTGATTTAGCATATGAGCTTATCTTTCAGAAAGATGGTTTGCAATATAAAATGGAAAAATCCTAATAGTGCATTAGAGATATTTATTATTTTTCATTATAATTTTTATAGCCTTACCATATCAATTTGGGAATTTTGTGCGTTTAGAAAACCATTTAGATACATTTAGCCATATATTGTACGCCAATAATATAGTAGTAAGAAATTTACAAATGAAGGATATAGAAAGAGTAAGGGGGCATGGTTAATTACTCATGAAGGTATAGTGCGTTAGATGAATAAATAGGCTTCATTTGCAATAACATAGTATGTTTTCCCTTTACTGCTGTGTGCTTTGTACTGTGGCGAACCATTGACACTCACTTTTGCATCAATCATAAATCCCTGCATCTACAGAACCAGCTCCATCTTTATATTTCCAAGATGGAGCATCCTAGAAACGTAGATTGTCCACTTTGAAAACAATACGTTTTCAAGGTGGACAAATAAACTGTGCTTTTCTTATCGAGTAGCAACAGATACTTCTGAAAGAAATAGACTACATCGTAATAGGGGTTATATTCACAGCTGTAATTTTACAAGTTGAAATTGCAAACCTAACGGTTGTAGTTGGATTTATAGGTAATGTCCCTAGTACTATCCCAAGTCCTGTTTGTTCCACGCTAAAATCTGCTGCAATAGAACCATTACTTGCTAAAAGACTTACTGTAGATCCGATAAACGCATCCAGTAATTGTCTAATTGGTCGTTCACGACATTCACACTCGCATCCTACATCGGTAGGTGGAAGTAATGTAATTGGTGGTCCTGGTGGTAAAAAACCTACCCCTGTTACATCAGATATATTGACCACAAAGGTTGTGGTGCCATCTGTAACTGTAACTAAAAAATCATTCACAGAAGTGATAGTAAATAGAAAGAAAAGCGGGGGCGTGTTGGGTGTGTCTGCAATAGTGCCAAGAATAACAGTTTCTCCAATAAGTTGTTGTAAAACGCTTTGCATAGGTAAAACACAGCAATCACAAAGACAACCTTCAGTTCCTCCTGTTGGGCCTGTCTCTCCTGTTGGACCCGTTACTCCTGTTGGACCCGTTACTCCTGTTGGACCCGTTACTCCTGTTGGACCCGTTACTCCTGTTGGGCCTGTCCCTCCTGTTGGACCTGTGGGTAAAGTAAATGGTGGGATTGGGGGAAGTGTAGGGCCAATTAAATTTGGATTTAATGCATTAGCTTGAAGTATCCCATTTATCTTTTGTATTTCATTTTTATCAAACACATAACTACCTCCTATGAGTGTACTATACTGTAGTAATACAGTTACATATACATAAACTTCATTGATCGTAATATAATATGTTTTCCCTATACTATTGTGCACCTTAAATTGTACTGAACCTTCCATATTTAACTTCCTGAAAATTGTAAATACCTCACCTACATCTACAAAACCATCCACGTCTTTATCCTGCCAAGATCGAGCATCATAGAAACGTAGAATGTTAACTTTAGAAACAACACGCTTTCCTACAATAGAACAATCTACTGTACTTTTCTTACTAAACTTCACATAGGATGGATTGTTCTTAATCCATTGCTCTCCACCAAGGTTTAACCAACCAGGCTTTTCGCCCCATTCAACATAAGCTTCTGATTTATTTAGTTGACGAATCTTAGAATAGCTTGTGTCTGGTCCTTTACGTAAATTAACGTTGTAGCCTTCAATATAAGCTATACCATTGGTTACAGCTGTTGGTACTTCTGTTGGTTTAGGTGGCTTTCAGGTACAGAAACATCCACACTAGAATTATTGTATGCGCGTTGTACATCAGCACGGGATTGAGCTCCTGATCCCCCATGAGATTTTAAATAATCAAGTTGATCTTCATGATCTGTACCGCCAAGATATTTAATCACATCGTAGTGAATCCACAATCCTTTTCCTACAGATAACTTGTTATCTTTTAAGATTTCCGCTAAAAGTTTTACGTATTTTTCATATGAACTCTCGAGCTTTGTATTAAGAAATCAAAAGTTTTTTCTGCCTTCGTTGCAGAACGCAAATAATTCATTGAAACCTCTATCGGAAACTTATTTGCTTTCCAAAACAGATTTTCTCTTCATCCATTTCCATAATCGTATCCGCTTAACAAGCATTGTTTTATTTTGAACAGGTATTCGCTTATAAATATCGAAATATACAATAAGAAAAAACAATAAAATTGATTATTTCCCTACTTCTTTGTCTATCCTTTTAAAAAATCTATGTTTTTGTAATAGGAGTGTTTATATGGAGAAACAGACCCTTTGGAAAAAATTCAAAAAAAGCTCAGCAAACCTCGGGAAATCAAGCGTATATGAAAGTATTATTTTATACTACACAATGAGAAAAAAAGGGTTACCTACTAAAGCGAAATTCATAATATTAGCTGCTTTATCTTATTACGTATTAGCAATCGACTTCATTCCAGATATAGCTGCTATTATTGGGATCGGCTTATTAGATGATGTTTTAGCAATCGCTATAGCACATAAATTTGTAATGCGCCATGCGGACAGTGAAATTCGAGAAAAGAGCAAAGTAAAAATGGAGTCATTATTTACTTCAGCACAAGCATAATTAAACTATCTAGTCATTTACATAGCTTTTTACTTTCAAAAAAGCTAACTTTAATTATTGATAGTTCTATTTAGCCTTCACCATGAGAGCATTACAGAATAAATTCTTAATTTTTCTTAGCTCTCAAACTGTAAACAAATAGGGGCCAGTACTTGTTCCTAAGTTCTGACACCCTATTATTTGTTCTTATATTTATCTGTTATACAATTCATTCAGGAAAGATTCCCGTAGAAACATCCTTATATAAAGAAAGACCATAATAGTGCAGATAGTTTATACAGTTACATGCGTCCCTTTATACAAAACTGCTATTGCAACTACTATAAGAATCATCCCCATAAAAGCAGGAGCAGCATGACCAAGTGATACATAGATTTGTCCTCCAATAATTGGACCAATCATTCTTGCCAAAGCTTGAATAGATTGGCTACCACCTTGAATCCTCCCTTGTTCACTAGAATCGACAGACTTTGAAAGCATCCCATTGAATGAAGGTCCGA
Source organism: Bacillus cereus group sp. BfR-BA-01331 (assembly GCF_022663915.1). Classification (NCBI taxonomy): domain Bacteria; kingdom Bacillati; phylum Bacillota; class Bacilli; order Caryophanales; family Bacillaceae; genus Bacillus; species Bacillus cereus group sp. BfR-BA-01331. Next base: position 41,987 of record NZ_JAKUGJ010000021.1, read on the forward strand.
AAATTGAGTCACCAAAACCAAACAGTAACATCCCAACGATTAGAAGAGGATATAGGGAAAACAAAGCAGATGCTGCAATAAAACTGTAGCCAATAATCTCCGAAACCATTCCAAGTATAGCTATTTGTTTATCACTAAGCTTGATCAAAAGCTTTGGCATTATAAAAGCTTGTGAAATGATGTCTTGAAAGCCCATAATTGAAAACATAAGTCCGATTAGTGCAGGCTTCCAGCTAAAAGTATCCATCGTAAATTGTGTGAAAATTGCTTGTAAAGATCCGTTAGGTATCCAAAGTAAAAACGCTGAGACAAGTAACCATTTTAAGTTTTTCATGGAAAGTATGTTTGCAAGTTGTACAAAAGGATTTAACCTTACAAAAGTAATCTCTTTTAACCTATTATTTTTGTCAAGACTCTCAGGCATATATTTCATCCCATATAAGACATTTAATAAAGTTATGAACGCTCCAAAATATAAAGGTACAGAATGACCAAACTTGGCAAGTAATCCCCCAAGTGTTGGCCCAATAATGGTTCCTGCACCTACCACTGCACTCACCCATCCAAAGTACTTCGTTCTCTGTTCTGGAGGAATGATATCTGCAAAATATGCGAAAATTGTACTTATACTCCCGCCTGTTATACCTTCTATTATGCGTCCAGCAAATAGTACCCATAAGGCCCCTCCTATACCAAAAACTAAGTACCCGATTGCGGAACCGAAAAGGCATATTAAAAGTAATGGACGACGGCCATATTTATCGCTCAAAGCCCCGAGTGCAGGAGCAGCAAAAAACACGCAAACCGCATAAACAGAGGTCAGTAGCGTAACAACTAGAGCCTGTTCTTCCGGACTACTTATATAAGGCTGCACTAAGAATGGCACTACAGGCATAATGATACTGAAACCTATTCCACAAAGAAATACAGAAATAAGGCCGAATATTAAAGCATGTTTATCTATGTTTTTTTCAGTTTCGCTTTCATTTTGTGATTTAAAAATAGACATTTAACTTCTCCCCTTAAAACATTTTGTTGCTTTGTCAACAAAATGATAACTCTGTTTTGTTGATTAGTCAACAAAAATACAATAATAAAAAGGTAGCCTTACTATGAACAGGCTACCTTTTTATTATTTAAATGTATCCCGCATGAACGGGAAAATAAGTTAGTTTTCGGGATTAACTACCCGTAAAAGCCCGAATGCTTCAACTTTATTATGACTTAATATGTATACCTTGTTTCTTTATTTCTGCATCCAAATGCCTACTATACTTTTCCACGAAGTTAATTATACTGTCGAATTCTTCCTCGGTTACTTGCTCAAATACAGCTTTATCCCGCTCTTGAAACTCTTTGTGCAGTTCTTCATGAATTTTATAAACTTCTTTCCCTTGTTCGGTAAGCCTAAAATAAATTTCTTTCTTATTTTCCGACTTTTGATAGCTTTCGATAAGGTCTTTTTTTATGAGCTTCTTAGTCATTCTACTTATTGCACCGCGAGTCACATAAAAAGCCTCTGCAAGTTGTGTCACGTTAGAATCTGTATTGTTTTCAATATATTCAATACAATGTACTTCAGAAGACTTAAAACCCTTCAGACCTGCTTCCATCTTATCCTTATTTAGCCAAACCATCTTATTATATAATTCCCTGAAACCGTTCATGACCTGTTCTTCCTTATTCATGGCCTATCCTCCTAACAGCTCATTCATACATTAAAACCATTATATTAAATTTCTGTTTCTGTTTCGACAATATTGATATAATTATTTGAGTTATCTATGAAAATAGATGCTTAAATAAAATAATTCACTATACGGAAAATACAGCATGTGTATTACAACTTGTACTATACAGTAGACAAAAAGCAGAGCTAAGATTAGTTTTCTTAACTCTGCTTTCATAAAATTTATGTTTTTTGAAGATTATTTCACTTCATTAGCTACAAAAAATTGCTCACAAACACTCGAAATGCGTTGCAAATCTACGTTCCCACCAGATATAACCGCTACTACTTTTTTCCCTTTTATATATGTATCCACTTTCCCTGCAAGTAGAGCAGCAGTAGCTAATGCACCTGCACCTTCTACAACGGCTTTACCACGCTGTAATAAGTCTTTCATCGCTACTTCTAATTCACCTTCTGACACTGTTACAATATCATCTACTAATTCTTTTACAACCTCAAAAGTTAAATCACCTGGTATTTTAACTGCGCAACCATCTGCTATAGTAGGTGCCTCATAATGTTCTACGATTGTCCCTTTATCATAAGATGCCTTCATCCCATGAACATTTTCAGCTTGTACACCAATTATATTGATTGATGGATTAAAAGACTTTAATGCAACAGCAATACCAGAAATAATGCCACCTCCGCCAATTGGTACAATGACCGTATCTACATCCCACATATCATCAAGAATGTCCAAACCAATTGTACCTTGACCAGCCATTACCTCCACATCATCATATGGATGTAAGTATGTTTCACCTGTTTTCCTAATAATCTCCTCACATTTTGCCTTCGCATCATCAAAAGTTTCACCATATAAAATCACTTCTGATCCGTATCCTCTAGTTGCTTCAACTTTCGCCTTCGGTGCAGAAATCGGCATCACAATTTTACTCTTAATACCAAGTAAATGAGCAGATAAAGCAACTCCTTGCGCATGATTACCAGCGGAACAAGCAATTACGCCTCGCTCTTTTTCTTGATCTGTCAACTGTGACATTTTATTAAACGCACCACGAAATTTAAAAGAACCCGTTAATTGCATATTTTCTAATTTCAAGTGAATTTCTCCGCCTGTTTTACTAGTCAAATAAAATGATTTTACTAAAGGAGTTTTACGAGCATTTCTGTCTAAAATGTTTTGAGCTTTTTTAATGTCTGTTATATGTAATGGTAGTTTTTTAGTTATCATGCTAACACCTCTTCTAATAATTTATAATCTACTGTTTGTCTCATTTTTAAGTTTTCGTAAGTAATAATCCCTTTATACGCAACCAACTATGTTCAAAAATCATTGCTCATATATGTACGCCATTCTTTAATGTACATCTGTGTAAACAATTCAACATCCTTTTCATATCACGTTCTTTGTAATGATTCAGGCATGCAATTTGGATCCAGTTATTCTTTTGTAAATACGCTGATTCATAATGAACAATATATCCTTGTAATGCTAATGCATCGCCTACTGCCTTAGAAGACTGCCCTTCGTTTAATTGAATGGTAAGAACAATTTGAGCGGCATGATTTTTAGGTGAAACAAGCTTTAAACCCATAGTATTAATAGCTTGTTCAATATAAGCATACGCCTCTTTTATTTTTTCAAATGCCTCTTCATTTTCAAGTCGCTTCAATGCTTCTTGCAATGCATAAATTAAATTCCATGAATGGGAGTATGGAATACTATCATTCATTTCATACATACCAATATCCATATACACAGGTATTGCTTCGTTTTTCTCTATCATGTGATTATGAAAAACGAAAGATAATCCTGTAAATGATTTAATCGCTTTTCCGCTTACACCACTTCCAAAATATACATCCTTCAAATTTATTGGTATTGCCCCAATTGAGCTTATGCAATCTACACATAGTTTCATTTGATACTTTTTGCATAGAGTATTTAGCTCTTTTAAATTGTTTAACATTCCAGTTGATGTTTCATGGTGAACAAACCAAAGCCATTCATAATTTCCAGTTTCCATTATTTTTCCTAATTCTGTATAAATAAACGGTTCTCCCATTTCTTTTTCATACGTATCAAAATATAACTGTGCGCGTTTTGCCTGCCCAATTAATCTATTACCGAACTCCCCGTTCGCTAAAACTAGTCCTTTACCTTTTAAAGAACGTAACTGTAAAGCAATTGCATCATTCGCTAACGTTCCTGTTCCTAACATAAGTTGTACACGTTTTGCTTTCGTTATTTGAAGTAATCGTTTTTTTACATTTTCCATCGTCACTTGAAATGACTTAGAGCGATGGGAAATAGGCTTAGTAGAAAATGCCTTTTGGACATTCTCTTCGATGTCTACTGGGCCAGGTAAAAACGTATATTCTTTCGTCATAATCCCCCCAACACTCGACTCTTCAAACATAGCAGGTGTAACATACATTGGCTGGAAAGCTGCTGCTTCTGTACCAACTAACGTATAGAAAGGTTTGAATCCCATTTGCTCATATAAAAGAAGCTCACGTGTTGTGGCTGAAATGAGTGCTAATTCATATCCATTTAGAAGTAAATAACGATGTAAAAAGCGAATTAAGCCTAATAGCGCTCTTCCATTTCGATATTCACTTTCTACTGAGAGCAACCGAATTTCATATACTTTCTCTCCATGCTCTTGTAAATAAAAATCTAAATTTGAAATTTTATAATCTAATGAGAATGGTCGTTTTCCCCGCACCGCGACCATACCTACTAATTTCTCACCATCTAAACAAATTAAATATGTATTTTCTTCATGAAATCGATCTATACGAAAACGGTTTTTCGTTTCTTCATGCTGCGGAATCTCTTCTACAAATGTTTTATAGTTCAATTTATGTATACTTTCAAATTCCCAAGTTTGATCAGCAACTTTATAAATTAACCCCATGTCCTATCCCCTTTATCTCTCTAATTATCGCTCACTATCTATTTAAAAAATATAATAAGTGGAGATTACTCCACTTATTAAAAGTTCACTTTATTCTCGATTTACATATAGAATAAGTAGAATAATAAGTACACTTAAAATAGTCGTAACACTAGAGTAAGAATAAAAAATCATGCAAATTGGTAAACAAGCGATTGTAATTAACCCTGGCTTAGTAAATCCTTTAAATATTACATAAAATACAATAAAAATACCTATTAGAGTAAGCGCTATCAAATAATTAAATGCGATTAATCCTCCAATAAATGTTGAAATACCTTTTCCACCCTTGCCTTTAAACAAAATTGGATAAATATGTCCGATGATAACAGCCAATAATGCCAGCATTACGAATGTAGCATCTTCAAAAAGGTATTTTGCTATATAAACTACAATTGCACCTTTAATCGCATCACCTATAAATGTAGCGACAAAATACCCTTTCCCATATACTCTCCCCATATTTCTTGCACCGGGATTTCCGCTTCCTTCATCACGAATATCAACGTTATGTCTCCATTTTGTTACTATATAAGCGGTCAATATGTTTCCAAACAAATAAGAAGCCACTACATAAAACAATTGCATACTATTAATCATGTAATTATTCACCTTCTACATAGGAATACTTATACAATATTCAATTACTATGTATATTGTACTTTTCTTGCTCTACATTCCTTTATACATTTTAACATCATATTTTTACAAATCATACCAAAAGTCGCATTTGGTTATTTACACATTAAAATATATATCCTTCATTAAATAATATGTTCCTTTCGCTGCAACTTCTGATAATGTTATAAATGTAACTTCTCCCATACTTTTCTCACAGCATTTCTTAAATTCAGCATATATTTCAGGTACTGAACACAATATACTACCACTAACTGCAATTAAAGGTGATAAATCAAACTGCATCTTGTTGTAAATATTCACCGTAATTATCGTTAATTCCTTAGCCGCTTGCAAAATAATTTTATGTGCATCATCATTCCCATTCCTCGCTTCCTCTATAATTAATGGTGCAATTGCTGCAACTTTATCTTTTGAAGAACTATATACTAGTCTTTTTATATGAGATGATGTTAAAAGTCGAAACTCGTCTTGAATCCTTAAGCTTAATGGACAAAGTCTAACTCCTTGATCAAATTGATTTGCCATTCTCTTTAAACCTTGTAACGCAATCCAATAACCGCTTCCCTCATCCCCTAAAATATGTCCCCATCCACCGCTATACTCGTACACTTCGTCTTTCTTTCCTATACAAATTGCACCTGTACCACCTATAGTTAATATTCCATTCTTACCTTTTAAAGCAGCTGCATGTGCAATCATTGCGTCATTAAAAACTTCAATTTTCGTTTCATATTTCTTTATTAATCGTAATGTTAATTCATTTGTATTCGCTCCACTTATACCCGCTAACCCTAAACAAATACAAACGCAGTGCCCATCTATTAAAGCTTTCTTGCATTGATCGATCGCCTCCATAATATGCGAAACTGCTTTTTCATAATCTATTAATATATTTCCAAACCCACTCGTACCTCTTACAACTTCGTTTCCGTCTTGATCAAATGCAATTGCTTCTGTCTTCGTGCCCCCACCATCTACTCCAATCATATACTTCATATGTTCGCCTCATTTTCATCATCTTATTGGAGGGAATGTTATATTCCCTAAAACTACAGATTGCTTTGCACCTGTTGCGCTTGGCACATTACTCGGATTACGATGATGCGTTTCGTTTGCTAAAATCGCAAAGGCGATTGCTTCTTTCGCCTCTGAAGAATAGCCTATATCTTCTTGAATGAATATCGCGCACTTTTCTTCCTTCAATCCATTTCGTATCATTTCAACAAGTGTACGATTATAACTGCCCCCACCACCTAAAATTACTTCATCGATTTCATAATACGGCAGAATAAACTCCTTATAATGATGAACAATTGAACTTGCTGTAAACATCGTGACAGTCGTCAAAAGATTTTCTTTACCATGCTTTTCAAACCGCTTCAATAATTCACTTACAAACTCTTCTCCAAACTGTTCTCTACCAGTTGATTTCGGTGGATTCATTTTCAAAAATGGATGGTTCATACAATATGTCAAAATTTCATCTACAACTACTCCTTGTTTTGCAATCCTACCATTTTGATCATATGGCAACTGAAATAATCTTTGACATACATCATCGATTACCATATTTCCTGGGCCAGTATCAAAAGCAATAACGCTCTTATCACTTAGATGACTTGGTATTACTGTAACATTACCGATCCCGCCAATATTTTGTAGTAATCTATTTTTAGTTTGATGACGATACAAAATGACCTCTGAATATGGCACAAGTGGTGCACCTTGTCCCCCTGCTGCCATATCCATCGTTCGAAAATTAGAGATAACCGAAGTGTTCGTTTCATACGCTATAACTGCTGGTTCCCCAATTTGAAATGTTGAAGAAATAATATTACCTTCTGGTGCTGGTTGATGATAAATCGTTTGTCCGTGAGAACCTATTAAATCTAATTGTTTTAGCGACAAATCAGCCTGTTTACAAACTTCCTTTACAGCATTGGCGAAACATAAACCAAGTTTGAAATTTAAACTACATATTAGTTGCACATTTGAATTCTCTATTGATAATGCATGTTGTATCTCATTTTTTATATCATTGCAAAATGGAACAGTAGTAAAATGGATGAGTTCGACCTTAGAATCTACACCGTTCCCTTCTATATGAACGAGCGCTACATCTATTCCATCTAACGATGTACCGGACATTATTCCTGCAATATACATAAAATGCATGCCCCCTATTCACTAAAAAACAATTATGTAAGTAAACAACGTACAACCTACAGAAAACAATATAAATCTAATAAACAACTGGACTTTCGATACAAATGTGCCATCAATGAAAGAAACAACGATCGTAAGCAAAACACTTGCCGCAATGCTTGTAACGATCCATATACTATGCATTTGTGGTAGATTTAACATTCTTAATAAAGGTACTAAGAGTAAATTTGCACATATTACTCCAAACAATAATATAAATACACCTTTATAACTAAATTTTATATTCATTCCATTTCACCTCTCTCGATTTAATATGAAAGAAGTGATAGACAAAAAGTCTATCACTCAAAATAACAGTATAAAACTTAAGGGCTAACAGATTCCCCGTCACCATTCTTTTCAATTTCAAGCATATTTTTGTCATACATTTTAAAGAATGGTAGGTAAATAAGGAATGATATTGCTATATTTATAAAAACTAATACTACTGCACGCCAATCTCCACCTGTGGCTAAATACGCGCCAATTGGAGCTGGCAATGTCCACGGCGGCATAATATGTGTTGGCGTTACAAATCCCATCGCAGTTGCTGAATATGCAACAGTTGCTGTTACGAGTGGTGTAATGATAAACGGGATAATTAAAATTGGATTTAGTACAATCGGCAATCCAAAAATAACAGGTTCATTAATATTAAAGATACCAGGCACAATACAAGTTCTTGATAATGCTTTCGAATATTTTGATCGACCAAATACAATCATAGCTAATACAAGTCCTAACGTCGCACCAGAACCACCAATCCATATAAACCATTGGTATAATGGTTCTGGTGAAATGAATGGCAACTGGTTTGCTCCACTAGCAACTGCTTCACCATTTTTCCCTAAATATACTTCCCATAATGGCCGGGCAACAGTTCCAACAACCGACACACCATGGATTCCGAATGACCAAAAAAATGTAATTAAAAATACTGGAATGATTACACCGAAGTAACTATCACCAGCTTTTACTAACGGTGCCGCTAATTTATCAACTACATGATGTAAATCAATACTAAAAACGACAGTTACTAAACTCATTAAAATAATTACGAATGCAGCAGGTATAAGTGCTTCAAACGAACGTGAAACAGACGGCGGTACTTGTTCTGGCATTTTAATCATTACATTTTTCGTCTTACAAAATCTTAAAATCTCTACTGATAAAATAGATACGATCATCGTTACGAATAATCCATGCCCCCCGAGATTTGTCATTGGAAGCATAAATCCTTTTTTATCGATTAATTCGGGCGTCAATGTTAAAAGTAGTGAGCATACTGCTAACTGTGCCCCTGATAAAGCATCTAACTTATAACTTTTCGCTAAATTGTATCCTATACCAAATGCTATATATAAAGACATAATAAACATCGTTAAACGATATGGTATTAATATACTTGTTTGATTTTTCAATGCCCAAACTGATATGAAACTATCTTTCGGTAATGGTGGAAATGCTACTATTAAAAAGAAACTCCCTACGATAATAAATGGTAACGCCGAAATAACTCCATCACGGATTGCTTGTAAATGCCTCTGTTCAGAAAGCCTTGCCATCGGTCCAGATAAGTTTTTATCAAGAAACGTGACAAACTTATTCATAACGCTTCCCCCTAACTAATTAATTCATTTACAGTTTTTAATAAAGTCGGTCCACCAAGCGGCGTGTATGCTTGCGGCGGAATAATACCGCACGGAATAGATTCTTGTTCTGTAAGTTTTTTTACAGCGTCAAATCGATGTCTAACTTGAGGTGCAACCATTACAACATCCCAACCATTCTTTACTTCTTCCTCCACCTCACTTGTTCCAATAGCATGCACTTCCATGTTCATACCTTTTTTCTGTGCTTCTTTTTTTAAAGCGTTTACAACAATTGCGCTGGACATTCCTCCAGAACAAACGAATAAAACTTTCATTATTGAATCCTCCTATACTTATAAATTGTTTCCTTCAAATGAAAGAAAGTTTCACTTTACTAACAAGCATATGAAGAAATGAAACGATTTAGTTATACTGAAAGTAAATTTCACTAAAAATATTTTTCCTATTAAATTAATGTTTCAATATGCAATTTTCTCTATTGCAAGGCCAACCCCGCCTCAGATAATATATTAGATAATCATATGATAGGGAGGCGTATAAATGATTGTTAAACGTTTATTAATGATATGTTGTATCGTCATCTTTTTTATTCCTTTCTCTTTTATTTCCCCTCACTCTACTTATGCTGAAGTAAATAATACTTACAAAAAACATGAATTACGCGCTGTATGGCTAGCATCTGTTCTCAATATTGATTGGCCTTCAAAAACTGGCTTACCTATTGAAAAGCAGAAACAAGAATTTATAAGACTATTAGACGATGTAAAAAACACTGGTATGAATGCAGTCGTTGTACAAATTAAACCGACTGCTGATGCTTTCTATCCTTCAAATTACGGTCCTTGGTCTGAATACATTACGGGTACACAAGGAAAAGACCCTGGATACGACCCACTCGCATTTATGATTGAAGAAGCACATAAAAGAAATATAGAATTCCACGCATGGATTAATCCATACCGAATAACGATGAATCACACTGATATAAATCGATTATCGGATAATCACCCTGCAAAACAGCATCCCGATTGGGTTGTACCTTACGGCGGGAAGCTATATTACAACCCTGGTATTCCAAATGTGAAAAACTTTATAACGGAAGGCGCTTTAGAAATCGTAAAAAATTATGATGTTGATGCAATTCATATGGACGATTATTTTTATCCTTATAAAGTAGTTGGCGAAGAATTTCCTGATCAAAAAACATTTGAATCATATAATAATGGGAATTTTTCAACTATCGAAGATTGGCGTCGCAATAATGTAAATGAACTCGTAAAAGGTTTAAATACTGCTATAAAACAAGAAAAATCATACGTGAAATTTGGCATTAGTCCATTTGGCGTATGGCGAAATATAGCTGATGATCCAACTGGCTCTAACACAACTGCAGGTCAAAGAAACTTTGATGACCTTTACGCTGACACACGTGAGTGGATACAAAAAGGATATATTGACTACATTACACCGCAAATATATTGGAATATAGGTTTTACACCTGCTGCATATGATATATTAGTAGATTGGTGGGTAAAAGAAACCAATAATAAACCCATTCACCTATACATCGGTCAGGCGGCCTATAAAATTAATAACAACTCTGTCCCTGCTTGGTCTGATCCTGAAGAATATCCAAAACAAATCGCATTAAATCGTCAATATCCTGAAATAAAAGGAAGTATGCATTTTAGCTTAAAAGATATTAATAACAATCCACTAGGAGTTAAAAACAGACTCTCAAAAGACATATATAAGCATCTTGCATTAATCCCACCTATGCCTTGGCTTGATCAAGACCCACCAAAACAACCTACTTTAAAAGGTGCTATTCCAAGAGAAGAAGGTATTGCTATAGGTATCATTGATGATAGAGAGAATGACTCTGCTTATTACGCAATTTACCGTGTAAATGGAAAAAATGAAGTGGATATAGAAAATCCAAAACATTTACTTACTACTGTAAGAAAAACAAAACTTGGAGAAATTTACGTAGATAAAACGGCTATTTCTGGAGAAACGTATACGTATGTGGTAACTGCAGTTGATCGATTGCATAATGAAAGCATTCCTTCTAGTTTTACTACCGTTAAGGCAAAATAAAATCTCAAAAAAAACGCCTTAAAGCTGAGAAATACTTAGCTTTTAAGGCGCCTTTTTTATTTATTCTTAAACTTCTCAGTCGCTGCTCTCATCTTCACATTCAAATCATGATCAATGGAGTCGCGAATATCACGCTCTACTACTTCCATTTCTTTTTGGAAATTTTGCAAGTAGACTTTTAACTCTTCTTCTTTTTCTGGTCGCTGTGATGGAGGTAATTGCACCACTAAAGATAACATCGCAGTTAAATCTTTCATTAAAAACGTTTCAAGTTTATGTTGTTGTTCAAACATACGCTGCTCTTGATAGTACGGCAATGCATTTAATACTGAAATTGTAATGTCATCAACCGTTCTTTGTAGTGAAGGATTAATCGAGCGTTTATATGCTTGAATTGTATTTAATGCATCTGGATATCGATCATAGAAATACAGTTTATAAAACGATAAGTCTGTCGGCTTTACAGTTTGCTGCGTTTCTTGTCTTAAGAAATCTTTCACTTTCATCGCGGCCACATCGATATCTTCATTTGTAAGCTTTTTCGTTGTTTTTGCCATTACATGCACTTTTTTCTGTTTTTCTTTCGGTAACATTGAAAATACTTGTTCTCTCGTACGTTGACCTGATGTACAGAAAAGAGTATTCAATGTATGTTGTTCTTTCTTTCCTTCCGTACGAATCCAGCGATAAAAGAGTGGATGTTGCGTAAACTCTTGTAAAAACGGTGTCGATTTGTTTGATAATTTCTCAATGGAATCGTGTGCTCTCTTATATGGTTTCGTCCATGAAAAATAAAGTTTACGTCCGAAGTATACAACTAAAACGACGACAGTAAATGCGATTAAAAGTAATGATCCTAATAGTAATAATACTCCTTGAATGAAACTCATTTTTTCACCTCCTCTAAAAGTCTGTTATTTCCTTGGACGCTGAATGAGTTTCTGCTTCATCTCATCATTAAATGTATCTAGTTCAATTACAAATTTCTTACTAGACTCAATAATACGTTCTGACGATTTCTCAGATGCTTCAATAGCGGCAAATACATTTTGGAATGATTCACGTAATTTATCCATGCTAATTGCAGGATTTTCAAGGAGTTTTGTTGTTTCTTCTGTATTTTGTTTTAATGCTTGTGAATTGCTTAATACCATTGATTCAATCGCTTCATTTGTTGCATTAACAGCATCAATTGTTTTACGTTGATTTGTTAATGCAAGCTGTATTGCAGCGGAAACCGTTACAACATTTTGCGTCATCGTAATTGCATTACGAATTGCCTCTGATAGCTTTTCATTATTTTTCTTAATGATGTCTACAGATGCGATAGATTGTAATAATACACTTTTTGCTTGTTGCATATTACGAGTACGCACAAGTATCTTTTCTAATGCATCATTTATTAACGGAATATCCCTTTGACGTTCTGGATTTTGTTTCTCAGCTTCAAGCATACCAGCAAGTTTTCTTCCTAAGTATACTTGTTTATCAAGAGCGTGAATTTTATCGTGTGATTGCTCTTTTAACATTTCAAGACCAACCGTATCCTCTTGCAAGTTATCACGGCCAATGAGAAGTGATCTTATAATCTCCTCGATTTGCTTATCTATAGATTGATATTTATGCACGTAATTTTCAAGCGGATTTTTCTTAAACACTTTAAACATAAGTTTCTTCATACCAGTTGCTTTTAATGAGTTTGGATCAAGTTCTGATACCACTTTTCGTAATTCTAACAATGTATTTGGAATTTCTTCATTCTTTCCATTCATCATCGCTGTCACTGGACGTTTTAAAGCTGATAGCGTTTGTCCTGCCGCTTGCTGCTCTTTATCCCCTAAGTCTCCAAGCTGCGACAATACTTTTGATAAATCTGTATTTTGCTCGCTATTTAACTTTTGTACATAAAGATCTGCTTCTTTATTCAGTTCTTCAAGTTCTGCATCTTTTATTACTGTATCCACTACTACTTCTACATTATTATCTTTCACAATCGATACAGGTTCTTTTTTCTCGAGTTCAGTCAACAAAATCGCTCCTTTATTTATATGTGCGAATTTATGTGCACTATATTTCATCTAATATATCGTATTTCATATACATTTTTGCTTGCTTGAAATCGATTTTTCAAGAAATACCTGCTTATGCAGTCATTCCCTGTTTCATAGTATAAGTATACCTGTTCTCGTCATTATTTTCCTCAGACTTAAGACCTAGAGAACAACATGCTGAAGACGGATTCTTCACAGCTTACCTTACTTATCACCACTGACTATTAATTTTAAATTCCATTTAGTTACCTTCTTAAATTCATACAATGCTCTATATTTTGACATATACTATCTTTCAATGTGATAATTATATTAGGTCCACTTCTAATTATTCTTCCGCGCAACAAATGCTCCCTTTTGAAAAGCTAATAATACGGTTTCAAACGTAACGTCTTCTTCAATCATCTTTATAAATCCAGCTAATTCCCCCGCATGAGAAGTTGCATTATCAATTACAAGAAAACCTTTTGGCTCTAAAATACGTTTTATATGTTCCCACCACCACATGTATTGCGTGCGCTCTGAATCTAGGAAAATAAAATCAAATGAACGATCTACTTGCGAATCTAAAAATGCCCCAGCCTCTTGATTATGAATATCGATTCTCTGTATAAGATTTGCCCTTTCAAAATTTCCAAGTGCCTCTCCAACCCGTTCTGAAGAAAGTTCTACAGTTATAACATTTCCATTTGTTTCTTCTACCGCATTTGCTAGCCACAATGTAGAATAGCCATTTGAAGTTCCAATTTCTAAAATTTTTTTTGCATTGCACCCCTTTACTAATACTGATAAAAACTGCCCCATTTCACGAGAAATATTTCTTAATTTTTCTTCTCTTTTTTCTTTATGTCGATCATGCTCTTCTCCATATTGTTCAAGTTGCAATAATAATGAATCTAGAGTATTCATTTTCTCCATCGCCTTTCCAAGCAATATGATGAAAAAGTACATGATGCCCGTCTACTTTTCATTATATGCGAAATGCACACCTTTTTCCTGTTATACGACAAAGAATTAATTTTTTTTATAGCATATTGTTTCGTTTTTTGGTAAAGTTAATTTCTACGTGCAATTATTTAATTCACATTATTTTACAATCAGTTTTCAATTATAAGATAATCTAAACCCCATTTAAATGAATCGGTATTTCTAATTCAACTAAGCGCCCTTTTCGGACGCATTTTCTTTTGTTTATATATTTCTGTAAGAAAGGATGCTTACACATGAACGTGATTAACTTAGATGCTGCTAGAAGACGTAAACAGCATAAAAAACTAATGATAACTATACCGATTATTAAACGCATTTATGAAGAAGACGGGGAAATTAAATTCGAGGTAGCCGGCGAAAAAGATGTACCTCTTGAAATGTTAGAAAAATAAAAAAAAGACGCACTTCTAAAGAAATGCGTCTTTTTTATACTATTACATTTAAGTGCATAAGTTTTTCTGGATTAACCATCATATAAATGTTTGAAATTTTCTCATCCTCAAATATGAATGAAAGTACATACGTCACTTTATTATTTATTGTAACTATAACGCCTGGTGCACCATTTACTATTTTGAAATCAACACTATACTTTTCTGGCAATCGTTTTACAATTCCAAAGAACAAACGTATAATTTTATCTGCAGAATAAATCGGATTAATTGCAGTTGTAACTTTACCACCACCATCTGCTTTAAATATCGCATCTGTTTTTAATACTTCTAACATGCCTTGCGTATCCCCACACTGTAATGATGATACAAACTTTTCCACATAGGCAGCCATTTTCTTCGTACTTAATGTTGATTGCTTCGGCTTATCTAAAATACTTTTTCGTGCGCGTTGAAAGACCTTCCGGCAATTCACACTACTCTTATCAACAATTGAAGCTATTTCCTCGTAGTCATAACTGAAAACCTCTCTTAATATGAAAACAACCCTTTCTACCTCAGACAATTGTTGTAAAAGTAATAAATATGCCGTAGAAATTGATTCTTTCATTACAAATGACTCTGCTGGCTCATCAGACTCTTCCACAAATGGCTCTGGTAACCACATCCCTACATATACATTACGTTTATGCGCTGCCGAACGTAATGTATCAATTGAACGATTTGTCGCCATTTTACACAAATATGCTTTCATATTTTCTATAGATTGAACATCCTCTATATTATTTACCTCGATAAATACGTCATGAACGATATCTTCAGCGTCCATAACACTCCCAAGGATTCTATATGCTAATGAAAATAATAATGGTTGATACGCTTCATATAATTGCTCCGTTTCCATGATGAACTGCCTCACTTTCTAATTGCTTTAAAATGTGTAACGCTGCACGTTTCCCGCTTGCTACCGCAGCATCAGCTAATATTTCATCATGCCCAGCCCAATCTCCTGCAACGTAAACACCTGGCATTTCAGGTATATTAGGGCCCGGTTTTTCAACACGGTCAATATGAGGAAAATCATGTACTACCGTTATTTTCGGTAAATATTGCTTTGCAACAACTTCTCTTTTCCAATTAGGATGTAGCAACTCCATCGTATTTTCTAACTGTTCTTGATCATCATGAAAATGATTTATCTCTAGCATAGGATTATGGTACTTAATTAAACTCACTACAATTGCTCCATCTTCACTTAATTTTGCTGCTCTTGATTGATTCGTGAAAAATATAGGTTGATCTAACCCTAATGCAAATTGATGTGTAGGATTGGTTAAGCGTCTTAAACCAATATCTAATGCAGCGACGGTAACCCGTACCGATTGTTCACTCCATCTATACAAACTTGTTCCTTCTGCACCTTTTATTATTTTACAAGCTTCTTTCGGTGGAATCGTCACGACAACTGCATTAACTTTAAATACTTCATCATCCGAACAACGAACTTTTTGTATACCTTCACAATTTTCTACTTCCAATACATGCTTACTAGCCTGAAATTGCACCCCAACATTATTCGCTATATCTCTTAATTTTGTTATTATCGTCTCCCAACCACCATCTACATAAAATACTCCTTCTTTCATAGACAGCTGTATTTGCTTTAGTACAGATGATGCTAATTGTATTGTAGGAGCAAACGTATATGTTGTTGTTCGGCATAGTGCATAAAATATATTTCGAACCATCGGATCTTTTATTTCATTTTCTGCCCATGTAGATAAACTCATTTTTTGAACTTCTCCTACATCTAATTTCCCTAAATGAATCATAAGACGAGAGAATTGTACTTTTGCAGACCATGAAAGTAGCGGTGTTGATAAAATGGAGCGAAAATCTGTTGGAATGGTAAATACATCCCCTTTCCATATTCCATGTGCTTTTGTAGATGGCATTCCACCTGGAAGATTCAAACCTAACTCATTAAAAGTTAAAAATGCTGCTCCTCCTCTGTATAAAGCATGTGCACCAAGATTCATGCAAATGCCATTTTTATTTATAGTCATCCCCCGACCACCAAAGCGACTGGATTTTTCTAATACAATAACTTTCCTTCCAGATTTCGCTAAATATATAGATGCTGTTAACCCAGCAAGCCCCCCGCCAACAATTGCTACATCAAATATATTCATAATAAAATCCCTCCTTATCGTTCTACATACAAGACGAACGATTTAGGAGGGATGTGACATAAAAATAAATTTTTATTTATCTACTTTATTTCTTTTTTGTATTCGGTCATATTGCATACGAAATAACTCAACTGCGAATGGAATATCCTCTTCACTCTTTATATAATAACTTATCCATCCTGATTCGGGTAATACATGGTGTGGTTGAACTGATCCTTGATTAATTAATTCATCTCGCTTTAGTTTCGGAAATGATAAATCAGCTAACTTATCCCCGTGAAGATGCCCTAATTCTTTCTTGCCATAGTTTAATTCTACTCCACCAAATCGGTGTGGCTTTTCAGAAACACCTCCCCAGCTAAGCACTTCTTTTCTAATTACTTCACTAATAAAAGGCCAATTCCTTTCTATAAGGCATTAGTCTTTTCATATAACGTAACCATTAAAATATACGAAATAAATTTTAATATTTTTACTCCTAACCTAACATCAATAATTCCGACTTTCATTAGTTCGCTCTAATTTTTATCCGTATTTACATTATGAGAAATAAAAAGCACAACCTATATTATTTATAAAACAGGTGAATTTATTATGATACAGACAAATGCACATAACTAACACTAGGCACATATCCTAAAGTTGTATCCATACTTACCTATAGAAAGGCGGGTAATACAATTGACTTCTAATATCGACTACGCTTCCCCCTCAACTAATTTCACTCATGATTTAAGTAAAAGTAATTTTTTTAAGAAAGATGCCCAAAATTATATAAATGTACTTGGCATTAAACAATTAAATACTTTAGAAAATACTTCTTTATTAGATATTTATTTAAGTACAGGCAACGTTGTAGAACCACATATTCATCAAAATGCAGCTGAACTTGTTTACTGTATTTCAGGATCTGCAGTTGTTTCTTTACTTAACCCATTTACGAATCAAATATTAAACTTACCGATAAAACCAGGGCAAGTTGCCAACATTCCACAAGCGTGGTGGCATTATGAAATTGCTTCAGCAGATAATACTCATTTATTAGCTATATTCAATGCCCCAACCCCAGAAGTTATTTTTGGTTCTGATATT
Source organism: Bacillus cereus group sp. BfR-BA-01331 (assembly GCF_022663915.1). Taxonomy (NCBI): domain Bacteria; kingdom Bacillati; phylum Bacillota; class Bacilli; order Caryophanales; family Bacillaceae; genus Bacillus; species Bacillus cereus group sp. BfR-BA-01331. The sequence goes on from NZ_JAKUGJ010000021.1 coordinate 59,923, forward strand.
TTAAGATTAACTCCCGCTAATATGATGGCTCATACTTATTGCCTCAATGAACAACAATGGAAACAAGCAGTATCCCCAATTCAATCAACTACGGTAATTGGTCCCCCGGCGAACTGTAATCAAAACCGTGACATGATAAATCAGTCAACTCAGCCCCCTACTCAACAACAAAATCTATATTACCAAGATTCTTATTACTTCCCTCTATACTGGGGGTATTAATTAGTATCATTTTAATAGAACCATCATTTATCTCCTCGGAAAATACCAAGGAGATTTTTTATCGTAACAATTAATAGAGTTCATACATATAATATTTATATATTTAATTGGAGGTGATAGTACTATGAGTAATTATAACTATCGAAAAAACTACTCTAATAATAAAAATAGTAGCTCTTCAGCATCCTCTCAATCTTCGAACTCTCAATCTTCCGATTCCCAGTCACAAAGAGATTTAGCCGAGCAAGGCTATATAAAGAAAAAAGGATGTAACTGTAATAAAAATAAATAGTTTATTACTAATTTGAGCAATGACATTTCACCGCTCATGATTAACAATTTAACCCACTAGTATATAGTTTATTTAATGGATGAATTCTGTTTTTAATAGAATCGGAACTCTGCAAACAGTAGTATTAAATGCCTTAGAACCCTTGTTAATTCAGGGTTTTGGGCTTTTTTTATTTATCATTTATATTGCAAGATAGAGCATAAATAAGAATACTACTGGGGCTAAGTGGGGCTAGTTTGGGACCCAAAATATAAAAGGCTGGCGTGTGTATAGAAATGGATAAGTGTAAAAAAACAATAAAAAACTCTGTAGATCTATAGTATATTTATCTTATTTGTAGTTAATATTTATTAGCTCTTCTTTCCTTCAAAATTTTTCATTGTTCCTTTATCTACCTAAGGGGAAAACTTTTTTTAATAATCCTGAGCAAATGCTAATTTCTTCACGCAATCCTTGCGTTTTTCAGATATAATGATATTTATTCTTATAAAAGTAAAAGGAGTTACTTGTTTTGAAAGAAAAATTCAATAAAATCCCTCTTCATGTACAAGACTTTCAAAAATTAAAAATGTTATTAGACGAATTAGTACAAGATGAAATAATGTTCATAGAAGGTCTTTCTAAGTATTCTTTAGATATTTCTTCTAAAAAATCTAAAGTCACCATTAACCTTAGAAGTGAATTTTTCCCAGAACCATACTTGGCAATTGCTGCTATAAGCATTACCCCAAGTAATGAAGGAAAAGGAAGTACTGTTCTTGAATGGTTTAAAACATTTGCGAAAGAAAAGGGCTTCAAACGCTTAATATTACAGGAAGTTATAACTGAAGAAGGTTATCACTTTGCATTAAAAAACGGTTTCACAAAAGCCGTTAGTCTATACGAAGAAACATTTGGGGATCCAAACAGTATTGACGGGGATTATGAACTACATTTAACGTAAAGAATAAAGTAAAAAGTGAACGAATATTTTTCAAAGTCGTTCACTTTTTCTTTAGTACATCATCTAACCTCACCATTTTTTCCACATGCAATTTCATAAAAGGTATATAAATAGCCACGCTCTGTTGAATGTGACTACATTAATTCATCAATTAACTTATTCTCTTCTTCAATATACTTATCAATTAGCTGCAAAATAAAATTAAAATTCTTATTTACACCATCTAAATAGGATAATTGTTGTTCCTTATCACTTACTTCTAAACTCGAAGCACAAAAATTAATATAAATATTACATTGTTCTCTTAAATCCTCTTGTACACAATTATTTCTGTCTAAATTAATCCAAATAAATATTTTATGATTTAACAATTCAAATTTCATTTTTTGTTTATTGTTTTCATCAGTTTCTACCCTACACCTTCTACCTAAATCAAGAACTTTCGTAATATGATTCATTAATTCATTTTGCATTCTTCTTTTCTCAGATAATTCCACAGCTATCTTACGATCTTTTTTCTTAGTAAAGTAATCTCTAATAGAATTAACAATTACCATCCCTGCTGTAATACCCGTAAATAATAGCGTGAAAAATTTAAACCAAAAATCGTCCACTTTATCCCTCCTTATGTTGTAAATATATATTACCACATAAGGTTATTACTATATAAAAAATTCCCTTTATTACATTACTGCCTTTTTATCTCCTTTCTTTTTAGCTTCTTCTGCGGCTTTCATTTCCGCCAATATACGAGGTACCGAAGTTCTCATAAAGAATTCAGCCATTTTTAATGCTGTTTCATCGCTTGGTGGATTATCTAATATAGTTCGTTCTTTTCTTTCTATAAGATCCTCCCTTTCATTCATGATTTTTTACCCCTTTTCTTTTTATTCCCTTTGTAAGTGAGTATCGTACACAACTTACCATCTTCCAGAACAACTTTTCTATCATAATCCGCTAGAATTTCCTCATAATTAATTCTTTCTACTTTCTCACCAACTCGCCAGTATCCAGCACGAAGTAGAAACTCAGAATATCCTTCTGGAATTGGTAATTCATAACCATCTAAGGTTATTTTAGTGACTTCAATACCTTCTCTAATAATCATTTCATCACCCTTTCATTATGAATATGGATAAGTTCGCTTTGAGATTTATTAATACCTTTACAAAAATAATCAGTTACGTAAACAACTTCTTTGATAAAGAGTTTATGGAAGCATAAAAAAGCCCCCAAACGCTGAGGAACCAATAAAGGGATTTTTTTAAAGCATAAGGAGCGGGATTCTCTACAACCGTAATACATGTTTTCATATTATTAAAACTCTCAAAACCCCTCTTAAGGATGAAATATTCACATATCTTATTTATGTAATTTATGTTATAGTTTCATATGTTAATTAATTACAATTCTTTTAAAAAGGAGTATACACAATGAAAGCAAAGAAACTAATATGTTTTTTAGCATTACCACTTATGTTAGTAGCATGGGTAGGATGTTCTAAGGACAATACAGAAGAGAAGAAGACTGATAGCTTAAAGGTTTCAGAGTCGGAAAAGAAGAAAGACGAGTCAATAGACAAAGAAGCAGATAAGCTATACAAAGAAAAAGAAGAATTGCTTGCTGAAAAGGAAAAATTGCTTGCTGAAAAGAAAGAAAAGGAAGAAAAAGAGGTAACGGAAAAGAAAGAAGATACAGATAAAAATGAAGTCTCAAACGATAAAACAGTAAAAGAAGCTGTAATTGGAGAAGGTAGAACACTAGCTGAGGAAAGAGAGTATAGAGATAAGCAGTTAACTAAAGGTTCTAGTGCATCTTCTCCTTTAGAGAAGTATCAAGAAGATATTAAGGATACTTCTAATGACTTAAAGACGGCAGTTCAATCTATTAAATCCTTAGCTGAAAAAGATGGAACGTGGAAAACAACTCAAACAGGATTAAAGGGAGAATTAAGTAGAGTAAGTGGGAGAGCTAATAGACTAGCAAGTATAGAACCTCCTAAGGAGTATGATTACTTCAAAGTTCAATTAAGAGACGATGCAAGAGCAATTAAACAAATGGTAGACCAAGCATTTATAGCTTTAAATGAAAATGATACTGAAACAGCCAAGTTAAACATAGGTGCTATGATAGATTATGTAGATATAATGTCTTCAACATTGAATGAAATACAAAATGTACAAAATGGAGTTTAAAGGGGTATGTGCCAAAGAAGCAAAATATTGAGATCGGCAAATTACTAGACTCAGAATCAATAACAAGTATTTTAGCTAACTTTGTAGGCGGAAAAACAAAATCAGTTGATTATGGTGATGAAAAAGACAAAGATGTAGTTGTAATTACTGAACTTACATTAGGAGTTTTAATCACTTTACGCTTTGAGACTGAATAAAAACATGTAAGTCACACTCTCATGAGTTGTGGCTTTTATTATGTAGAATTTATATATTTCCGTATACATTTCACACCCCCCTTATTTTTTAAAAATGTTGTCTAACGATAGAAATGCCCCCTACGCTACCTATCCTTTCCAGAGGACAAATTTTAATTTTTGACAGGGGGGCCTTTACAGCTTTGAAATACAATTTATTAAAAGTGCCGTGCACACCTATATTTAATGAAAAACAAAAAGAATCCATTTTGAAAAAATTAATCAAATTGAATTCTTCTCTATCAAATCTGTATTCAATTTTATAAAAAAGATTAATTACGCAAGTTGTACCTCTTCCGCTTGCATACCTTTTTGACCTCGTGTTGCTACAAAAGTGACTGCCTGTCCCTCTTTTAAAGTTTTGAAGCCATCTGCTTGAATAGCTTTAAAGTGAACAAAAAGATCATCTCCACTCTGCGGTGTAATAAATCCATACCCCTTCTCTTCATTAAACCACTTGACCACTCCATTTTGTCTATTCGACATTTACCCTTCCTCCTCTTTCTAAATAGACATAATCTTTATATCCACTTATATTTTCCTAAACTAACAGATTCTAGTTTTTATTACTAATTCCTTTATAGAATTATATATATTATTTCAAAGTTAGATCTATCCAAAATAACTCGGAAAAACTTTTTTTTGGTTTATCTTCATTTTCTTCTTTGATATGACATTTTGGACAAAGTAGCATTAAGTTGTTTATTTCTAATTTAAGTGTTTCATCTTGTTTAATTGGTATAACGTGATGAACATGAGCACTTCGACCAAAGACGAACCTTCCACATCGTTTGCAGCAGCCATTCTCTCGTTCGTAAACTTGAGACCTAACAAACTTCCATTCGTCAGTACGATAGAATGGTTTGTTCTCATGATGATAGATATTCTTCTTGTCCTTCTTCTTCCTTAGTGGCTTGTTGCATTTATGCCCTTCACAATATCTTCCCTTACTTATCTTGTTACGGCAGCCGTTAAAGTCACAGTACTTCATGATAGTAAGTCAATTATGTCTTCTTTCTTTTTAACATCGGTTGGAATTTCAATACCTAACTCATCAGCATACTCACGTAACTGTTTCACTGTCATATCATTAAAGGGTACTACCACTACCGTCTTATCAGGCCTACTTGATAAGTCCAAGACCAAGACCATACTCTCAGGATTAACAGTTACTTCGAATCCCGGTTCTTCACCAGTAGGAACAAATAGACTTCGCTTTTCTTTTGAATCCCAATACTCTGTACCTGATATTGTTTTTCTGATTTCAGTAATCATTTACTCTACACCACCTATGCCATTTTTATATAATAAAAAGCACCTATTAGTATAGGTACTTTAATTTAGTGAATATTAGTTTTACAGCTCCAAATATTATAAACCCCACCATAATAAAAATATTAACATTCCGTTACAATTCTTTACATATAAAAAGCACTCCCTAAGGAATGCTTTCAACACAGATAAACACTAACCTTATAAACCTAGCTTTTCACCAAATGTTTCACGTAGGTAATCTTCTAAGATCACTGTTGTAAATTTTTCATTACGACCTAGGGCAAATAACTCTCCATCTTGTACAACAATTGTATCCAGGGAAGTAACTTCGCCATTAATAGTTTTAGTTACCTCGATTGTATTGTTTTCGTTGTTAACCTTTGTATAAAATTCAATACCATCTATGTTTACACGTGAGTATATATGACCCGCACCGATTTTAAAATTATGATTCTTTACAGTTCCTATACCTTTTTCCATTAACAGTACATAATCAGAAATGAGCTTACTATGTCCATCCGTGATGATTTTCTCGTCTAAATCCTCTCCTAAAAAATATTTTGCTTTTTTAATAAATTCAGCTTGAAAATTCAAGTATTCCACGACCCTCTCTACAATTAATATTGGAATTTTAAACCAATATTAATTGTATCACAGTGAAATATAAGTTCCCATTAAAATTAATTAAAAAGAGCAACCGTGCACCAGTTTCCCTTGTTACAGCTTGTTGAACTGCTGCACATATGATATCTTAAACGCATTTTCAAGATGCCTTTAACTGTAACTTTGAATTATAGAGTTTTATATGCCAACAACTACTACTACTTTCCATATGTAGAGAAAAAAAAGAGAGACGACTGTTCGCCCCTCTTTGTTATACAATCCGTATTTTGTTCTTTTTTAAATTCTTTTTATAATAAAACTATCAATTGAAAAAATGCTATCCATAAAACTATTGAAAATAAGCCACCCCATAATAACCCTACAAAGAAATTAACGTCTTTTTCCATAATATCTATCCTCTTATTTCTATGTGTAATTTCTCGTAGAATATACTATTTTTGTGTACTAGCGGTGTACTACTTGTGAATTTTTCAAAGTATATACTACCGACTTATGGAAAAATAAAAAAGTCTGCTATAAGCACGCTTCGTTTTGTTATAAAAGCCGTATTTTATTGAAATATATACTCACCTCTTTAATACATTGGATTCCATGAAGATCCATTGAACCCTTCGTGTTTTTTTGAAGTGGAGTTATAACGAATCGCTCCTTCTACCGATGGAACAGTTCCGGTTTGAAATAGTAATCCTGCTATTTCAAGAGAGCCAAATTGTAACCCGCTATCACTTACAATTCGTAATGATGATGCACTTGTTCCGATTCCTAATCCGGCTCCGTTTACATTCGGATTTACGAATTTTAATCTCATCGGATTAGTGCCGTTTATTTGTAAAATTGAATCTATGAAAATAGGGTTTGCATCTGACGCAGAAATTTTACTTACATACGCAATTGCTGCTTCGACGTTTCCAGTCAGGGTATTTTTGTCATTTCTAACTTCTAAGGTGTCTGCTCTATTCCCAGCCTTTAGATGTACGCCAGATACACCTTTGTTCAACAATTTTAAGTCATTATCGGCTAATTCGGAGTAACCGAGAATAAACTTGCCCGCTTTCAAATCCCCATAAGTTTTTCCGTTATCACCAACAATACCTAAAGTGTCTGGAGCCCACGTTTCAAGCTTCAGTCTAGCTCCACCAACACCTTCTTCAACAAGTTTAACTTCGTTACTAGTCACATAAGATGCCTTAGTTTTAGATAAATAGACTTTATTCCCTTTTTCTAAAATGACGTCACGAACAGGTTTGATGTCATTTACGTTTACTAGATCACCGTCCATGTTATTTAATGAGAGTCCAATTAGATTTTTTATATTCGCACTTTCCGTTAAACCTACATGCCATTTTTTCGTTTGACTCATGGCAGCGTAATAAATTTTGTAATATGAACCTATTTTTACGAGGCAGGAACGATATAAATAATAGTTATCCCATTTTCCACTGTTGGCTGGAGTTGGATTCATAATGGACACCAACGAAAAATTAGTTGGATTATTAGACACTCCGTGCAATAATTCTTTTCTATCATTAGCTAATGGTAAGGAAGCATCTCCAGCATTAAGTAGCATTTCATAGTTAGTTCCATATTTAATAACGTCTAAATGCCATGGTCTATACGATTTCGAACCAGTATTAATTGTTACAGATTGTATGTTTCCCCAAGTCTTTCCGTCAGGACTTTCTGTGTACTTGATTTCAAAATTACCAGTGACATACCACATTTTATACTTGTTTTCATCAAAAACAATCGCAGGAGAAAGCGCCATATTATTTCCTGATAGTGTATACATAACTTCACGTTCTGACCAATTTATCCCATCAGATGACTTTTTGCGCATAATCTGATCGGTAACTCCATTTTTATTAAATCTATACCAACATTCGAGATAACCATTAACGAGCAATAAGTGTGTATCACTCATATGATATTTATCTGTGATTTCAGCTTCTGTCGGTTGGTCAATCGGATTTACGATCCCAGAAGGGTTAACCCAGTTGGTTCCATCGTTAGAAACTGAGATACTTGGATTTTCATATCTATCTATTGAATTCGGATAAGGTGTATGAGCCATCCAATATTTCCAACCACTCCAACCGTTTTCGAAATATACCACTTTAGGATGCGTTGTTTGGTTAAGTCCATCATAAGTAGCAATGATTAAAGGATTGTCCGCATTAGCGGTAAACTTTAGACTGTCTAATAGACCTTCTATTTTTACTTGTTCCTTGTCTAAACGTGCTTTCAATGAAGATGAAGTGTCCCCTTTTACATCTGTACGCGCTTGAGCTGCTTCAACAGATGAATCGCCGTTTACGACAATAGTATCTAATTGAGTTTGTACACTATTAGATACTTCATTAGCTTTTTCCGCAAACTCTTTTGCTGCTGATGCTTCCGCGGCGGCTTGGCTGTTTATTTCTTCTAATGACATTTCATTTAATTCTTTGATTAGTTTTTCTAAATCAGATAAATAAGATTCTGACGGAATGCGATTTGTCATTGCATCTGGTAATGTGATTAATACAAAATCTTGCGTTGTCGCTCTTATTATTTTATCTTTTTCAATCGACATAAACGCTTGTTTTGCCTTGCCGATTGCTCCGAACGTTTCAGTAGGGAATGTATATTCAAAGTGTCCTTTTGTAGCATCAATCATTTTTACGCCATTATCATCACGAACAACTGTATTATCAGGCTTTACACATTCAAAAAATACTTTTGATCCTGTTAAATTATATGGACTTCCACCGTCTATTAGATAAACATCCGCAATATTACTTACTTTATCGCCAACGCGACCAGTGACAATGGAGTTTAATTGTGCGTATTGAGTTTTGTTGATGTCTAGAATTAGTTTAGTTTTCATCTTCTTTTACCTCTCTTATTATTTCTTCTGCAATTGCTTCCTTAGTAACTTTCTTCCTAACGCGCTTATCCCTCTTTATTTCATGTTATTCGTCGTTTAGGTATAAATACATTAGACAATTACACAAAATAGCATACAGAATAAACTGAAAAGCCAATTTTCATTATTTTCCGCCCCAAATGGAAAGGAATCCTAAATAAAAGGGCTCAAGTGTTAACCTTCAATAACTAACGTTTCGTTTACTTCTTTTCCCTCAACTTCAATAGCTGAATTTTTAAGCGATTTTGGGTTGCTGCTCTTTTTCTGAGCGTCCAGTACATCAAATCGCTTTTCAATTTCCACTGAATAGTCGACTCCAAGTACCGGCGTTTTTAAATTACCCCATTTTGTACTTGTTTCCCATTTGCTATAAATCTTGTTTTCTACATAACGTAACACTTCATTTACTCGCTGTTCTTCTGATTCTTTCGGATCATCATAGTAAAAAGTATATTTATCATTAGGTTTGAAGTTGCTTTTGTTACGTGATAAAGCATTCTTTAACCAGTTTTTAACTTGTCCGTCCCTTTCTTCCTTTAATAAGTCCATACGACCGAATAATACTTTCCCTGCATCTGTTAGCGGCGTTAGTTCAATATCATAAGTATGATAAGCATGTTTTCTTTCTCGTGCCGATAGAATCTTTTCATATAGTGTAATCATTATCGTAATACCTCCGATTTCGTAGATGTAACCATTTCATATAGTTCGCGGTAATAACTTCCGTAAAGCACGTTACAATGCATTAACTTTCTATGAGCTTCATGCATTTCATTTAGTTCTACATTAATAGCGGCAACTTCATCGACAATAGACGTTTCTAATTCATCTTTGCGTTTACATAACTTGATATATCGCTTGTCCATTGCTTCAATATCTTTCTTGACCACTTTCGATGCCTGCACCTTGTCTTCTTCGCTAAAAATAACAGTTGGCGTGTAACCAAACTTTATTTCGGCTTCATACTCTTTTTCTAGTTCTTCAACGATCTTTGTAATATGGTTATATTCATCGCGTGATGTAACGTTTCTTTGGCATTCGCGAGCTAATTTAAGTTTTTCTAGGATTGGAAGGCTTCTTTCTTCTGTTTTGATTCGTTGATAAAACAATTTTTTCAATTTTAAACTATTTTCTAAATGCGCCATGTTTTCATGACCTCCTGTTATATTATTATTTATATATAAAGTTCTTCATCGTCTTCAGTTTTTTCAATGTCGATACCTAAAAACTCCAGCAACTTTGACATAGACGTGATAACTTTTGTTAATTCCGAAATAGAATCATTCTTTTTGACTGATCCTGTTATACCCATTACAGATACGCCACGCTCTTCAATATCTTCAATCAATTTGTTTTTGATATCGAAAAATTTCATGTACGTATTCACCATGTCAACGAATTGCATTTCGCTTTCTAAACCTTTATCTTTCAATTTAGACAGTAGTAAATCATAAAGCTTTTGACGTTCTATATTTGCTGATAGTTCTACCCACTTGTAACGGTGACGCCAATTGTTTAACGTGCTCTCTTTGACTTCTAATTCCGCTGCAATTTCTTTAAATGAGTATTTTCCGCTTTTATACATTTCATAAGCTGTTTGTTTTTTGTCTTCATTTGAAATCATACTTTCAACACCCTTTCATCACTTGTTTTATTATTTTTTTAAAATGAAAATTACTATTTGACGTGTATATTCGAGTTGTGATAATCTAATTTTAACGAAACAAACGTTGATTTAATACGGTTTATAGGTTCGTAAGTAACAATTTAATTTACCAATCAAAAACATGAATGTTTTCCTAAAAAAATAGGAAAGCATCTTTTTTTGGCCTTTTTTTCTATTTTTCACGCGCGGAAAGAAAAAAATAAAAAGACAAATCTCCCCCCCGCGTTGCCTGGTCCCCCAGAAAAATTGTTTCTATATTTTACCCGGGGGGTGTCTCAGGAAATTTATCTTAAATTATTTTATAGCTAAACCAAAGAATAGCTCAGCATATTCAATAACAATGTGTGCTTCTTCTTAAGTTGATCCATTATCTTTTCTGTTTCTTCATTGCCTGTATCTATTTTTAATATATCTTTACCCCAATTGCTCTGACGTTTTAATTCAGCATGTATTCTATTTAATTTGTATTCCAAATAAGTGATCTCTTCTTCTAACATTTGATAATCTTTAAGGCAAACTAATTACGTATCACCTACTTAGGCTCACTCTTTGTAACAACCTCTTTACCCGATAGTTTCATCTTCTTAAGGACATAGCCTGTACGAATATAGGGACTATCTTCCTCTATACAATGCGCATCCCTGTGTCCTTCACCTGTTCCATGATGATGAAACTTTCCACAGTATTGACACCATGTACTAAGATTTCCTTTTTCATCACGTTCAATTGCTAATACGATTGGAGCTTTTTTTGAAGTCATTTCTACACATCCTTGTTTATTTATGTTTTGGTAACAAGGTAACACCGATGGTAACGTATTTCTCCAAGATTTCGTTACCCATTTAGACCTTACTCTCCCAACGGCTTTAACCTTTTTTTTGAAAAGGTAACAAGAGTAACACTTTTTTTGAACATGTACTGTATATTAGTTTTTTAGTTTTTTTATAGTTTTCTAGTAAAAAACATAGCTTATATTTACTTGTTACCTTTGTTACTTTTGTTACCTTTAACTATCAATCCCTTGTGGCCCTAAGGTTTAATGAGGTAACAAGGAAGATAGAATTTATCATCACTTTTGTTACTTTCGCTACTGCATTTTTTAATGTACATTTGTTTCCTCATGAAAGTTAAATCCTAATTCATTGACAATATCCATATTTAAAAATATCACTCTGACATTCTTACCCTTGTGTTTTACTTGTTTATAGTCAACGTTTTTCCCCCTATCTTCTATTGGAGAAGTGATTCCCCGTTTTAACCATTCTCTACGTGTTGGCTTTTCTTCTAATCCTAAAAAATCCTTTACATAAGCTGGTGTCAAAAACAACTGCCTTTGATTATTCTTATAAATCGCTTTAATAATTTTAGGCATATAATCATAAAATATATCCTGTCTACTACTATCCAAATCCGAAAGTATCTCTTCTAAAAACTGCATAGGCTTGTCTATCGCCTTATTTTCTTCTGCTATATCGTCAAATAATGAGGAAATAGCTTTTAGATCAATATCAAAACCCAATTTGCTCTTTAGTATACTTCCTGTAAAATGGACTGCAGCATAATATCCAGCTAATCGGCTTAATACTTCATTATCTTTGGCTTTATCTACATAGTGTTGTCTAAACTTGTGATACTCTGGAATAAGCTCCTTTTTATGTTTCAACCAAACTTTTAAGAAATCTATTCCTATCGCTCCGTAGTTGTTTTCCAATGCTTCATGTATTGCCATAATATTGCTATGATCTTTCTTTAATGGCTGGTCAACTAGCGGAATAATTCTAGCAGCAGCTCCACCTTGATTTTTTGCATATTCGTTTAAAGTTACTTCACCTGTACTTAGTAAAATATTGTGCCAAGTAAACTCCCTCTGACTTCCTTTTAAACTTCCTCTTCCTTTTGAACGTCCTCCACTGAAAGAATAAATAACATCTTTTAAAATACGTTCATCGGCTTTTCGTGTATCATCCATTAATAAAGGAAAACTGTTTAAATATGCTGATTTTCTCTCAATAGATACTTTTGTAGCATTCCATTCACTCATTAAGCTTTCATTACCCCAAACACTTGCGGCTACTTTTAATGTAGTAGTCTTCCCTTGTGAGGTGGTTCCGCTTAAATCAACAATGAAAGGTTGCAAGCGTAAATCCTTTATAATGACACTCGCAAAACTAGAAAGAACAAAAAATACAGCCTTTGGATTCTGTTTAATTCGTTCAAACACTTCTGTTTTCCAAGTATCACTTGTTCCTTTCACCTCAAAGGCTTCAAGTAATTGTTTCTCACCATGATCTATCGCCATAATTTCAACATCTTTAGTAACTAAAGGGTGGATAAAAGTATCCTTTATATGCCCTAAACGTTCTACTGCATAATGTTGTCCTATATTATTAACCAATAGATATTGATCAAAATAAGCAATGATTTTCTTAACATTATTATCATTAACAGAAAAACCTTTATCACTTAGTTCTAGTAATTCTTTTCTAACAGCAATAGTAGAAGCTGACACAACTTCACTTACAGTTCTATTACTTTCCTTCCATTCAATTTCATAAAGGACCTGTGAACGTTCTATGTTATGGAATTCCTTTGTAATATATGGTGTTTTACGAGATACGAGTTTTGTTATCTCATTTCCATCCTTATCCTCTCTCGTCTCAAAAAGTGTACCTTTATTTCCTACTTTAAAAGGCTTAGGAATGATTTTATTTTCGTCTTTACCTTCGGCATAGGTTTCAAAATTATTGTCAGATATATGCTGTCTTTTTGACTGGTCTGGTTTCCATTGAATAGCTGACTGCGTAAGGGTCTTTAATTCGTTATAATGAAAATCAGTTTTATCTAAAAGAAAATACTCATATATAAGCTCCATTGCCTGCATTATCTCCTCGTTAGGAACATTCCACGCTTTTAAATGTGTAGCAAACTTATACATTGTGTCATTTCTGCTCCCTGAGCTTTCTATAGGTACTGGAAACATATAACCTTTAGATTTATCTGTATTTCTAACAGGTATTAAATAGTGTGGTAATTCGTCCAGCTGATCTATGCTATTAGTTGCTATGTAGCGTCCTTCTGTGTTGTTTGTCGGAAAAACAATATACCCTGCTCGAGCTGTACGGGTATCAATAACCACACCTATTTGAGAGAAAAATTTCGTAATCTGTTTAATGTCTTGTGTCCTTTTCTCTTTAGCTGCAAAAACAAACTGCCATCCGTTTGGTGTTTTAATCGAATGGTGATGCCTGTTTTCTCCTTCAAGCAAATCTTTCACAAGTTCTCCTTGAACCTGGTCATCCACATCTATGATAATCCGCTCCTGGGGAATAACTGCTCCAATCCATCCGCCTTGGTTTAGCCATTTATTTATTTCTAAATCATCTAATCCCTGGCTATCTTTCCACTTACATACTGGCGTTTTCGCTTTTTGATACCCTTGATTTCCATTTGCATATCCAGTAAGCTTGATAATTTTTGATCCAGGTAACATTTCATCAATTCTTGTAATATAGTGCGGCATGGTAACTTTCAAAAATGAGCACCCCCTTTTCTCTTAGTAATGTTTTTAAAAGCAAATATCATACTTGCTTTAATATTCGATTAATTCCTTTTAAAACTTGGATTGCTTTTGGATCACCGTTCTCCGCTTTTTCTAAGATGATATGTAACTTGTCTTCACGTATTTCAGCAGTTGTCATTAACCTATTCACCTCAATTGTTTCCAAATCGACGTTGCTATAAAATATCAAGCAATTTGAATTAATAAGTATTATCCACCTAATCTTTTATGAACTTTGTTTCCTATGCACACGCCAGCCAAAGCGTTGTTGATTACCATTACCATTCATCTACAATTTCTGTTATTACTTCAAGAGCTTGCTTATAGAACCACCAACGTTTTCTATTGCGACGTCGCTCTATTAGTCTCATACGTGGATCAGATAAAATCTCATCTTCTAGGAATCTCTTACTCATTGATGTAATTACTGCTAACTTTTCAAGATCAACCATCAATAAGGTTTCGTGAAGTTGTTGATCTATTTGCTGCAGTACGTATTCCTTAATGGCTTTTTCATCAATATTCAGTTGCACATTTGCAGGAATCACTATTTTCACCTCTTTCCATTTATTAATCGAATTAAGCTTCTACTTTTTCGTATTCTTGCATAGCTCCATTAATTAACCATGTTTCAATTGTCGGACGGTGAAAAAGTATTTTCCCCCTAACTCTCGCATGTGGAATTTCACTCATACGTGTCATTGAATATACAGTTGTTAAAGAAACACCCAATAATTCTGCAACTTCTTTTACAGTTAATGTAACTTTTTTCATACCTTCCCTCCTTCCGCGTGAAACTTTATGATACTTTTATAATAAGTGACACTTCATGATACTGTCAATAAAAAGATGACACTTTATGATACTTGCTGTATTATTAAATTATTATTAACCCTACTCGGAGGTATATCATGAAAAATAATAAAGAAGCGTTAGGACAAAGAATAAAGTTAATAAGGATTAAAAACGGAATGACATTAGAGGAATTCGGAAAGCAAATACTAAATGCTAACAAAAGCGTTGTTTCGAAATGGGAAAAGGGAATTACAGTCCCAAATAATGAACGCCTTGCAAAAATTGCAGAAATAGGAAATGTGACAATCGAGTATCTTTTAAGCGGAAATCCATTTGATAATCTATCACTAGAGGAAAAACAGTATTTTGAAAAAGGACAAAGACAACCTGCATATGGTGTTATTAGAAAATTATCCGAGACTCTTGGAATTGAATTTGCTGAATTAGCTTGGCAGGCTGGATTATATACAGATGCAGATATACAAGCACATAGAGAAGAAAAGGCTTTTTGGGAATCCATGACACCCGAAGAAGAAGAAGCGTATATAGAAAGAGACCATAAAGATTTTGCCTTGTGGGAGTATCGCAGACTACACTATCCTGATTTAAAAATACTTTTAAATGGGGGCGATGTATTTTTTGGTGGCAAATCGCTAAATTATGAACAGAGGGAAACAGCTACAAAAATATTAGAAGTTTTATTTGAAAAGCTTGAAGTAAATTGTCCTTCAGATGAAGACATTGAAAAGGAATACGACGATATGAAGAATTTTAAGTTTACATTTTTAAACCAAGATTCATCTGATCGTGACAAAGATAAATAACACCAATTCAACACTTATCCATTCCTATGCATACGCCAGCCAAAGTAATGAAAGGAATGGTAATAGTGAAACTACACAAATCAGTAAAAGAACCTGAAATATACTATTATTTCAATACAAAGAATGAAAAACTGTGGATGTATCGTCACAAGTATTATGACAACACAGGGAAAAGAAAAGAGAAGAAAAAAAGTGGGTTTAAGTCAGAAAAAGAAGCCATCAAATCTCTTTTAGAAGTTAAAGTTACAACACTACGTGGTGAATCTAAAAAAGTTGAACATGATCAACTAACCATTGGAGAGTGGTTGGATATTTGGTATACCACATATAAAAATAGTTGGAAACCAGCATCAAGGGCACAACGTGAAATGGCCATCCGCTTACAAATGAAACCGTTGCTTGGCCATTTCAAGTTACAAACTTTGGATAGAACAACATATAAAAGAGAATTTTTAAATGTACTTGAAAAGAAGTATAAGCCAAGTACAGTTCATTTATTCCACACCCTATTCAAGATTGCTATTAATGCAGCTGTAGAAGATGAAATATTGTCTCGCAATCGCTTCACAAAAATCAAACTTTCAAATCATGAAACTATTAAAGAAGAAAACAATAATTATTTCACACCTGAGCAATTAGTTGAATTTTTAACAATAGCTAAACGCGAAGAAAATGCCACAAACTATACATTTTTATTAACCGTTGCATACACAGGGATTCGTAGAGGCGAAGCCTGTGGTTTACAGTGGAAAAACATTGATTTTGATAATAAAACAATAACTATTGAACGCACTAGGGATAATAAAGGTATACGATCACCCAAAACGAAAAATAGCTATAGAACAATTTTAATAGATGATGTATTAATAAATCAATTAAAGATATATCGAAAATGGTGTATGAAGGTAATGTTGTCCTTTGGATACAAACTAAAAGACGATTCTTTTGTATTTACATCATACCAAACTGGAAAACCTATAACAGATGGCTGTGTTTTTTATGCATTTAGAAGAGTATTAAATAAAACAAAGCTTCCTGCTATAACAATACATGGCTTACGTCATACACATTGCACTATATTATTAAATCAAGGTTTAAATGTGAAAGTGATTGCCGAACGTTTAGGGAATTCTCCACAAATGATTTATGGAATTTATGGTCATGTATTAAAGGAATTAGAATCCATGTCAGTAGAGTT
Source organism: Bacillus cereus group sp. BfR-BA-01331 (assembly GCF_022663915.1). Taxonomy (NCBI): domain Bacteria; kingdom Bacillati; phylum Bacillota; class Bacilli; order Caryophanales; family Bacillaceae; genus Bacillus; species Bacillus cereus group sp. BfR-BA-01331. The sequence goes on from NZ_JAKUGJ010000021.1 coordinate 76,657, forward strand.
ATTTAGTCAGAGTTTAACAGCAAATGGGGCTAATTTTGGGGCTAGTTAATAATAAACATGCTACAAATACTGATATAATAAGGGCTTTTGATACTATCGAATTCTATTTTTAATAGAATTCATTTTTTTTGTTTATATGTAATTTTTCAAACCATATAACTTATTCCATAAACAATAAAGTGTAAATCATAAATTTTGATTTTTCTTATATACCAACTTAATAAAGAGTAATTTCCCAATTGGTTTATTACCTATCTTTCAAAAAAATATAGCCCCACCTAATAAAATTAGGTGGGGCTATATACAAATGCCTGTTTAAATTTCAAACAAACATTGTAACAAGTTAGACGATATTAATACCTGCACTTACAAATCCAGCAACTGCAGCTATTGGACTAGCTGCTGTTAATGAAACATATAATAGTATTTGATCCCCAGCAACTACTGGAATACTTTCAGCTACGATCCCTGATGCTGTGTCCAAAATTGCTATTGTAGTAAATGTTGGTGTTAATAATAGAGGCGCTCCCTGAACTGTAAACGTATTACTTCCTGCAGGTGCAATTAATATTTGCATCTGAATTTGTACCGGTGTTAATACCGCTAATGCAGCTGTTGCACTAAAGAAACCTGCTAATGACGTAATAGTTCCTGCACGTGGTGCTACAAATGCATAATCACCTACCCCTAACGCTAGTGTGATATCAGTTCCACCTGTTAACGCTACGCCAGGCTGACTAAAACCAAATCCAAGGAGAGTTCCTGTATTAGCTACTAATGCGTTAACTAACGCAGCTGGCGTTGTACCTGAAGCATACGGAATAATAGCTCCGCCTCCTGTTGCTCCGGTTGAACCTGTTACTCCTGTTGCTCCCGTTGCTCCTGTTGCTCCTGTTGCTCCTGTTGCGCCTGTTGCTGCTGTTGCTCCTGTTGCTCCTGTTGCTCCTGTTGCTCCTGTTGCTCCTGTTGCTCCCGTTGCTCCTGTTGCTCCTGTTGCTCCTGTTGCT